>DASTOD010000601.1:0-5187 GCA_035762645.1 Binatia bacterium | reverse complement strand
ATGCCCAGGCCGCCGGCATTCGTAAGAATCGCCACCCGCCGCCCGTTCGGTAGGGGCTGCTTGTCGAGGGCCGTGGCAAGATCGAACATTTCGTCCAGCGTTTCCGCGCGAATGACCCCGGCCTGATGAAACAGCGCCTCCACCGCCGCGTCACTGGCAGCCAGCGCGGCGGTATGGGAACCGGCGGCGCGACGACCCGCTCCCGTGCGCCCCGCTTTCACGGCAACGATGGGTTTGCGGCGGCCGATGCGTTTGGCGATTCGCGCAAATCGCCTCGGATTGCCGAACGACTCTAAATACAAGAGGATGGTATGAACCCGCTCGTCCTCCTCCCAATAAAGCAGGAGATCGTTGCCCGAAACATCGGCTTTGTTGCCCACGCTGACAAAATGCGACAGGCCCAGTTTGCGCTCGCGCGATAGGGAGAGGATGGCAAGTCCGAGCGCGCCGCTTTGCGATGAAAATGCGATGTGACCGGGCATCGGGGAGAACGGAGAAAAGGAAGCGTTCAATTGGACGGCGGGATCGGTATTGAGCAAGCCGAGACAGTTCGGTCCCACCATCCGCATGCCGTAGCCGCGGATCTTGTCGACGAGCCTTTGCTGCAACTCCCGTCCTTCCGGTCCGATTTCGGCAAAGCCCGCCGTAATCACGACGACGGCTCTCACGCCGCGCGCCGCACAATCATCAATGACCTGGTGCACGGCCTCTCTCGGCACGGCAATGACCGCAAGGTCAGGCGCTTCGGGCAAAGCGCGCAAAGTAGGGTAGGCGGTGAGACCTTCTATATAGGAGGCTTTGGGATTGATCGGGTAAATGGCGCCGCGAAAACCGCTGCTGACAACTGCACGTATGATTCGACCGCCGATGCTTTCGGAACGGCGCGAGGCGCCGACCACGGCAACGGATCGAGGGTGAAAAAACGGCCGTATGGAGGCGGCGGTGGAAACGCGATCGCGCATCTCGGCCCGGGTGACACTCGCTTCAGTGGGAATAACGGGAAAATCGATCTCTATATAACTGCCGTCTAAGCGGGTGTGGCATTCAAAGCCGGAGTTTCGAAACACTTCAAGCATCGGCTGGTTTTCAAACATAGTGACGGCCCAGAAGCGGCGAAACCCGTTGTTCGCCGCCAAGGTCGCCAAGCGTTCGAGTAAGAGCATGCCGATTCCTTTTCCTTGGAATTTGTCGTCCACGGCCATCGCGACCTCAGCCGTGGTTTCATCCCGCGCGACATAATTACCTGTGGCGATGATTCGGGAGCTGCTGTTCGAGGAGCGGGTCACAATCAGGGTAAGCCGGCTGCGCGGGTTCGAGTTATCGCAAAACGAGTCAATCAGCTGATGCGGAGGCTGTCCAAAAGAAAAGAAGCGTTGCCAGCTTGAAGTCTTTGAGAGCGAGGCGAAGAAGCGGGTTATCGACTCGCGATCCGGGGGTTGGGCGACGCGAATCGTTGCTGTCGTTCCATCGCGCAGAATCAAGCGGCCCGATTCCGGTGAATCTTGGTAAGGGAGCGGCAGGTAGCGCGGGTGTACGGAAACCACAGTATTTACTAGGCCGTCTTCGAGGCAATTTCAAGGAAGGAAACGCACTGTTATTAAGCAGTTCATTAGTATCTTGACATGTTGCGGCGCTCCGAAACCAAGGGGCGAGCCCTTCCAAGCGCGGTCAATGGGCCTGTGCCTCGTAGGCCGCCACCCCGTCCACTCCAAGGGTGCTTATTCCATTGGTCCGGGGCTGAACTTAACCTTCATGTCTTGTGCCCGCGCTCTCCATGACTCGTCCCTTGGTAGTCGCACGCACGTCTACTAACCAATGAACTCCTTAGTAAGTGGACCCAAACACCGCACCCATAATACCCCTGCTTGACAACCATTTACGGGATCGGCTAGTGCTAAAAAATCAATGCCCCTGGCAGAGACGAAACGGATCATCAAGACTGAACTACGCGGCAGCCAGGCTGAGGGGTATCGTGTAGGGCAGCCCCGAATGTTTTATCGGGGGTCCGGTCAGAATTTTCGCCTGGATTCCCGATACGAGCATTCGGGAATGACGGACTGAGGTATGGGAGTACTGTACGCAAGGCCGGGAATTGCGCGAGATCTTCGCTCACACTAGACCGAGATTCGGAGGTATCATGAAAGGGCAGGAATGGCGCCAAAAACTGGGAGATTGTGTCCGGGATTTATTCCTCTCTCCCGAAATGGAGCATTTTTACTCGATCAAAATGTCTGCGGAACGAGCGCGGATCTATCTTCTGCAGCTCGGGATTTACGTTCGTCAGAGAAGAAATTTTTGGCCGCAGGTGGCGGCGAATTGTCCGGACTTCGAGGTCAAACAAAGAATACTGGCTCACGAATACGAAGAACTGGTCGAGGACGAGCATTCCAAAGCAGGGCACCTGGACCTCATCTTTCGGCAGGGAAGAGAAGTCGGTTTAAGCGCAGAAGATGTCCTTCAGGCAGAAGCCCTGCCGACCACCAAGGCAGCGGTGTACGGTTGGTTTTGGCTTGCGCGCCATCGGCCGTGGCAGGAGGCGATCGCGGCATCGACGATTGCGGAATGGACCAATGACGATCGCCTTTTGGGCGATATCGGCGGAGGAAATTGCAGCCGTCTTTACAAGATCTGGAGCCGGGATCTCAATTTCCGCGACGATCAGATGCCCAATTTCACCGTACATAGCAAAGCAGATGTAAAACATTCCGACATGTTTGTGGATGTTCTCGAGAAACACGTCGCCCCGGGAACCGAACAAGGAGTGATCGATACCGCCAAGGAGTCGATGGACCTCCATCGGGTATATTTCGGCGGCATGGCTCAGGCGATGTCCAAGGCGTCCTAATTCAAGCAGGATTCACCGCAGGGTACGCAGAGTGGAAAAACCCTATTTCGCGCAAAGCCGCAAAGCACGCCCTGAGCAAAGTCGAAGGGGGCGCCAAGGAAAGATAAGACAATTTTAACCGCAGAGAGCACAAAGATCGCAGAGAAGTTTATTGGGCGCAAAGCGCCCAGTAAAGTCGCATCCTCTTTGCGTCCTTGGCGCTCTTGGCGCGATGAGATTATTCTCATTCGATTTTCTCCGCGTCCTCGGCGCCTCGGCCTTTAAAATTATGGCTGATCCGTCCTGTGGCGGATCCGCGGTGTAAATAAAAATAAAGGAGCCCGGCCATGAAACTTTCAGAGCTGGACGATGAATTAGCGAAAAATCAACTCTCCGGTTTCTGGAAAACCAGGGTGCCGTCTCACGCCCCCGAAGCGCCCTATCTCTGGAAATGGGAAGGCCTGCTCGACGGCTTGATGAAAGCAAGTGAAACCATTGGAATCGAACAGGCGGAGCGGCGCGCAATTCGCCTGGTGAACCCGCACATGCCCCTTAAGTCCACCTCTCACACGCTGCAATTCACTTTCTCCATCGTCAATCCGGGCGAGGTCGCGCGCGCCCACCGCCACAATATGGCGGCGATCCGTTTCGTGGTCCAGGGAAAAGGCGCGTATACCGCCGTGAACGGTGAACGCTTTCCGATGGAAGAGGGCGATCTCATCTTGACGCCAAATTGGACATGGCATGACCATCACAACGAATCCGACCAGCCGATCATCTGGTTGGATGGCCTCGATGGGCCGCTCATCCAATCGTTCAATGTTCTTTTTTTCGAGGAATATGAAAAAAACGAACAGCCCATCACCCGCGGGACGGGCGAATCGCTCAGCCGTCTCGGCTTTGCGCGCTCGCCTAAAAAAGAGGACGGCGAAATGCGCGGGGTTCCGTTTCGTTATTCCTGGAATGATACCTACAAAGCGCTGAAGACCCTGCGCGACAGCGAGCGTGATCCCCATGACGGGATACTCCTCCGTTACATTAATCCTGCGACGGGCGGCTTTACCTATCCGACGATGTCGTGCGAGATCCAGCTCTTCAAATCTAAAGACAAGACCAGGATGCATCGCCATACCAGCACGGCCCTTTACCACGTTTTCCAAGGACAGGGCAGGACCGCGGTGGGCGAAGGTCACCTGGAATGGAAAAAGGGCGATTCCTTTGTGATTCCTCTCTGGCAATGGCACGCGCATGAAAACGTCGCCGATGAAGAGGCGGTTCTGTTCTCGATCAACGATCGCCCGGTGATGGAGTCGCTGCAGCTGTACAAGGAAGAGACGAAGAACTAACGCCCCCTCACTCTAGCTCTCTCCTCCAACTCCTCCTCTCCCGTGAGAGACTGTGTCGCAATAGCGTTCACGGTTCGAGAGCCTCACCACGAACGGTGTTGCCGGATAGCAAATTCAAGTACTTGCCCGTTCGCCCTGAGCTTGTCGAAGGGCTCCGAGCGGATTGCGACACAGTCTCTGACGGGAAAGGACATAGGTGAGGTAAACAAGAAAATAACATGGCGTCGCCAGTCAAAATATTTCAAACCGATCCCCGGGTTTATGGACTCGAGGCGAATCGGCATGTGCTCGACAAATTTCTTTCCTATTGTGATCACCAAGGCATAACCGCGCGGTCGCTTGCGGCTGAAGACTTGTTCCATCCAAGCACACCGCGCCTTGTAGAGTAGTGGAAGGAGCCTCCATGGCCATCGCTCAAGCCAAAATAGACAAGGCAGCGAATTCCCGTGACCTTCGAGACTGGCTGGAGAGCGTAGAAAGATTGCAACAGCTCGAGCGAATCTCCGGCGCTCACTGGGATTTGGAAATCGGAGCGTTGACAGAAATCATTCTAGAACGAATGACGACGCCTCCGGCGCTCTTGTTTGACAGCGTCCCCGGCTATGATCCGCGCCACCGTGTGCTCGCCAACATGCTCGAGAGCACGCACCGCCATGACCAAATGGGACGAGCGGCTTAGGACCCTGCAAGCCCGCCATACGCGAACGCGCGCGAACGGCGACTAACCAAATTCTCGGTCTCGAATCTCGGGTTTCGGGTTGCCCCTCGATACCGCGAGCGGCGCTCGCTACTCGGGGTAGACGGGGAGCAACTCAAACTCGAAACTCGAAACGGCGTGCGCTTCACGCGCCAATGGTCCTCGCCTCTAACCATCACTTCAGCCTTGTCGGAGACTTTGACAAAAACCGATAGATCGCCGCACCAAAACCGTAGTTGTTGACCAAATTTGTCACAACTGGCGACTGCCTGTTATTAGAAGTCTTTGGTTAGAGTTCTCCACGTACCTTAGGAATTCTG
>DASTOD010000600.1:0-8392 GCA_035762645.1 Binatia bacterium | reverse complement strand
TCTTTGGGCGGAGAACATGACCACCGGCATGATGCTGCCCATCGCCAAGCGCATGGACGAAGCGGGATTCGAAGGGATCGAGCTGATCTCGGGCTCGCATCTCAAAAAAACCGTGCGCGAGCTCAAAGAAGATCCATGGGAGCGCGTGCGCCGGGTAGCCAAGGAGATCACCCAAACTCCGCTCCGGGTGATTGCCGGCCGGGTCCATACTTTCGAATACAACCCGCCTTCGATGTACTGGCTTTTCGTTGAAAGAATGTTTGCCAACGGCATTCGCGAGGCCCGCATCTCGGATGAGTGGAACGACTATGAAGGTTGGAAATTCAGGGTCGGCGTCGCTCACGCGGTGGGAATGAAAGTTATTTTGAATCTGATCTATTCGGTATCGCCCAAACATACCGATGACTACTACGCGGAGAGAACCCGACAGGCCGCTTCGCTCAAACCCTACCGTCTTTGCCTGAAAGATCCCGGCGGGCTGCTCACGCCCGAACGGATGCAGACCCTGGTGCCGATCATTTTCGAAAACGCCGGCGGCATACCAATCGAGCTTCATACCCACTGCACGACCGGCCTCGGCCCGCTTTGCTGTCTCGAAGGGATCAAGTTGGGAATCCGCTCGATTAACACCGCCCTTCCTCCGCTGGCCGACGATTCGTCGAACCCTTCCCTGTTCAACGTCGCCAAGAACGCGCGCGCGTTGGGTTATTCCACCGCCCTCGACGAGGAGGTTCTGAAACCGGTCTCAAAGCATTTTCACGCGATTGCCGGGCGCGAAGGGTTTACTGTCGGCGCGCCCGTGGAATACGATTTTTCGCAATACCAACATCAGGTGCCCGGCGGCATGCTCTCGAACTTGCGCCATCAACTCCGCAAGGTCGGGTTAGAGCACAAGTTCGCCGAGGCCCTGGAAGAGACCATACGCGTGCGCGCGGAGTTCGGCTATCCGATCATGGTGACGCCGCTTTCGCAATTCGTCGGCAGCCAGGCGGCCATCAATGTCATCGTCGGCGAACGCTATAAAGAGGTCACCGATCAGGTGATCAAATATGCCTTGGGTCACGCCGGCGCCGAAGGCGCGCGCGACATGGACCCCAATGTCAAAGCGAAAATTTTGGACCGGCCGCGCGCCAAGGAATGGGCGCGCTGGGAACCCGATGAGCCCGGCCCGGACGATATGCGCCGCAGGCTCAACGCCACCGGCGTATCGGACGAAGAACTCTTGCTGCGCTGGATAGTCGGCAAGGAAGATATCGACGCCATGCGCGCCAACCCCCGCCCGCTCGATTATCTAAACGCGGAACAGCCGCTGGTGAATTTGCTCCAACAGTTGACCCAGCGCACCGACTGCCGCCAGATCCACGTTCAGAAGCCCGGCTTCTCGATCACGCTGGAAAAACGTGCGGGCCCATAATTCGAGTCCAGCCCGGATACTTAAGCCGCACGGCGGTCTCGAACGGTTGAATCTTTCCGGGTTATGGTGATGGCCTCTCGGTTGCGGGTCTCGGGTTTCGCGTTGGGGAGGCGGAACTCGAGACCCCAGACCCGAGACTCGAAACTGGAGAACGCGCAGCGTTCGCCCCGGTTGCAGTTAAACACCGGCAGTGCCATAAGGTGGAATAATTTCATTCGTGGGTCACGACCTAATAACTAAGGAGGAAACAGTTCTATGGCTTCGGATATTGTCGCAATCGATGTCCATGTTCACCTATCCGATGAGTTTACACAGAAAGCCAAGGGAGCTCGCACGGCGCAGATGGCGAAATATTTCGGGCGAGAGAGACCGCCGGTTTCCATCGACGAGATGGCGGACCAGTACAGGGCGCGCAAGATGATGGCCGTCATCATGAATACGCGAGATGAAACCGTCACCGGGCTCACGCCCGTGCCGAACGATCACGTGGCGAGCGCGGTCAAAAAGCATCCCGACGTTTTCCTGGCCTTCGGCGCCATCGATCCGTGGACCGGAAAACTCGCGCTCGACGAAATCAAGCGCTGTAAGGATTTAGGATTGAGCGGCATCGGGGAACTCAATCCGGCGCGCCAGCATTTTTTTCCTAACGACGTGCGCTTCTACCCGCTCTGGGAAGAATGCTCCAAGCTCGGGCTGCCGATCCTTTTTCATGGCGGCATGGCGGCGGCGGGCGCCGGCACGCCGGGCGGCATGGGCATTAAGCTCAAATACAGCCAGCCCATCGCTCTGGACGAAGTGGCGGCCGATTTTCCGGAGCTCAAGATCATCAGCGCCCATCCGACCTGGCCGTGGACGGCGGAAAGTCTGGCGATCGCGCGCCATAAAGCCAATTACTACATCGATCTTTCCGGCTGGGCACCCAAATATTTCCCCGCCGAGCTCGTCCACAACGTCAATACCTTGCTCCAGGACAAGGCCATGTTCGGCTCGGATTGGCCGGCCATCGGCGTGGAACGCTGGCTGGAAGAATTTCAGCAGGCCAACATCAAGCCCGAAGTGCGTAAAAAGATCATGCTGGACAACGCGAAAAAATTCTTTGATCTCCAACTCTAGCCCCCACCTCTTTCCTCCCCCGCGCGACGCGGGGGAGGATTGAAGGAGGGGGAATTAGCGATTGACTAACTAACTATGGACGGAATCAAGTTCGTCGATACCACTATCCGAGACGGCCACCAGAGCCTCTGGGCGGAAAACATGACGACGGGGATGATGCTTCCCGTCGCCGAATCTATGGACCGGGCCGGCTTCGACGCCATCGAGCTCATCTCCAGCTCGCATCTCAAAAAATGCGTGCGCGAATTGAAAGAAGACCCTTGGGAGCGCGTGCGGCAGATGCGGCAGCGCGTCAAGCGCACGCCGCTGCGGCTGAACGCCGGCAGATTCAGCGCCTTTGATATCACGCCTAAATCCATGTACCGCCTCTTCATGGAGCGTATGGCGGCCAATGGCATTCGCGAGGCGCGCATTTCAGAGGAGTGGAACGACCTCGCCGGCTGGCGGCATAAAGTCGAGGTCGCGCGCGATGTCGGCATCAATCCCGTTATTAACCTGATCTACTCGGTCTCGCCGAAGCACACCGATGAATACTACGCGCGCAAGACGCGCGAAGCCGCGTCGCTTAAAGTCAACCGGCTGTGCCTCAAGGATCCCGGCGGCTTGCTCACTCCGGAACGCGTCAAGGCTTTGGTGCCGATCATTTTTGAAAATGCCGACGGCATCGCCGTCGAGCTTCACACGCATTGCACGACCGGACTGGGCCCGCTGTGCTGTCTGGAGGCCATCCAAGCGGGCGTGGCGATCATCAACACCGCGCTCCCTCCGCTGGCCGACGGCTCCTCCAACCCATCCTTGTTCAACGTTGCAAAGAACGCGCGCGCTCTCGGTTACAAAACTCTGATCGACGAAGAGCTGTTGAAGCCGGTCTCGGAACACTTCACCACCATCGCCAAGCGCGAAGGTTTTCCCATCGGCGCGCCCGTGGAATACGACTACACGCAATATCAGCATCAAGTCCCGGGCGGAATGATTTCCAACCTGCGCCACCAGCTCGGTAAGGTGGGCATGGAACACAAGTTCGATCAGGCGCTGGAAGAAACGATGCGGGTTCGCGCCGAGCTCGGCTATCCGATCATGGTGACGCCGCTGTCGCAGTTCGTCGGCAGCCAGGCCGCCATCAACGTGATCGTCGGGGAGCGTTACAGAGAAGTCACAGACCAGATCATTCAGTACGCGCTGGGCTTTTGGGGACGCGAGGGCGCGGAGTTGATGGATCCCGAGGTAAAAGCGAAAATCATGGACCGTCCGCGCGCCCGGGAGTGGTCGCGGTGGCAGCCGCCCGAGCCCACGGTTCAAGAAGTGCGGCAAAAACTCGGAGCCGAGGGCGTGTCCGATGAAGAGCTGTTGCTGCGCTGGAATCTCGGCGTAGACGAGATTGCCGCGATGCGAGCCGCCGGCGCGCCGAAGGAGTATCTCACCTCGCGCCAGCCGCTCGTCCATTTGATCGACGCGCTGAGCAAGCGGACCGACTACAAGCAGATCGTCGTGCAGAAGGGTCAAACAGTGATCGCGCTGCAGAAAGGCGGCGTTTCACCGGGCGGTTAGAAAAGAATAAATAATCATGACCCTTCGTTTTCGCTATTATTACTGAAACTGCCGTGTGCCCCCTCTCTTCTCTCCCCCGAGACGGGGGAGATGTAAGAGGGGGTTCGCAGTGATCCGGTCAAAGGCTGCACATTATTTCTATGGAGCGTTTTTTCTTCGTCGCCGGCTGCTCGATGGCGTTTTTGGCCGTCGCCTTGGGGGCATTCGCGGCGCACGGCCTGAAATCACGACTTTCCGCCGACATGCTCAACATCTTCGAAACCGGCGTCCGCTACCAGATGTATCATGCCCTTGCGCTACTCGCCGTCGCCTGGGCGTCTTCACGTTGGCCGCAAACCACCACGCATGCAGCCGGTTGGGCATTCATTGTCGGAATCATCATTTTTTCGGGCACACTCTATCTTCTGAGCTTGACGGGAATGCGCTGGCTCGGCGCGATCACCCCCATCGGCGGCGTCGCCTTTCTGGTTGGATGGATGCTTCTCATCTGGACCGCATGGTTTAAACCTGGCTTATAGCGTATGGCTTATGGCGTATGGCTCCTTTGGTTCGATCTATATGCCATAAGCTATCAGCCATATGCGACTTTCGTCGCGAGTCTTAGATGGCGCATTGACTGTCCGCCGCCCATCGAGTACTTTTGGTTTTAATGATCGTCGGTGTTCCTAAAGAAATCAAAGAAGAGGAAAACCGAGTCGCGGTAACGCCCACGGGCGTGGCCGCTTTCATGTCTCGCGATCACAAGGTGCTGATCGAAAAAGGCGCCGGCGCCGGCAGTGGCTTTTCCGATCGAGCTTACGAGAGCGCCGGCGCCGAGGTCGTCGAGGCGGCCAGAGAAGTGTGGCAGCAGGCGGATCTCGTGATGAAAGTCAAGGAGCCTCAGCCGTCGGAGTTCGCGTTTTTACGCAGCGGCCTCATTCTTTTTACCTACCTCCACCTCGCTGCCAGCGAGTCCGTGACTCGCGCGCTGCTCGAGCGCAAAGTCACGGCCATCGCCTACGAAACCATCCAGCTCGAGGACGGGTCCCTGCCGCTCTTGACGCCGATGAGCGAAATTGCCGGGCGGCTGTCAATCCAAGTCGGCGCATGGTGTTTACAGGCCGAAAACGGCGGACGGGGTATTCTGCTCGGCAGCGCTTCCGGGGTAAGGCCCGGGAAAGTGGTGATCCTCGGCGCCGGCATGTCCGGTACGGCGGCCTGTCAGGTCGCCACCGGGATGGGAGCTTACGTCAGCATTCTTGACATCAATCCATCCAAACTCCGCTACATCCACGATATCCTCGGCGGCCACGTCACGACGTTGATGTCCAATCGGGCCAACGTCGAGGAGGAAGTCACCGACGCCGATCTGGTTATCGGCGCGGTGTTGATTCCCGGCGCCAAGGCGCCGAAGCTCATCTCCCGCTCCCTGGCCAAGCGCATGAAACCCGGCGCGGCGCTGGTCGATATCTCGATTGACCAGGGAGGGTGCGCCGAGACGTCGCGCCCGATGACTCACCGCGAGCCTATCTACGTCGAGGAAGAGGTCGTCCACTATTGCGTCACGAATATGCCGGCCATTGTCCCGAACACTTCGACGTACGCCCTGACCAACTCAACGCTGTCCTACGGGCTGGAGATAGCCAACCGCGGCTTTCCACAGGCGCTTAGTCGAAATAGCGCATTGGCCAAGGGCTTGAACACGTTCAACGGCAAAGTCACCCATCCCGGAGTGGCGGCCGCCTTCAATCTCCCATTGACACCGGTCGAGGAGGTCATTCGCGCATGAGGCTCGTCACCCGCGCCGATTTCGATGGCTTGGCTTGCGGCGCCTTGATCACCAAATTCGAGGCGATCGATTCTTATCTGTTCGTCGAACCGAAGTTCATGCAGGACGGACTGGTGGAGGTGAAGAACGGCGACATCATCGCGAACCTGCCGTACCATCCGAGCTGTACGCTCTGGTTCGACCATCACATCACCAACACCACGCCGCAATTCGATCGGCCCATCATGCCGGGAAAAGGCGGCTTTCGCCTGGCGCCGAGCGCCGCCCGCGTGGTTTGCGAATACTACACGGCGACCGCCAACCCCAAGGAACCCACGGGGGCGGGCCGGCTCGCGTTCCTGAATTCTGATCGGATCAAATATATGCTCCACGAAGCCGACCGCATCGACGCCGGCAAACTCGAGCGCGAGGATGTTCTCAATCCCCGAGGCTATGTGTTGATCTCCATGACCACCGATGGAAAATTCGTCGAGGACGAACCTTATTGGCGGCGCGTCATCGAGCTGCTGCGGGAAGTCACTTTGGAGGAGATGCTGCAGGATCCGGAAGTCAAACAGCGCTGCCAGCAGATCCTGGCCGAACAAGAAAAGTTGCGCGGCATTCTACTCGCGCGTACGCGCATGCAAGGCAACGTCATCTTCGTCGATTTGCGCGGCCTCGAGCAGATTCCCGAGGGCAACCGTTTTTTGCTCTACACCCTCTTCCCGCAGGGAAACATCTCGGTCAAAGTCGCCGAGGACAATCAACGGGAAAACACGACCGCGATCTCGGTCGGCTACAACATCTTCAATGCGACATCGACCGTGAACGTGGGAGAATTGTTGCGCCGCTACGGCGGCGGCGGCCACAAGGTCGTCGGCTCCTGCCGCGTGCCTAATGAACGAGCAGAGCAAGCGATACGCGAGATCGTTGCGGCGGTGAAGAAGTAACGAGCCCCCGATGGGCACAACCGCAAGGGGTAAAGGGCCCGCCGCCATGGCTTATGCCGACGGAAAAGCAGAACCCGCGCCCAACCCCAACATCGTTGATATCCGAACGGCCGTTAAGACGCTTCACGAAATCAACCCGGAGATCCGCTACCGGAGCTGCTTCGAAGAAAAACAGTTCACCAGCGGTCTCATCGCTTTTCGACCCCGGAAAGGCTCAGACCCAAAGCAGATCAACCATGAGGACAAAGACGTCGTCTGCCACGTGGTCAAAGGAACCGGACGGCTGCGTATCGGCGGCCGCCGCATTCCATTGCGTCCCGGAATGATTTGCCATATTCCCAAGAATACTCCGCACGACTTCGCCGCCGCCAAGAGCGGCGAGCTGATCTTATTTTACTCGTTGATCAAAACAGACTAGCAGGCTGCGCTCAATTTCGCTTATAGCGTATGGCTCATAGCGTATGGTTTCCTCGGTTGCTCGGTGTTCCGCTGCTCTTCGGACTGTTCTTGCTGCCGGGGTGCTCCAGTCGAACCGCCGCTCCGGAAGCACGCTACGTCCCGGCGGGCGACCTGCTCGATATCGTTAAGGACTTTCAGCGGCTTGCGAAGGAGGATACGTACCGCTTTACCATTCCCAAAGACGTGACCGGGGTAAATATCATGAAAGCCACGCTCGTGCGTCTTCAGGATTACGAAAAAAAGAATCCCGGGAAGTTCGCCGATATCCTGCAGTTCAACAAAGCCTTGGCCCTGGAGCGGCTGCGCGAGTACGGCCAAGCGATGACTTATTTTCGTAGAGTCGCCGAAACCGACGGCGCCCTGGGGCCGGAGGCAGTCAAGAACACAGAGATACTGGAGACCTTTTCGTGCATCATCGAGAAACCGCTCGCGACCGACGATCCTTTCAAGTACATGCAAGGCCTGGACGAAAAAGTTTCCGCCTGGAATCAGCTGATTCAACAACACCAAGGGACCCGATACGAATATCTCGCCCGGGAAGAAGAAGAGAGGATCGACCGCGCCAAAGTAGCCTTCGTCGAAGCCAATCGCTACCGGCTGAAAGACGGCAACCAACTGGTGATTTTGGGATATAGCCAGCTGGTCACGAAACATCGCCAAAGCAAGAATATTTTTCGCTTTTTGATCGACTTCGGCGACTTTTACACCGTACTTGCCAAAGAATATGCTTCGCAGTACGATCCGGAGGGTTTGGCGTTCGATTTCAAGATCTTCGATCAGTTTGCAAAGTCCGCCCTCAAGCTCTATACGGAAGTAGCCCAGGTTGACGGAGTACTGGAGAAAGTAGAAGCGCAGGGAAAAATCGAGGCCATGCGCGGATTCGTGCAGAAGATGACCCTACTCAATCGATGAACCGGAAAAAACTCGGCCATTTTCTGCTCGCCGCGCTTTTAAGCTTCGCCTCGGTGACGTTTGCGACGGCGCGCGCTCAGGAACGCGAGGCGCCGTTGGACAAGATCCTGAATCCGCTCCCTGAATTCGACCCCTTTGAAAAACCGCCAGCCGCGCCGCAGTTTTTCCCCGATGGGGTAGACAAGCGGGCGCGTGACGTCCTCATCGACGCGTTGACGAATCAGAAGGAATCCCTCGAGCAGCATTTGC
>DASTOD010000599.1:0-2550 GCA_035762645.1 Binatia bacterium | reverse complement strand
CTCCTTGGGCGTTTGCTTGCTTGGCCATTTATTTGACTCCTCTAAGGTACGCGAGGTCGCCCTCGGATAGAGGGCGCACGTAATCGCCAGGATTCATGCGTGCCTTAACCTCCGGCGGAACGCGAGTTGCCGCCGGAAATTTGCCTGCCGAAAGAGGCCGTGTGCAGTCAAATATAAGCTTGGTCTCAAGGGTGCCTTTTTCATCCCGCCGGTACCCGTAGGTCGGAGGATTTAACCTGCTGCCGATGGAGTTGTTGATCGTAACGAGATCCTTGTCGGCCTGAAAGCGGGTCGCCAACGCCCAGAGAACATCGGCTTCGTTGGTGACGTCGATGTCGTCGTCGACGATGAAGACATGCTTGGTAGCCGGGCTATAGGCCATCAAGTTGAACGCCGCGAGATGGGGCTCCCCGTCGGCTACCTTCTTCATTGAAATATAGGCATGGTTGCGCGCCACGCCCGAGATCGGCAGATGCACGTTGATGACGTTGGGGCACACATCGCGGGCGCGATTGAGCAAAAAGCCCATCCGCGCCAGCCCGCCGATGGCCGAATGCTCGCTGCTGGCATTGAAGACGTCAACGTAGATCGGATCGTGGCGCATGGTGATTGCCGTTACTTTAATCACCGGGTAGGGACCGACGCCGGTGTAGTAGCGGGGATATTCGCCGAAGGGGCCTTCTTCGCGGAGGTTCTCAGAACTGGTATCCAGCACACCTTCGATAATAATCTCCGCTCGCGCTGGGACCTCGAGGTCAACCGTTTCCGCTGGCACCATTTCTAGCGGCTGCTGCAACAAACCGCCGGCAACGTCCAGCTCGCCGCCCATCCCGGGAGGATTAGTCGTGCCTGCTAGGAGCAGGCAAGGGTGATGGCCGATGACCATCGCTACTTGCATCGGCTGTTTGCGCTCGCGGTGCTCGACGAGAATATAGTTTCCGCCTTGAAACGCGCCGGTCATGAAGCCAACCTCGTGCTTACCGTGAAGCATGGAGCGATAAATGCCCGCATTCTGGACGCCGGTTTTCGGATCGCGCAAAATGAAGACGGCGGAGGTGATGTACGTGCCGGAATCGAGCTCCTGATGGCGCATGATTGGCAGTCTTGTTACATCGGCATCGTC
This sequence comes from Binatia bacterium, assembly GCA_035762645.1. Classification (GTDB taxonomy): domain Bacteria; phylum Desulfobacterota; class Binatia; order UBA9968; family UBA9968; genus DASTOD01. Next base: position 1,427 of record DASTOD010000599.1, on the reverse strand, counting down.
ACCTTTCCAGAGAACCTCTTTCACCGGCGCCCGGGAGCGATCGACCCGTTTGGTTGGTATGGGAGAATTTTCGCGACGGCCGAACTCCTCCACCATTCCCTGAAGGTTCGAGTCGATGGCCAGCGCCAGGCGCTCGTATGTGCCCTGCAGGTTAATGAGCAGCGGGATAGAGGATCCCTTAATCTTCCGGAAAAGAACCGCAGGGTAGTTTGGGTAGCGAGCATCGGTTCTCATTTGATCCACGATAGCCGTGGCCTCGAAGATCGGATCGATCTCTTTGTCCACCACCATGAGTTGTCTTGGATCGTGTTCGATCAGACGAGCTAGAAAGCTACGCAAGTCCTTGGGGGCCGCGAGGGCTTGCTCGGTTTGAGCTACATTTCGCGCCGATACCGCGGTTAATGCTGGCTGGTGTGCCATCTCAGTCTTCTCCCTTCATGGGTTTGCATGAACCGGTTTCTGAATTAACCCAAGGCAAGGCGATGCACTTAAAGGTCAAGCTGCATTCAACGTATAGTTAATGGCGATCCGCTCGCCGCCGTAAAAATGCTCTAAGAATTCGTCCGGCGTGGCGAACAGCCGATTAGGCACAAGCCGTCCCTCAAAGCACAAGCGCAGGGGATTCACATCGAACGGAAAGGGACGCACCACGGCTTCGGTTTCGTTCTGAACGTCCACCGTAATGGTGACATCCGGTTTGCCTGGCGCCACAGGAACGGGAACGTTGGCCAATGTTTTTGTGGGGCCATTCTTCCGTGCCTGGCTGTTGAACGGATAGCGATTGCAAACAAATTGGGCAAACTGATCGAAAACCTCCATCAGCTTGAAATTGGTCCAGAGGTGCGCGTCGCTGGTCATCTCCTGTAATGCCGGGTCATTTCGCAACGCCGGCAACCACTGGGCGCGCAACGCTTTCTGCGTCACGATGAATTGCTGTACGGCGGGATCGCCGGTGTAGTCGGGCATCGACGGCAGAAGCCCCATGCCTCGAGTCAGGAGCGCTTCTCCGTGCATCGAAACATAGTAAGCGGCATAGAGATCGCGCGACGCCAAACGCTCGACGGCGTGGCGATAGAGATCCAACCAGACCCCTTGACCCAAGTGTTTGATGCTGCCGATATAATCCGACGGAACGCCCTGTTCATTAAGGGTGGGTTTGATCTCCCAGTCCCACCAACCGCTATCGTGTTCCTGGGCCGCTAGCACCATGGACGCATAGGGCCGGGGCCGGGCAAATTGACCGTTTCCCCAGTGAGCCGCCAACAGCCCCGCTATGCGTGAGTGATCGGTTTGCAAAATCAATAAGAGATGGGATTCATCATACGGGCAGACCATCATGGCTCGATCCTTTCTTTTGGCTAGCTTAGGTCTATTTTTAGAAGTGTCCATGCATTCAACTACAGGCAACAGAATCATTTGTCTAATAT
>DASTOD010000598.1:0-3278 GCA_035762645.1 Binatia bacterium | reverse complement strand
CCAAATGTTGCAGCTCCTTATAGGCATAGCGGTCATCGACTTCAAAGAGATCGATCTCTCGTGCCGGGTCGCTGATGCCGGCCTGACGATAAGCCAGCGCGGCGGCCGAGCGGACATATTCCGCATAGACCCACTCACGTGATTCCAGAGTCGGGCTGTCATTCGCGAAACCTACTCCGCGCACCCAGATCGGCCGGGGATTTATTTGGCGCGCCTTACTCTCGCTTGCCAACACGACGACAACACAGCCGTCGGCACTCTTTGCCATCTCGCCTTCGCGGAGCGGGTAAAAAACGTAAGGTGATGCTGCAACATCGTCGGGACGGAGACTCAGGGGATAGGCCGCGGCAAGATTTTTCAGCCCATGGCGGCGATTTTTGGCGACCACGCGGGCACACTGCTCTTGCGTAACCCCCGTTTGTTGGAGAAAGAGATTCATCTCCAGTCCGGCGATCGCATGCGGGTTAAAACCGAGCGGCCGGTTGTAGAGCGGCTCGAGCGCATAGTCGAGAAGCCAATTGTGGTTTTCCAGGTTCGAGCTCTTGCTGTGCGCCTCGACCGCCACAACCCCGACCAAGCCGGAGCGAATCTGCATTACCGCGTCGGCAATGCCGTGAAGCCCATCCTGCGTCAGCGTGTGCATGGGCTTCTGCAGCGCGCCGAGCTGGTCCGGCGTGTATTCGTCAAAAATCGAAATGCCTTCGTGAAGATCTTCCGCGCAGGTTACAAACGAGTCGATCTGGCGAGCTTCGATACCGGCGTCGGCATAGGCCTTCTGTGCCGTCTCGAACATCATCTCTTTGAAGGAGAGATGCTCTGTGGCGGGCCGGGCAGCCATAAGTCCGACACCGATGATCGCGACGCGCTCGGTCATCCCTCACCCTCTCCCTCTCCCGCAGGCGGGCGAGGGACCGGTTCGGGAGAGGGAGGGGTGAGGGTCGCTTCTCTGGCTCTGAGCTCGCGCTTGAGCACCTTGCCGGCAGGATTGCGCGGCAGCGCGTCGATAAACTCGACATGACGCGGCGCCTTATAAACCGCCATACGATTGCGGCAATAGTCAATGACCTCCTGTTCTGTCAGCCGCGCGCCTTGCTTCAGGACGGCGAAGACTTTCACCGCCTCTCCTGAGACGGGGTCAGGGATGCCGATAACGGCGGCTTCGGCCACGCCATCGTGTGCCGACAAAACCTCTTCGACTTCTCGCGGCCAGACTTTGAACCCGGAGACATTGACCATATCCTTGGCTCGGTCGACGAGATAAAGGTAGCCGTCTCGATCCATCTTCCCTATGTCGCCGGTCAGGAACCAGCCGTCGCGGATCGCGTCGGCCGTCTCTTCCGGCCGGTTGAAATATCCCTTCATGACATTGGGCCCCTTGATCGCGATCTCTCCGACTTCTCCCGGCGGCAACTTTGCCCCATGTTGATCAATGATTTTTACCTCGACATCCTGGATCGCCGTGCCGACGCTTCCTTCGCGGTAATCGGAGTCGTGATTGTACGTTGCAAAGGGGGAGGTCTCGGTCAGCCCGTACCCTTCATAGATGGTTTGGCCAAAGCGATCTCGCCACTTGCGGACAACCTCCACAGGCAAAGGCGCGGCGGCGGAGAAATAGTAGCGGATGGTTTGCAAATACTTCTCGACATCCGGCTGGGTCAAGAGGCGCAGATAGACGGCGGGAACGCCTAAGAAGATCGAGGCTCGGTTGACCTGCGCCGATTCCAGCACCTCGTCCGGAACGAATCGCTCATGGAGGATGAGTGCTGCGCCCGCGCTCATGGCTGTATTCATGATGAAATTTTGTCCAAAGCAGTGAAACAGGGGCAAATAGCATAGCAGCCGATCGTCCGGAGTCATCCGGGTGTGGTGAACGGTTGCCGCGGCATTGGAGATGAGATTACCGTGGGTGAGCAGCACGCCTTTCGGCTGGCCGGTTGTACCGGAAGTGTAAAGAATAGCGGCGCCGTCGTCTGCGGTGAGGCTAACGCTGGGAAGTTCCGGAAACGGAGATTCGGATAATAGTTCAGAGAATCTGTAGCAGCCAGGGCGATTCGTCTCTCCCACAGTGACGATGGTTTGCAATGAGGGAATATTCTCCGGGACCTGCTCCAAGAATTGCGGCACGGTTATGAGTAGCTGAGATCCCGAGTCTCGAAGAATGAACTCGACCTCGTTACGCTTGAGCATCACGTTGAGCGAGGCGGCGATCGCTCCGATTCGCTGGATGGCGTAATAGAAAAGGATGAACTCCGGTATGTTCGGCAGGAAGATGGCAACGCGGCTGCCCCGTTCGAGGCTAAAGCGGCCGCGCAAAACCGCGCTCAAACGGCAGGCCTGTTCGTAGATCTCGCGGTAGGACGTGCCCTTCCCTTTGAAGATCAGCGCCTGTTTCTCCGCGAACTGTGTCTTGGCGCGCTCCAGAGAATCGCAGATATTCATACCCCTTATACCTCCGGCAGCGGGATCGATCTCCGTCTGATCATCACCGTCACTTTTTTGATGTCGTCGTCCAAGGGACGGTCCTCATCGACAAACAACACTCCGCTTCTTACCCGGTCATAAACCGCGCGGCACCCGCGTCCCAGCCTTTGGCTGCCGCCACGCAAGTCGACCGCCTGACAGAGCGTGATCAACGCGATTGCTACCGCATCGTGCAGAAGCGTGGTCATTTGCATCCCGGTCAAGGCGGCATGCATGCCCAGGCTGACGACGTCCTGGTTGTATTGCTCGGTGGGCAAAGTGTGGACCATGCTCGGACTGGCCAGCTGCCGGAGCGCGCAGACCAGGCTTGTTAAACAGAGTTGCATTCCTTTGAATCCGGAAAAAAGGCCGGGTTTGGGGGCGAGGTTAGGCGGCAGTCCGTTGTTGAAGCGTTCGTCGACTGCCATGGCGATCAAAGCATGGAGCCAATTCGCCAACGTCGCCAGATCGATTTTCCAGCTATCGAGGGCACGCGCCACATGCCCGCCATAAAAATTCCCGGTGTGATAGACGCGCCCAGCGATCGCATCGATGAGCGGGTTGTCGTTAGCGGAGTTGATCTCTCTTTCGATGACGACATGATGCGATTTCACCGCTTCCAGGATCGGACCTATTCCCTGCGGAATGCACCGGAGCGAGTACGGTGTTTGAATGGCCTCCTCGGAGCGGCTGATGCCTCTGTCGCTTTGCGCATGACTCTGACCGATCTTTCCCCGGATCTCATCGAGGTTTCGCACGTAGCTGCTCCCGTCGATCAGCTTTCGACAAAAGGCGGCGGCTTCGACCTGTCCGGGATG
>DASTOD010000597.1:0-6221 GCA_035762645.1 Binatia bacterium | reverse complement strand
TGGACGGTTTCATATCCGGGGCCGCGGCGCTGCTCGCCCGGCGCTTTTGTCCTTATGTGCGGGACGTTCTCTTCGCTTCGCACCATTCGGCGGAAAAAAGCCATGGATTGATGCTTGACGAGCTCAAATTGGCGCCGGTTCTGGATTTGCGGATGTGCCTCGGCGAGGGTACCGGTGCCTGTCTACTGATGGGTATCATCGAAGCATCGGTAAAAATCATGCGTGAAATGGCGACCTTCGGCTCCGCCGGCGTGAGGGAAAAGATCTCGTGAGCGCTTTCTTCGCCGCCTTCGAGTTTCTGACGGTCTTTCCGTGGCCTGGACGTTCTGATCGTTCGGCACATGAGGCGGGGCGGGCTGCGGTTTATTTTCCGGTGATTGGCTTTTTGTTGGGCGTGATCTTGGCGCTCGTGAACGGCCTGTTGGAGGCGTATGCGAGCGCGGCGCTTTTGAGCGTGGTGCTCGTGAGCCTCCTCGCCTTGCTCACGCGCGGCCTTCACCTCGATGGCCTGGGCGATACTTTCGACGGCCTGGGCGCCGGCGGCGACCGCGAACGCATCCTCCAAGTCATGGACGACAGTCACACCGGTGCCTTCGGTCTGATCGCAATTGTCTTGGTGCTGTTGTTTAAAATCCACGCCATCGAGAGCATCGACTCCGAGCGCTGGCGAGCCCTGCTCGCGGCGCCGCTGCTGGGTCGCTGGGCGATGGTCCTGCTCGGCTATCATTCCAAGGCGGCAAAACCAGGGCTGGGTTCGAATCTGATCGATCACCTGGAAACCAAACATGTTTTCTTCGCCACTTTCATCACGTTAGTTCTGATCGCGGCGATCTTGCACGGCATCGGTATCGCCATGATGATCTGGATTGCCGTATTCAGCATAGCGAGCAAAAAATTTTTCCACCGGCGATTGGGGGGCATCACCGGCGATACTTTCGGCGCCGTCGGCGAATTGAGCGAGACTTCAGTCCTGGTCATTTTCGCTCTGGGAGCTCGATGAGCTGTTGGCGAATAATCATTGCCATTCGTCTGGTTGTGCTGAGCGTCATTTTGTCTGCGCACGCTTCGTTCGCGCAAGCCGCGCCAGCGCGGCACCCGCAAAGAATCGTTTCCCTGGCGCCCAGCGTGACCGAGACGCTGTTCGCGCTTGGCTTCGGCAATCGCTTGGTCGGCGTGACAACCTACTGCGATTTTCCCGCCGAAGCGCGCAAGCTTCCCAAGATCGGCGGATTTATGAGCCCCAGTCTGGAAGTGATCGTCGCCAAGCGGCCCGACCTCGTGATCGGCGTCAGCAGCGCCACCGATCCGGTGACGGCGCGCGAAATGGAACGCCTCGGTCTTAAAGTCACTTTGATTTCACTTGCGAGCGTCAGCGACATTTTGAGCTCCATTAAAACCATCGCCCGCTCGTTGGGGAATCCGGACGCGGGCGAGAAACTCGTGCGCAAAATCACCGGGCAAATCGATGAAGTGAAGAAGCGAGTCGCGCCGGCGCCGCGCCGCCTCACTCTCCTGGCAGTCGGGCTGCGGCCACTGGTGGCAGTCGGCGGGAAAAATTTTATCGACGAGCTGATTACTCTAGCCGGCGGTGAAAATATCGCCGGCAGCGCTGCTCAACCTTGGCTCAATCTGCCCGACGAGGTCGTCGTCGCAAGAGCACCGCAGGTCATCATCGAAGCGGGCATGGGATCGGATCGCAGCGAATCCGCCAAGCATTGGGCGGATCTCAGGTCTATTCCCGCCGTAAAAGAACGGCGTGTCTATCCCTATCCGTCGGACAAAATCCTACGGCCGGGACCCCGTATCGGCGAAGGTTTGGAAGAAATCGCTCGCCTCGTGCATCCCGAGTGCTTCGCGGAAGCCAGGCGCGGACTCAATAGCGGACTCAATAAAGGAAGTGGCTGTGAAGGTTCTCGACCGTAGGAAGATGATTTTGGTCAACGGCATGCTGTTGGTTTTATTGGCGCTGTCCGTGGTCGGCTGCGCTTTGCTCGGACCGGTGCGCCTCGACCTCTCCCAAGCTTTGCAAAATATGTTCTCCGCAAATCCGGACGCGGAAATATTTTTTCGCGCGCGCCTGCCACGCGTCCTCTTGGGAGTCGCCATTGGCGGCGGCATGGCCGCCTGCGGCGTCGTCCTTCAAGCGCTGCTCCGCAATCCGCTCGCCTGTCCGCAGATGCTCGGCGTGTCAGGCGGCGCGTCCTTGGGTGGAATCTTGGGAATGATTTTTTTTCCGGACCGGCTTCTGCCCATCGGAGGAGCGCTTTTCAGTGAAATCTCCTGGGTGCCGCTTGCGGCTTTTCTCGGCGCGCTGTTGAGCATGATGTTGGTCTATCGCTTCTCTCTATTCCACGGGCGGCTCCATCCCTATCATCTGCTGCTCTCCGGCGTGATTTTCAATTCCTTTATTGCCGCCGTGATCATGTTTCTCAACTCCATCGTCGATTTCTACCAGGCACAGGGTTTGCTCTTCTGGCTCATGGGCAGCCTTTCCACCCGGGCCTATCTCACCGTCGCTTTCATCTGGGCCTACATCATTTTCGGTTTTCTCTGGCTCTGGATGAAAGGCCTTTCACTGAATCTGATTACGCTGGGCGAAGAAGCGGCCATGCAACTGGGCGTAGAAACCGGCGCGCTTCAGCGGCAGGTCTTCATCGCTTCGTCGTTGATGATCGGCGCCATGGTTTCCGTCAGCGGCATGATCGGTTTCATTGGACTGATGATTCCGCACGTTATGCGTCTGCTCATCGGTAGCGACCACCGGTTGTTGCTGCCGGCGTCCTTTCTTGCCGGAGGAGTTTTCTTGTGCTGGGCGGATACCCTCGCCCGGATGCTGCTTGCGCCCGCGGAGCTGCCCGTCGGAATCATCACGGCCTTCTTCGGTGGTCCTTTTTTTCTTTTTCTTCTCTACCGCGAGGGAAGAAGAAAGCTGGCGTTATGAACCCGGCCATTCAAACCGACAACCTGACGTTTGCCTACAAAGACAACCCGGTGCTTGACGGCGTGTCCCTCTCCGTCGAGAAAGGCGAGATGCTCGGCATTCTCGGTCCCAATGGGTCAGGGAAAACGACGCTGCTCAAGATTTTATCGGCGGTTCTGAAGGGGGACGGCAACGTCAAACTCAACGGACGGAATGTTATAGATTACGGCAAGCGGGAGTTGAGCAGAATTTTTGCCGTAGTGCCACAAGAGAGCCAGTTCAATTTTCCTTTTACAGTCGCCGAGATCGTCTTGATGGGACGGGCGAGTCATCACAGTCCTTTCGCCTTCGAAGGCACGCGCGACCTGGAAGTGGCGCGCGAGAGTATGCAATTGACTGAAACAGCCTCGCTCGCCAACCGCTATCTTCACGAACTAAGCGGTGGCGAGAAACAACGCGTCATGATCGCGCGCGCCTTGGCGCAAGAACCGGAGATTCTCCTGTTGGATGAGCCCTCCGCCTTTCTCGATCTCAAGCATCAGATCCAGATTCTCGAACTCATGCGCCGGCTCAATCGCGAGCGCGGCGTGACTGTCGTAGCCGCTCTGCATGATGTCAATCTCGCGGCGGTTTTTTTTCCACGCCTGCTAATGCTGCGCGACGGAAGGATTTATCGGGACGGGTCTCCGCAGCAAATTTTAACCGAAGAGACGATCTACGACGTATACGGAATCCGGGTTCGGATTCAAACGGATACTTTCGGCCAAAGGCCGCAATTATTCATTTGCCCGGTTTTGTAACCTTGGGCGGAGAGTTCGCTTTACCGGTTCGCTTTCCTATACCCGAGCGCGTCTTGCGCGATGATGAGCTTTTGGATGTTCGAGGAGCCCTCGACGATCTGGTAGGACTTGGCGTCCCGGTAATAACGCTCGACTGGAAACTCGGTGGAGTAGCCGTAGGCGCCTAGAATCTTAAGCGCGGCGTCCGCCGCGAACGCGGCAGCTTCGGCGGCGGCGTACTTTCCAATCGACACCTCAAGATTATTGGGCTGGTTTCGATCCGCTAGCCAGGCAGCGCGATAAACCAACAGTCTCGCGGCCTCTTCGTGGATGACCATCTGGGCGATCAAATCCTGGTTCATCTGATATTGGCCGATTTTTTGCCCGAATTGCTCCCGTTGATTGCAATAGTTTACGGCGGCTTCGCGCGAGGCGCGGGCGAGGCCCAGAGCGCCGGCGGCGCAGTTTAGGCGGGTTTGATTGAGCTGCCACATACATATCTTAAAGCCTTCGCCTTCTTTGCCGAGCAGGTGTTCAGCGGACAGCTCGAAATTCTCAAAGGTTAACTCACCAATCGGTGACGCGTGAGCGCCGAGAGTGGTCAACGCGCGACGGCTGAGTCCCGTTTGGTGAAAATCCGCATAGAAAACCGAAAGCCCGCGGTGCTTCTGACTTCTGTCGGTGTAGGCGTATACCAGCCCTGCGTCCGCCACCGGCGCATTGGAGATCCAAAGCTTGGTGCCGTCGATCACATAGCCGTTATCTTTCCGCGCCGCCGTCGTCCGTATCGCCGCTACGTCCGAGCCCGCGTCGGGCTCGGTGATCGCGAAACAACCGATGCACTCGCCGCGGACGAGCGGCGGGATCCACTGCTTCTTTTGTGCCTCGGTGCCGAAACGAAGCAGGGCCAAGGCCGGGCCGATCTGCATGTTGATCGCGACTCTCATGGCGCTGTGGACCCGCGCGACTTCTTCGGTGATGAGTACCATCGCGAGAAAACCCAGCCCGCTGCCCCCATAGGCCTCGGGAATCACGCAGCCGTAGAAACCAAGCTCACCCATTTTCGTTACGAGATCCTTACGGAATTTATGTTCCTTATCATCCCTAGCGGCAGTCGGGGCAATTTCTTTTTCCGAAAAATCACGCGCCAAGTCGCGCACGGCACTTAATTCTTCCGATAACTCAAAATCCATTCTTCCTCCGCGGCAGGCATTAGGCACAAGGCATTAGGCAATAGCTCCCGCCCCTTACACCTGATGCCTATTGCCTATTGCCTGTTGCCTTTAGCAGTTCCCGTGCAATGATCAACTTCTGAATCTCAGACGTTCCCTCATAAATTCTCAGGGCCCGCACGTCGCGATAGAGCCGCTCCATGATACTGCCGGCGATCAAACCGCTACCGCCATGGATTTGCAGCGCTTGGTCCACGATGCGCTGCGCGGCCTCCGTCGCGTAGTACTTCGCCATCGACGCCTTCGCCTTGGCGTCGGCGTCGGCGAAATCATGCGCCCATGCGGCTTGGTAGACGAGCAATCGAGCGGCTTCCAATTCCGTCGCCATATCGGCAAGTTTGAATTGGATCCCTTGAAATTCAGCAATCGACCGCCCGAATTGCTTGCGTGCTCGGCTGTACCGAACGGCTTCTTCCAGAGCGTGTTGCGCCAAGCCAACCGCCGCCGCTCCCACTGTGCAGCGTAAAAGGTCGAGAGTTGTGAACGCAATTTCCAAGCCACGGCCTTCGGCTCCGATCAGCGCGTCCGGCGGCGCAATGCAATTGACGAATTCAACCACGCCGATGGGATGAGGGGAAAGCAGTTCGATTTTTTCACTGACGTGTAATCCGGGCGTGTCGGCGTCGAGCACAAAGGCGCTGATGCCCTTGGCTTTCTTTTCAGGGTCTGTGGATGCAAAGACGACATAGTTGTGAGCGATACCGGCATTGGAGATAAAGCGTTTGGTTCCATTCAGGCAATATTCGTCTCCGCGCCGTGTCGCGATCGTCTGGAGCGACGCGACGTCCGAGCCCGCTTCCGGTTCCGTAATCGCAAAGGCTGCAATCGATTTTCCCGTCGCAACCGCCGGCAGGATTCGGCGCTTTTGCTCCTCGGTTCCCGACAGCGCGATCGGATAACTGCCCAGCGCCTGGGTGGCAAACATCGTATCCGCAAGCGCTGAGCCCCGCGCCAGTTCTTCCCGAATCAGGCAAAGGTCCCGCGCCTGTACGGTGTCGCGCTTCCCGCCAAATTTGTTTGGAACGGCAAACGCAAGAAGTCCTTCGTCTCCCAGCTGTCGCACCAGTTGACGCGCCTGTTCTTCAACAGGTGCTTGCTCGCGATCAGAAGTTAAACCCTCTTTAACCCACGAGCCGACCCGTTTACGCAGCTCCCAGTGATCTTGCTCGAAAAATGGCAGCATCGTTCGGATACTTAGCAGTATTAAACCCGTAGTTCATCTCCAATCGACGTGTCCGGCCTCGAACCGGAAAACCCGAAACTCGCAACTAGAAACTGTCATACCATAAC
>DASTOD010000596.1:0-5976 GCA_035762645.1 Binatia bacterium | reverse complement strand
GCCAAGAACCTGAATGATCGTCGAGCGGGAAGCAATGCTCGAGGCTCCACTCTGTGACCGCTTGCCGGGTCCGCGGAATAGCGCGGACACTGGACATTCTCTTGCGATCCGAGCGATGGCGTCCAATGGGACGGTCGATGACGCCCCCAACGGCAGGCAACTTTCCCCAGACGACCGTCAAATACTCTTTGGTGACGGTACGGTCCTTAAATTGCCGGGCGAGCTTTTGATAGGCGAAATCATTCTTTGCGACGATCATGACGCCCGAGGTCTCCTTATCCAACCGGTGGACAATGCCGGGACGCCGTTCGCCGCCAATTCCTTCGAGGCCTGGGTACGCGTGGAGCAACGCATTCACCAGCGTACCTTGCGCATGCCCTGCCGCCGGATGAACCACGACGCCTGGCGCCTTGTTGATCACGACGCACTCGTCATCGTCGTGAAGAACATCGAGGGCGACCGCCTCGGCGGTAAGAGATCTTTCCCCCACAGGCAACCACTGGATTTCGACCACATCCTGAACTTTGATTCGCGCTCCCGGCTTGGTCCGCCGGCTGTTGAGGCTGACCCGACCCGCCGCAATCAGCCGTTGGATGGCTGAACGACTCATCCCGCGCTTTTGCAGCTCGGCCGTAAAGCGGTCCGTCAGGAAAACGTCCAATCGCTTTCCGGCTGATTCGGGACCCACGACTGTTTTATCAACCAACATCGGGCCTAACGATGGGCGACCGGCGGCGAGTGACCGATCTTCAGATGAGAAAAGATATTTTTCGCCGTCTTGACATCTTCATGCATCTGCGCGACCAGGTGGTCAACGGTAGCAAACGGCTGCTCGTTCCGGATTCTCTTGACGAAAGAGAGTTTGACAATCTCTCCGTAAATGTCGCGACTAAAATCGAAGATAAAGCTCTCCACGGTGCGAGAACCGGCGCCGAACGTCGGGTTGACCCCGATGCTGCTGACGCTCAGCCACTGGGTCGCCTCGAGCGTCAACAACGTCGCATAAATCCCATCCGACGGCAGAGCTTCGGTGCGGGGCGAAATATTGGCCGTAGGAAATCCGAGCTGCCGTCCTCGCCGATGGCCGCCGACCACTCGGCCGGAGATAAAATGGTACCGGCCGAGCGGCGCCTGAACTTCCTCCACACGGCCTTGTTCGAGCAATTCACGGATATGGGAGCTGCTGACTCGAATGCCGTCGAGCAATATCGGCTCGACCACGCCGACCTGAAAACCTAGATCGCCTCCCCAACGAATAAGGTCGGAGACCGCGCCGCGCCTTTCCCGGCCGAATCTCAAATCTTTCCCCACCCAGATTTTTTTTACCTTCAGACGATGGACCAGATAGCGGCGGACAAACTCCTCGGCCGGCAGACTGGCAAATAACGCGTTGAACTGTTGAATCACGACAATGTCGACGCCGAAGGATTGCAGCAGCTGCATTTTGTCTTTGTGTGCCAGAAGCAGCTTCGGGGCGCGCTCGGGAGCTAAAAGTTTGAGCGGGTGGGGCTCAAAGGTGAGGACGACCGACGGAAGCCCCCTGCTTCGCGCCTCCTCGACAGCGCCTCGGATCAGGGATTGATGTCCGACGTGGATTCCATCGAAATTCCCCATCGTCGCTACGCACCCGTGGCTCGCAAGCCCGCGATCGTCTATGTGGCGGAAAATTTCCATCTATCAGTCCCAGGTGCTGGACGGCCGAGTGCTGGAGCGACAACGGTCGTTCCGGAGAGATGAATTTTCAGCGGATTGGGCTCAGATCTTGCGAACACCGGGTGGATGGCACGATCAGGATTCAAGTGTTTTGAGCCGTTGTTTGGCTCTCGCAGCTTCGGGAGATTGCGGATATTTTTCCACCACCTCCTGGAGGATCAAGCGGGCATTCACTTTTTCGCCCAATTCGGCAAAAGCGAAACCCTGCTTCAACAGAGCTGCCGGGACCTTTTCTCCCTGCGGATATTTTCGGCGCACCGCATCAAATTCGAGTATCGCCTGATCAAACTGCCTGAGGGCAAAATAACTCTCGCCAATCCAGTACTGCGCGTTATTGGCGAGCCGGCTCTTTGGGTGCTTTTTCAAAAAATCTCTGAACCGGCCGATCGCCAACTTGTAATCTTTCTGTTCGAGCGCCCGCGTCGCCGCTCCATAGTCCCGTTTGATTGCATCGCTTTCCGCCGCCGGCGCCTCGGCAGGCTCGGCCGGGGGAAGGGCCGCCTGAGCGCTCTGAGCGGCCAGTGACTCACGCAGTTGCTTGAGTTCCTCCTCGCGCGCTTTGAGTTGGTTTTCTTGAGCCTTCAAGGCTTCGTCCATTTTTACGAGGCGTGCCTCAAGATCCTTGACTCGTTGATCCCCTTCGCGGCTCGATTGGCCCAATTGCCGGCCCATTTGATAGCGGGTTTCGTCAATCGTTTCTTTGACTGCGCGAAAGTCTCTGTCAAGCTGCTGCAGCGTGGCCCGGGTGTCCGCTATGTTCGAGCGAATCGCATCCACGTCTGACCGGAGGGACGCGATTTCCGCTTGCGTGCCGCTCGCGCCGGTGCGCAAGCGTCGCTGCTCACGTTCGATAAGCTCAATCTGTTGCGGCTGCACGCACGCCCAGAGCGAAAAAAAAGCGGCGCATATCGGGCCGTAAAGAACTGTTTTCGACATCGCTGTCACCGGGTGAGTTTGAATGCCTGAGAGAGTTTACGATGCCGGACGGGTCGTGATAATGACGAAACGAGCGCGGCGGTTCTGGCGCCAACAGTCTTCTGCCGCTTGCTTGCAGACCGGTATCTCTTCGCCGTAGCTGATCGTGGACACCCGCTCCGCCGGGATTCCGAGTGTCACAAGAAAATCCTTTGCGGCTTGAGCGCGCTTCGCCCCCAAGGCCAGGTTGTATTCGTTGGTGCCGCGTTCGTCGCAATGCCCTTCAACTTCGATTCTGGCAGACGGATTGCCTTTGAGCCAGCCGGCATTCGCTTTCAGCGTATCCCGAGCGTCGGGCTTTAGGTCATACCGATCGAATTCGAAATAGACGTCTTTGAGCGGGCTCGAAGCAGGCGTCGCCGTGCTCTTTCCCTGTTGGAGCGCATCGAGCGATCCGGGAGAGGTTTGGGATTCGCGCGTGCCGCCGCCTTGTCCTTCTCCGGCACCGCCTTTTCCCTTCGATTCAGCGGATGTTGAGGAACCTGCCGTCGCCGTATCGGGCTTCTTCGCCGTCGATGGAGCGCACCCCGCTGCCGTCAGAAGAAAAACGGCCACTAATGCATAGCGCACTGTTTTGAACTGAGCCATGATCGGTCACTCCTTTTTAGGGACTTTTTTGAGGGAATTTAAGGAATTTAGCCCGTTCGACATGAATTGAGAAGAACTAATCTAACCGCGGGGACCAATGGGGCTTTGTATCATCTCCCCCAGAACCTGTCAATCTACGCTGGTTATCGCCGGTCGCTTGCATCACGTAAAGATGATATCGACCGGCTCGATTCGAGGAAAAAACGAGGAATCTTCCGTCCGGCGACCAACTCGGGTCCTCGCTATCGGCCGATTCGGCCGTCAGCTTCCTCGGCTCCCCGCCTTCAGCGCTAATGGTAAAAATGACAAAACGGCCTGCCACGCGTCCCGTATAGGCGATTCGATCTCCTTTGGGCGACCAGTCCGGGGCGGTGTTGTAACTGCCACCGTAGGTAAGCCTGCGGGTTTTCCCGCTTGCGACATCGAGAACATAGAGCTGCGGCGAACCGCTTCGATCCGAGACAAAAACCAACTGGCGGCCATCGGGCGACCACGACGGAGAGACTTCAATGCCGGGCTCGTTCGTGAGCCTGCGAATAATGTTACCGCTTCGATCCAGCAGATGGACGTCGCTGTTGCCGCCCACCTCCAACGTGGCCGCGATATATTGCCCATCCGGCGAAAACTTCCCGCCAAGATAGCGGCCGTTGCGCGCCGACCATTTAGTCTCCTTGCCGCTATAGAGTTCGAAGAGGTAGAGGCTTTGTGGACGCTCTTTAAACGACGCGTACAACACCGACCGGCCGTCGGGGCTCCATGACGGCGAAATATTTATTGTGCGATTGTTCGTCACCTGGAACTTCTCGCTGCCATCCAAATGGGCGACGTGAATCTCCTTAAACCGTCCCCCGCTGGTCGAAACGTAGGCGATCCGGGTGTTAAAAATGCCCGGTACGCCGGTAAACTGGTTGATGATCTCGTCAGCGAATTTGTGGGCGATGCGACGATAATCCTTGACCCGACCGACGTACCGTTTTCCGACTCTTTCCTTATTCTGATAGACATCAAAGAGCCTCAGTTCCACCGCCACTTCGTCCCCTTGAACGGAAAAGCCGCCTTTCACCACACCCTCCGCGCCGATCGTTGACCAGTCCTTAAAATCAAAACTACCCAAAGTAATGCCGGTTTTTTGCGGGTGCTCGAGGTAAGCGGCGCGATCGAGGACCTTGAACCATCCCGACAGCTCTAGATCGTGCACAATGGCGTCCGCCATACCTTCCGATAGTTTCGCACTGTCGGCCGAGGTTCCCAGGTTTTTGAGCGGTGAAACAGCGATAGGAAACCTCTGTCCTCCCTGGCCGACGATCTCTCCTCGGACCCCTGGCCCTTCGCTGTCTCCGCTGATCTGCGCGGACGCTGCCCAAGGGCAAACCATCAGTGCCAGAGCGGCGAAAAACAATTTTAACCTCATCGCATTACGCTCCCAGATCTTTTGGCCGAAAGGTGATCTCGACATTGGCGAAATCTTTGCGGTAAGACTCCGGCGGGGCGGGCAAAGGACTGGACTTTCTTAAAGCCCGAAGCACAGAATCATCGTAAGACGGATCGCCGGAGGCTTGCACGATTTTCAATCCGACGATGTCGCCGTTTTCCCTTACACCAAAACGCACAACCACTTTGAGCTCGCTCTTCTGCCCCACCCAGGCCCAATTTGCCTTGATCGTCTCGAACATCTTGTTCTGATAGATGAGGAATTCGATTCCTTTGACCACCCCCCCACCCCGTCCTCCGGCGCCGAGAGCTGCAGCTCCTTCACCTTCACCTGGCCCTGTTCTGAGAGCCTCTCCTTTAGCCGAAGGCGACGCCGTGGTTTCGCTTCGACTCTTGACGCGCTCCACGGCCGACTGGATCAATCTTTCACGCACCCGCTCCAGCGCGTCGTCCCCCGATTCGGTTTTTGACTCCTGGCGGGGCTCGCTTTTTTCAGCTTCTTTCCGCGGTTTTTCTTTAAGCGCCAATTTTTCCTGCGCCGGCGGAGTCTTTTCGACCACCTTGGGCTTGTCGATCGGTTTCTCGGTTTTTTCTTTTTTTGTTTCCGGCTTGGCTTTGACCGAAGGCGCCGGTGTCTCCGCTTCCGCCTTTTTCGGCGGCTGGTTCGGTGGAGGCGCGAGCTCCGTCCCTAGATTGCTGCCACCTATCTTTTCGCCGCCCACCAGATCAACGCTATACACGGGATAGCTCGGCGCGCTACGCGCCGGGATAAACGGCATGATGAAAAAGCTAATGATCAAGGTGCCGTGCAGGAACAGCGACAAGAGCAACCACTTGGAAAGTTTTTCACCGTGGCCAACGGCGACAACCGGCCGTTCGCCCAGGATGATCGTCGGATTCGAAGTCTCCCGAGGCATCGGGGTCACCTCTCATCCGAAGGTGGGCGCGTCACCATACCCAACCTTTCAATTCCCGCCTGCTTGATTTCGGCTATCGTTTTCATGACCACGCCGTAGCGCACGTCCTGATCCGCCCTGAGATAAACTTGCTTATCCGCCTGAAGCTTCCGAACAGCCCTCAGTTTATTTGCCAATTCGGCCGGAGTCATGGGGTTGTCGTTGAGGTAGATTTTACCATTCCGCGCAATAGTTACCACCAGAAGCTCGTCGCTCCCGGCAATGGCGCCGGCCTTCGCTTGCGGCAGATTCACCTGCACACCCTGCTGAATGATGGGCGCGGTGACCATGAAGATAACCAGAAGGACCAGCA
>DASTOD010000595.1:0-20354 GCA_035762645.1 Binatia bacterium | reverse complement strand
TGTCCTCGCCCGTCATGATTCCCTTGGCCACAACCGGCAGGTCGCTCACCGATTTGATCCATGCCAGGTCCTTCCACGTGGCGGCGGGATCGGCGCTCTCTCCGGCGCCCCGCGTTCTTCCCGGCGCCGACGCTTCGCCTGAGCCCGTGATGGAGTAGTTGACACCGCGGCTTCTTCTATAGTTGTTTCGGATGTTGCGCTCGCGCTTCGGACGCCACTGGGAATCCACCGTGATGCAGACCGCGGCGTACCCGGCTTCTTTCGCACGGCGCAACCACTCTTTCGTCAGTTCTCGGTCGCGGAACGGATACAACTGCAGCCACAGAGGGCCGGTGGCCGCCTTCGCCAGCTCTTCGAATGAAATATTTGAGTTGGCGCTAACCGCAAGGATGGTACCGCAGGCCGCCGCCGCCCGGCACGTCGCCAGCTCCCCTTCGGGATGGGCGCGCTTGTGCCCGCCGCAGGGCGCGATAAGAACCGGAAGTCTCACTTTGGTTCCCAGCACGGTAGTGGAGAGATCGAGCGCGCTCACGTCGCGCATTACTCGTGGCCGCAAGGCCCACGAATTATAGGCCCGGCGGTTCCGATCCACGCTGATTTCATCGGTCGCGCCCCCGGCGATGTAGTCGTATTCCTCTTTGGGCAGGCGCTCCTTGGCAAGCGCCTCAAATTCAAAAAGATTGATCGGTTCCGGGCTCGTGCTCATTGGAAATCTCCGTGCGTAACTTATCACACTTTCGAGTCTCGGGTCTCGGGTACGTACCGCAAAATTGAACCGAGGACGAACCGCGGTACGGAAAGTTTAATCGGCTATCGCCGCGCTCTCCAAGACTCGTCCCTTGCTAGTCTACACCTATTACCCAACGAACTGCTTAGTAGTAGGGTTGTCGATCGTTGTAAAGAGCTACGGGCGATCTGCTGCAGTCACACTCCAATACCTGAAAACGTTTGCGGTTTTGAGCGAATGTAGATAATTACAAAGAAACTTTTCTGAGCCGCCAATCTCCGATCTGAAGAGAAAGGGACGAGACCATGAGCATCGATGTGCACGCGCACTACATTCCTTCCGGTGTCATGAATCGGGTCAAAGAAGAAGGAGCGGCTTTCGGAGTGGAGCTGGCGGAATCGAGCGGCGAAGGTCAGCAACTAAAGCTCGGTGAAGGATCCACTGCCGGCCGGCCTATTATCAAAGAGCTTCTGGAGCTCGAGCAACGCGAGAAACGCTTTAAAGAACAAAACTTGCGCCACCAGGTGTTATCGACGTGGCTGGATATCGTCGGTTATAACCTGACCGTCGAGCAGGGATGCCGCTGGAGCCGCCTGCTCAACCGCGCCATGGCCGATGAGCTGAAGCAGCCGAGGCGCCAAGGCCGTTTCACCGGCATAGCGACCGTCCCGTTACAGTCCGGCGAAAAGGCTGCCGAAGAGTTGGAATTCGCCGTTAAGGATTGCGGCTTCGCGGGCGTGACGATCGGGACCCACGTCAACGGAAAGAATCTCGACGATCCATCGCTGCGTCCTTTTTGGCGGGCCGCGGAAAAGCTCAAGACTCCGGTCATCATTCACCCGTTTTTTCCCTTGGGAGCTCAGCGTCTAGAATCCTACTTTTTCACTCATATCGTGGGGTTGCCCGCCGAAACGACGCTGGCGGCCGCCTCGCTCTACTGCGGCGGGGTGGTCGATCAGTTTCCCGACCTTAAGGTGATCCTGTGTCACGGCGGGGGCTTCTTTCCGTATCAGGTTGGCCGCCTGGATCGCGGGCGGGAGGTTCGCGACGATATCAAAAAGAATACCCGCAAAATGGCGCGCGATGCGCTTTCGTGGTTTTACTACGACACGATTCTCTTCGAGCCGAAGATCCTGGAGTTCTTAGTTTCCGAAGCCGGAGCGGATCACGTGCTGCTGGGCAGCGATTGTCCGTTCGGAATCGGCGATCCGCATCCGACCCGCATTGTTCAAGAGGCGCGCATTTCTCCGGCCGAGCGGGAGCAGATCCTGACCCAGAATGCCATCCAGCTCTTTCAGCTCACGTCGGTTTAGTTGACGAGCGATGAAACCGGCTCCATTTCGCTACTATCGCGCGGGATCGTTGCCCCAGGCCCTCGAGCTTCTCAACGGAGCGGCCGAGGGCGGCAAGCTTCTGGCGGGCGGGCAGAGTTTGGTGCCTTTGATGAACTTGAGGCTTGCGCGGCCAGAGGCGTTGATCGATTTAAACCCGATTCGAGAGCTCTCCTACATCCGCAGCGAAAATGGAGAGATCGCAATCGGCGCTCTCACCCGGCATCGAGAAATGGAATTTTCAGCTCTGATCGCCCGCGAGCTTCCAGTCCTTGGGGCAGTGATGCCGCAAATCGGCCATCCCGCCATTCGCAACCGCGGAACTCTAGGCGGCAGTCTGGCTCACGCGGATCCCGCCGCCGAGCTTCCGTGCGTGCTAACCGCCCTCGACGCGAAGCTGATCATGGTCGGTTCCAGCGGAGAGCGGGTGGCTCGCGCGGAGGATTTCTTTATCGGCACTTACACCACCACGCTCTCGGATCATGAGATCCTCAAAGAAGCACGAATCCCTCTGACCGAAGCTAATGCCGGATGGAGCTTTTTGGAGTTCTCGCGCCGGCACGGTGACTTTGCGCTTGCGGAAACGGCTGTCCTCCTCTTTACAAAAGACGGGCGGGCATCCGCCCGAGTGGTAGTCGGAGGAAGCGTTGACCGTCCGCTCCGAGTCCGGAGCGTTGAAACCCTGCTCGAGAATGAGCTTGCCCGAAACAGTAATTCCATAGAGAATCTCTTGCCTGAGATCGAGCGCCTTACCGTATCGGAAGTTCAAAACAGCGAAGCCGCCCGGGAGGATTCGGAGTACCTCAGGAATCTCACCGGAGTCCTCGCGCGGCGCGCTGTCAAGGAGGCGGTGGACCGATGGAGCCAACCGTAAGCCCGCCAGGCCCCCTGAAGCTTTCCCTGCGCGTCAATGGGGTTTCGTACGTGGGGGAAGTCGAGCCGCGAAAAACTTTGGCGGACTTCCTCCGGGAAGATCTCGGCTTCACCGGCGTTAACCTGGGGTGCGAGCACGGCGTGTGCGGCGCGTGTTCGATTCTCTTGGACGGTGCGGTAGTCCGTTCGTGCATCCTACTGGCGGTGCAGGCCGATGGCTCCGAGATCGCGACGATCGAGGGACTTGCCCAAAGCGAACGGCTACATCCCGTTCAGCAGGCCTTTCTGGAACACCACGCGCTGCAGTGCGGCTTTTGCACGCCGGGAATGGTCATGGCCGCGATCGATCTCCTGACGCGAGTGCGCAGTCCGACTGAGCCCCAGATCCGCGAAGCGCTGTCGGGAAATCTATGTATGTGCACCGGATACACCAACATCGTGCGCGCGGTGCGTGCGGCCGCCGAGGAGACGGCAACTTCGCCGAAGCATGAATAGCCCGTGGACAGGCAAGGCGGTGCACCCGCGCGAGGACCGGCGGTTCGTGACCGGCCGGGGCCAGTACCTTCCCAATGTGAGCTTCCCCAAGATGCTGCACGCGGCGATTTTGCGCAGCATCCATCCGCATGCTCGAATCGTATCCATCGATGTGACCGAAGCGCAAAAGTTTCCCGGTGTGGCTTGTGTCCTGACCGGAGAGCAAGCCACGCAAATGTCCCGCCCGCTTCGCTCTCTGATCCCGCTTCCGGTCGAGGTTCCCTATTATTGCCTAGCCTATGAGAAGGCGCGTTACGTGGGCGAGCCCGTCGCAGCCGTTGCGGCCACGAACCGCTATGTCGCCGAGGACGCGCTGGAAAAGATCCGTGTCGAATACGAGCCTTTGCCTGCAGCCGTGGATCCCGAGGCGTCCATGAAGCCCGGAGCGCCTTTGCTCTTCGAGCCGTTGGGGAGCAACCTCCTCTGGCACGACTGCTTCAACTACGGCGAGGTCGATGAAGTCTTTCGTCAAGCCGCTCACGTCGTACGGGAGCGTTTTTTGATTCAGCGCTACTCGTCGACGCCCTTGGAAACCTTCGGCTGCATCGCGGCCTACGATCCGTCTCGGCCCTACCTGACGCTTTGGACGAACGATCAGCGCCCTGGACAGGCGATGCCGATCATCGCCCATTCCCTCGGTCTGGCGCACACGCAGATTCGCTTCATCAACTCGGATATCGGCGGCGGCTTCGGCAACAAGCGCAAACCGCCCTATCTGGTATTGGCCGCGGTCCTGTCGAAGCTCAGCGGCAGGCCCGTCCAGTTCATCGAGGACCGGCGAGAAAACCTGATGGCCCTTGTTCATGCCTGCAATGGGGCGATGGACCTGGAAGTTGCGGTCAGCGAGGATGGGCAGCTTCTCGGCCTAAAGGTGCGCGACATCGCGGATGAAGGCGCCAACGTCCTCAACCCGACCGTTCACTCACTCCTCAAGCTGGGCAACATCACAAACTGCTATACGATCCGCGCCGTGCAGTTCGACGGCTACTCGGTCATGACCAACAAATGCCCATCGGGGGCGAACCGGGGCATCGGCAAACCTTTTATGTGCTTTGCGCTCGAGAGAATGGTGGACGAAGTCGCGCGCCGGCTGGGCAAGGATCGCATCGAGCTAAGGCGGCAAAATCTCGTTTCGCCCGAAAGCATGCCTCACACCAGCCCGACCGGATCGTTTATCGACAGCGGGAATTTTCCCGAGACTTTGAACAAGCTCGTCGCGCTGATCGGTTACGACTCGTTTCAGCAAGAACAGGCAAAGGCGAGAACCGAAGGTCGCTGGCTCGGGCTGGGGCTTGCGTTGGCGGTGGAGCCCAGCACGTCCAATCAATCCTCTTACATTCTGACTACCAAGAAGCGAACCGCTTCCGGCGCGGCCGAAGCGGCGATGGTGCGCGTGGAAAGCGACGGGAGCGTTCAAGTCGTCTTGGGCGACGTTGGCAGCGGGCAGGGTCACCAGACGGCCGCGGCGCAGATCGTCGCCGATGAGCTGGGGGTGGACTTCGAACGCGTGCATGTCTCGCCTTATTTCGATTCGCTGGTGAGTCCCTGGCTCTACACGACGGGGAACTACTCGAACAAATTTTCCGGCACCGACGTGGGCGCGATCCAGGGCGCGGCCAGAAAGGTGAGAGAGAAAATCATAACCTTGGCGGCTCATCTTCTGAGCCTGCCGCCGCAAGAGCTTGAGCTTGCCGATGGGGCGGCTCGTTCAAAGAAGGAACCGCACAACCGTAAAACACTCGAGGAGTTGGCCCATGTCGCCTACCGCGATCTCTTGGCGCTGCCGCCGGACATGGAGCCGGCGCTGGAGGGCCGCTTTTACTATCGCCCCGCGATTGCCAATCTTCCGGACGAACAGCGGCGGGTGCGAAACCAGCTCTTTGTCAGCAATGCGGGCCACGCGGCCGTCGTCGAAGTCGACATCGAAACCGGCAAAATTTCTATACTGAAATACGCCATCGTGCACGACTGCGGCACCGTGCTCAATCCCGTGATTGTCGAAGGGCTCGTCCATGGAGCCACCGCGCATGGCATCGGTGCCGCGCTGTACGAAGAGTTTGTCTATGACGAGCAGGGGCAGTTACTGACCACAACCTTTGTCGATTATCTGAAGCCCACGGCGGTGGAAGTTCCCGACTTCAAGACGGACCACCTGGAGTCGCCCTCTCCATTCACTCCGCTGGGAATGAAGGGGGTCGGCGAAGGCGGAGCCATTCCAGCCCCCGCGGCGCTTGTGAACGCCGTGGAAAATGCGCTCGAGCCGTTGGGCGTGAGATTCAGCGACCTGCCGCTCACCCCCGAGCGTGTTTGGCAGGCGATTCGGTTGGCACGAACGAAATAGAGAAACGAATTGAGGGCAAGAGCAATCCAGGAAATCTGAGAGAATCGGAAAGGAGACCCAGCCATGCCAGTCGTGCAGGTCTATTTGTACAAAGGAAGAAGCAAAGAGGTGAAAAAGGAATTAGTCCGAAGGATCACCAAAGATTTTCAAGAGGTCGCCGACATATCGCCCGAATCCCTCCACATTCTTTTTCACGACATGGAAAAGGATAACTGGGGAACCCGCGGCGCTCTGGCGTCGGACCTTCCGGCGAAGTAGCATTCAACCGTCGCGAGTTATTGCCGTTCACCCTTCGACTCAGCTCAGAGTGAACGGCAAGGCGAACTGTAAGATCCGTTCATGCTGAGACTGTCGAAGCATGGACCTCACTTCGGATCGACGTCAGCTCAGATAGTCCTCGAGCTTGATGCGCGCCGCGACTTCTTGTGGGACGCGGAGTCTTGCCGGCAGATCTTTGCCCTTTGCCGTGGCGTCGATTGCCGTCTTGGTCGTGATGCCGCCTTTTTTGGCCGACGGATCGATCTCGGAACCCTGGCAATTGGGAATGATGAGAATGTCTCTGTCGGCCTGGAAGCGATTGGCCATCGCCCACAGGACTTCCCGCTCGTTGTAAACGTCTACGTCCGCATCGACGATGACAATGAGCTTGAGATAAAGATCGGCCGCGAGAGCGGCGAAGATCGCGCTTTTCACCTCGCCCTCGCTTCTCTTATCGATCGAAATGTAACAATGAAAACGGCAGCAGCCCGAGGCCGGCATGTGCACCGCGCGCGCCCCCGGAACGGCCGCCTTGACCGCCCTGAAGATCGCCGACTCCCGCGGGATCGCCCCCATCAGGCGATGCTCGGTATGACCGGTAAAGACGTCCTGGTAGATCGCATTTTTGCGGAGCGTGATGGCCGTGATCTCGATCACGTGGTGTTTATCCACGCCGACCGAATGGCCGGAATATTCGCCGAAGGGGCCTTCGTCGTCGCGGACGTGCGGCAGGATTTTTCCCTCTAACACGATTTCAGCGTTGGCCGGAACCTCGAGATCGACGGATTCACATTTGACCAGCGGCACCGGCTGGCGCAACATGCCGCCGATGACGTCGTACTCATCGACATCGAAAGGGACCAGGGCAAGCGCGCCGATGGCAAACGCCGGATGAACTCCGATGACGATCGCGATCTCCAGCGGCTGGTCGCGGTCTTCGGCATTTCTTTGGCAGCGCGCCAGATGCATGCCGGGAGCCAGATGCATGTGCAGCCGATTTTCACGCACCCGCATACCGCGGTTGAAGCTCAAATTTCTCACCCGTGAAATCGGATCTCTCGCGACCACGATCCCCGCCGTGATGTAGGGCGCGGTATTGATGTCAAAATGGGTAAACAGCGGCAGGCAGCCTAAGTCCACCTCAGCGCCGCGATAGAGAACCTCCTTGACTGGGCCATCCTTCACCAACTCGGGTGGAATCCGGGTATTCTCTCGACTCCGATACTCTTCGACGAGATCGTTTTCAGCCGTATCCAGGGCGAGAGCCAATCGCTTGCGCGTGGCATGCACGTTGGCGATGGCGGGCGTGGTATAGCCCTGGAGCTTTTCAAAATAAACCGCGGGAAATTTCGCCTGGCTTTCCAGCTTGAACAGGATCGCAGTAGCCTCGTATTTCGGGCTCACCGCTTTTTTAACGCCAACGAATTCCTCCGGTCCCTGAAGTTCCAGCTGTTTGATAAAGCTACGAAGATCCTTTTGCATTCGTCGTTCCGTTCGATCGTCTGCCAACCTAACCTGGACCCAACTTCATCTGTTCCAATGCAGCGCGGCCGACAAGTCCATAGGGATTGCCGAAGGTTTCCGACAATTCGAAATGGTTGTAGCCCTCGGCGACAATCAGCTCGACCGGCTTGCCCGCGGCTTTGAGTGCCGCGGCGAACTCGCGGGTCTGGCGCTGAAACTCCGGCGACTCGAGTGTTCCGTGGGCCAGAATGACAGGGGTGTTCAGTCTGTCGAGGTGGCGTTGCGCACTTAACGCCGCCTCCATCACATCGGTGAATTTCACGTACTCACTGCGTTTTGAAAGCCGGACCGGTTTGAGATCATACATGCCGCTGATCAAAACCACCCCCTTGACAATGTCGCGAGGCAAGCCGAAATCTTTCTGCCAATCGGTGATCAGAATGACGCCGGCGAGATGCGCGCCGGAGGAGTGGCCGGCGAGGTAGAGGCGGTTTGGATCGCCGCCGAAGCTTGCCGCGTTCTTATAGATCCAGGCGAAAGCGCGGCGCACCTGGTCCGCCATGACCATAAGGTCGCCTTCTGCTTTGTCGACCGATATGAAATCGGGGGCGATGTAATGCGCGCCCGCATTGACGAACATCTCGGCCGGGTAGGCGGAATCCTTGGCCGACCCGCCACGCCAGGCCCCGCCGTGCAGAAAAACCCGAATCGGAGCGTTCGGCTGTTTGGTCTTGTAGATATCGAGCTGCTCGATTTCCGAGGGACCATAGGCGACACGCTCGGCTTTCAAGCGGCCGCGCGTTATTTCGCTCCACACCGCCCGCCGCTTGCTGACATGCGGCTGGTTTGAAGCCCACACGCTCTGGTCATAGGCGTCATCGAGCTCTTTCTGGTCCATGTCGAGCCAGACGCGTGGCCCCTTCACGCGTTGTGTTTGTTCCAAAGGCGGCTCTGCGAGCGACGAGCCTGCCGCAAATGTTTCTCCAATGTTAGCCATGGCGCCTCCCTCGTTCTGATTCGCGGAACGCCCTTGACGTTATTGAAATCGCGTGGGTTCGTCAAGGAACATTGGTGGCCGGCTCATGCCCCCTTGCTCGGAAATTTACGGCGGCGGACTACCATTTCTTTCGGCCTTTGTGCTATCAAAATTATGTATGCTGGTTTTATCGGAAAGAGAGGTTCAAAGCCTTATCGAAATTCCGCAGCTGATTGCCGCGCTGGAACAGGCGCACGTCCAATATTCCACCGGCAAAGCCGTGATGCCGGTGCGGCTGGTCGTGCCGTTGCCACAAATCCAAGGCCGTATCACGAGCATGCCGGGATATCTCGAGGAGAACAAAGCTCTCGGTATGAAGGTTGTGACCTTTTTCCAAAACAATCCGCAGCAACACTTGCCGGCGATTCTCGCAACGATCCTGCTTTTCAGCGCCGAAACGGGAAAGATCATGGCCGTCATGGATGGGAGTTACATCACGGCGATTCGGACGGCCTGCGCGTCCGCCATGGCGACCCAGGTCTTGGCTAACCCCGACACACAGGTACTAGGCATTCTCGGCGCCGGAGTTCAAGCCAAAGCCCACATCGAGGCGTTGTGCCGGGTGAGAAAGCCAACCCAAGTCAAAGTCTACAGCCCATCCGGCACGAGCGGCTCCAACGTCAAGAAAGAGCTGGAGTCCACCATCGGGGTACCCATTGAAGTCGCCGTGAGCGCAGAGGCCGCGGTTCGCGAGGCCGACGTTATCGTCACAGTGACCAGCGCGAAGGACCCCGTCCTACGGCTGGATTGGTTGAAACGCGGCGCGCACCTGAACGCGGTCGGCTCGCACCGTCCGGATTCAAGAGAAATCGACGGCGCGACGCTGGCGGGGTCGAAACTTGTCGTTGATTCGCGCGAGGCGATCCGGGCGGAGTGCGGCGACATTCTCCTTGCGATCAAAGAAAACCGGATCAGCGAAACCGATATCCATGCCGAGATCGGCGAAGTGCTGGCGGGGATCAGACCCGGGCGAACCAACGAAAATGAAATCACGCTGTACAAGTCCGTCGGAATCGCCGTGCAGGATGTCGCGACGGCCCATCTTGTTTATCAAAAGGCGCTAGAAACGAACGTCGGTACCAATGTCGAAATCTAACGGTATAAAAGCAGCGATTTTAGACCGGTCAAAAAGGTCCAGATGCAAGGCGCGCGAAGATCGACGAGCGGAGGCGTACTCCAGTAGTACGTCGGAGCGAGTCGGGCGAGCGCACCCTTCGACGTTGCTCAGGGCAATCGGTAAAATGGGCCTTTTTCACCGGTCTACAGAGAGTTTATGAGTTGGGATTTGACCAGTTACTTTCCTAGCTTCAATGGAGCCGAGATGCGCGAGTTCAAAGAAGAACTGCGCGCCGATATCTCCTCCCTAAATGAAATCGCCAGCGCTTTAGCCCCTCTCGAGGCAGGCACCGCCGACGCCTGGGAAGAAGTGCTCCACCGCCACGAAGATCTCATGCGCCGGATGTCGCACGTCAGTTCATATGTTAGCTGCCTGGCCTCGGCCGACGCGCGCAACGAGGACTATCCGAAGGAAGAGGCAGCAGTCGCGCGCATACGCGCGGAGCTTGCGAAGGTACGAATCGAGTTGCTGCGCGCCGTCAAAAACGCTGCCGATGAAGTCTTCTCCTCTTGGATCTCCAAAGCTTCCCTGGCCGGCGCCGAGAACTATCTCAAGCGGCTGCGCGAGGAAGCGCGCCACGCCATGTCAACCGAGAAGGAATTTCTGGCCACTGACCTGGCGCTGGACGGAATTCAGGCTTGGGGACGACTATACGACACCCTCTCCTCGAAGCTCGAATTTGACATGGTTTTTCCCGACGGCCGGCGCGAGCGCTTACCGATGTCACAAAGGCGGTCGCTGACGGAACATCCGGATCGTCGCGTGAGACAGGCCGCCTTCGACGGTGGCAACGCCGCGTGGGAGCGCATCCAGGATGTTGCAGCAGCGGCGCTGAACGCGATTGCCGGCACGCGCCTGACTCTTAACCGACATCGCGGCGTGGAGCACTTCCTCGAAATCGCGCTTTTTCAAGCGGCCATCTCGCGCAAGACCCTCGATGCCATGTTCAACGCGCTGTTCGCTAACTTGGACATACCGCGGCGTATTCTCCGGCTGAAAGCAAAACTGATCGGCGAAAACTCCATCTACTGGTTCGATCTGGGCGCGCCGCTGGCTTTACCCGATCAAGAGCGTCTCTCGTGGGAAAGAGGCAAGGCCCTCGTGAAGAGCGCGTTCAACCGTAGTTACCCTGCCCTCGGAAACTTCTTTCAAACGGTTATCGATAAGCGCTGGATCGATTGGGAACCGCGCGCAGGAAAACGGCTGGGCGGATTCTGCACCGGCTCGATGCTGAGCAAAGAATCCCGCATCTTCATGACTTACAACGAATCGTTGGGCGACGTGCTCACGCTGGCGCATGAAACCGGTCACGCGTTTCACGGCTACCTCATGCGCGACGTGCGTCCGTTGGGTCGCGTCTATCCTATGACGCTGGCCGAAACGGCGTCAACCTTCGGCGAACAGGTCTTGATGAACGGATTACTCGAGGATCCGTCCGTCAGCGAGGCGCAAAGAGCGATGATGCTAGACGTCGAAATCGGCCACGCGGCGATTTATCTCCTGGATATCCCGGTGCGCTTTGAATTTGAAAAAGCCTTTTATGAGGAGCGGAAAAACGGCGAGTTGAGCGTCAGCCGGCTCAAAGAGTTGATGGTCGAAACGCAGCAAACAGTTTTCGGTGACGTGCTCGCTCGGGGCGGCGAAGATCCTTATTTCTGGGCTTCCAAGCTCCATTTCTATATTACCGGCCTCACTTTCTATAATTTTCCCTACACGTTCGGCTTTCTGTTGAGCCGAGGTCTGTTTGCCATGTTTAAAAGACAGGGCCCGGACTTCCTGCCTCAATATGAGGAATTGCTGCGGCTCGCCGGCAGCGATACGGCCGAGAATGTAGTCAAGCACACCGTCAACCGCAATCTCCACGAACCGGAATTCTGGACCGAGGGAATTCAAAGCTTGGAGGAGCCGTTGAGCCGTCTGGAAGCGCTCCTACCTGAAGTCGCGAGGCGTGAGGGGTGAGGCGTTAGGCGCCAGCCCCGCGTTCTCGTAAGGGGTGAGGCGTGAGGGGTTAGGCGCCAGCCCTCACGGGCTTTCGACTCACCCCTCACCCCTGACGCCTCACGTCTTAGAGATCCCCTCCAATAACGCGACGCGCAGCAGATCAATGGCGTTTAGTGTCATACGCGTCCGGTCATACTGGCCGCGTCCTGCCATTAGGCTGGCGAGCTGCAGGAATTTCTCGCCATCAGTCAGAGAGATACAGGTTTGGCCTTGGGCCATATTCTGTAGCTTGCTGTTCGGGTCTGCAACGGCGTGAAGCGCAAGACCAAAATCACTCCCCGCCTGCTGCCGCACCGCCCACGCCAACTCGTCCGTCAAAGCGACCGGATTTTCAATCAAGGCATCCATTCCTGCCGGCTGCCGTGTGCGTGTCAATAGCGCTTGCGTCGACGCCCGGCCATTGCCGATAAACCCTGCAACAAAGTGTTCAGCGCTCGCTGTCTGGATCCTTTCGGCGAGCTGACCGCAGGTCAGATCCTCGTAGACGCCGACGGTCTTGTTTTTCTCACGCAGCAGTTTGCCTACGACCTGCTCCATTGTTTCGCCGTCGGCGGCAAAGATGGCCTTGCCGAGCAAACCTCGAACCTCGGCTTCTAGCGGCGCGATGAGTTTCATGGCATCGCTCTTATTAGCCGCCTTGGCCGCAATGCGCACGTCCACCTGGCCCGGTAAAGCGAGCACGCCCACCGTCGGATTGCTGGATTGGGCAATCAGATGTCCAATCCTATCATCGACCGCACTCTCGCCCACGCCGACGATTTTCAAAACTCGATAGTGGATGACTTCGGCCAGGTTGAATTTTCGCCGCAGGTAAGGCTCCACTTCATTCTCGAACAGCCATTTGAGTTCCACCGGAACCCCTGGAAGTGAAAATACAACGCCGCGAGGATCCTCAACGATGAAACAGGGCGCCGTGCCGTTGGGATTTTTCACCCGGATGGCGCCCTCCGGCATGTAAGCCTGGCGCCTGTTGTTGGGTGTCATCGTTCGATTACGCCGGCGAAAATTTTCCTCGACCTGTGCCAGTAAATCTTGGTCGAAAACGAGTTTTCGTCCCGTCACCTCGGCAACGACCTCGCGCGTCAGGTCGTCTTGCGTCGGACCCAGGCCGCCGCTCGTGATCACAATGTTCGAGCGCTCCAGCGCTCTCTGAATCACTTCTCTCATTCGACCGGGATTGTCTCCGACCACCGACTTGAAAAACAAATCCACCCCCAATGCAGTCAGCCGCTGAGCCATCCACGCCGAGTTGGTATCGACAATTTGACCCAAGAGCAACTCAGAACCGATGGCGACGATTTCCGCATTTGGCATAGATGGGTTCTCCTTGAATTCATTCAAACCTATATCCTACGCGGCGCGCTGTACACAAGAACGGACTACAGACTACAGTTCTGAAAGGATCCCGCGAAGTAGACAACGGGTTACGTGGTCTGTAGTCTCTCGTCGGTAGTCCTGTCTCCGCCTCGCCCTTGTCGGGATCGGCCTTCTTTGTCAGAATACGTGGCATGATCATTCTCATCTCCAACGATGACGGGATTCTGTCCGACGGCATCATCGCTTTGGCAAAGAGCCTTCAAAGCATGGGTGAGGTATATACTGTTGCGCCGGACCGCGAGCAGAACTCGATGAGCCATGCTCTTACGCTGCACCGCCCGCTTCGCGTTCGTGAGCTAGACGCGAAAAGGTTCGCCGTGGACGGCACTCCGACGGATTGCGTTAAGCTGGCTTTGACAGGACTCCTGCCGGTGCGGCCCGATCTCGTGGTATCCGGGATCAATAAAGGACCGAACCTCGGCGACGACATTATCTATTCTGGCACCGTTTCGGCGGCGATCGAAGGCGCGCTATTGGGGATTCCGGCGATTGCGGTCTCGCTCGTAACATTCGAAAATTTTAAGTTTGAAGCTGCCGCCGAGTTCACGGCGAAGCTCATCTCGCGCATCGGCGAAACGGATATTCCGCTGGAGACTCTTTTGAATGTTAATGTGCCGGCGCTGCCGAAGGAAAAAATCAAAGGCTGGCGCGTTACCCGTCAAGGCAAACGGCACTACAGCGAAAATATCGTCGAGCGAATCGACCCCAGGGGAAAGAAATACTACTGGATCGGAGGCGACAATTTGGGGTTCGCGCATGATGAGGGCACCGACTGTATGGCGATCCATGAAGGGTTCGTGTCTGTCACGCCGCTGCAGGTGGATCTTACCAATTACAAGCTGGTGGACGAAAATCGCATGCCCCGCTTTGACTGGCCATGATCTCAGTTTCGTGTCTCGGGTCTCGTGTTTCGAGTGCGGGAAGAGGAAAGGCCTGAGGTTGTGGAACATCAATCCTGGTGAAACCTCGACATTCAACGCAGATGTGCAACACATTGTGCGCGATCCTCCAACCAGGAGCCAGCAACGAAAACCTGGCACTAGCATGATAGGCGCACCTGAAGAGCAACTGAGGATCGATAAATGGCTGTGGGCGGCGCGCTTTTTCAAGACCCGTTCGCTCGCCGCTGAAGCGGTGGCCGGTGGCAAGGTTGAAGTCAACGGGGCGCGCGTCAAACCGAGCCGTGCGATTCATCCGGGCGATCAAGTCCGTGTCCGTCGCGGACCTTACGAGTGGGCTGTGATCGTCATGGGCGTCGCCGCTCGCAGAAGCCCGGCACCCGAGGCGCAGCAGCTTTATCAAGAAACCGATGACAGCATTCGCAAGCGTGAAGCCACAGCCGCTCGGCTTAAACTGGAACGCCCGCCTGAGCTCGATAGTTCCGCACGCCCTTCGAAAAAAGATCGCAGAGCCATTCAGCGGTTCACCAAACGCGGTTGGTAGGAATTTGGGCGAACGCACACAGACAGAGATTTCTATTTCGGGGCGTGTTTGCTTGGCTTTCTTTTTTTTTCGCAGTACCTCCCTCCTTGGCGCACGAATTCCTCAGCTTGGCTGAAGGCGCAATGAACGACGTCAGTACCTTCAGCAGCGACCCTACGCCGCTTTTAAGCGGGCGATGGCGGTATTAGGCACGCCGAGCACGGGTGCGCGCCGCTTTGCGAGCGGCCGCAGAACGGCGTGCGGATCCTTTAGTCCGTGCGGCTCGGCGTGCACTGGCCGAACGTTTCACGGCTGTGCGCCTACGGGCGGCGGCCTGTTTGGACAGCGCCTTCCTAGAGGCCGTATAGCGGGGCTCGCGCTTCAGGGCTCTTTGAGTTGCTTTAGATCGGCGGCGAGATGTCTTCGAGTCGCGCCTCCCCAATCTGTAGGCGCGTGCCGCACCCCGGCGGGTTTTCTCCGAAACCGTGCCTTTCTCGGGTGGAGGAAGATCGACCCCGGCGCGCCTCGCTTTCGATAGGCCAATGGCAATTGCCTGTTTGGTAGACCGAGCGCCGTGCTTCCCCCGTCTGATATGATGCATTTCCTCGCGCACGAATTCCCCAGCCTGGGTGGTCGGCGCCTTTCCTCGCCGCTTCGCCGATTTGGCTCTCTTGAGAGTCTGTTTTTCCGGCATAAGTTACCCTCCCTTTGACGATTACGCTTTGGGCCCCGCCGAGCGTACGACCGGCGGACCTTGCTGAATCCATACGGAGGTTCCGCAAAAAAGATGCCACGCGATAGAACTGGATTCTCTCGTCCAATCCATCGCGTGACAAAAAAGAGAGTTGTTTCAGTTAACTCCGCATACTGTCGCAATCCAGCTAACCAAAGTGTGGTCGCATTGACAAGGCCAATCGGAATCGATAATAGGACAGGCAAACAGATTTCGCCTTGGAGTTGAAAATGGAAACAGGAGTTCGGGTCCTGCTCGGCGTGATAGGATCGTGTGTCATATCATTTCCCGTCTTCGCTCAATCCGTCCCTTATTATCAGGGCAAGACGATCGTCCTCATCCAAGGCCGGGAGCCGGGCGGCACGGGCGCGATGCGCGCCCAAGCGGCCATTCCGTTTT
The DNA here is from genome assembly GCA_035762645.1 of Binatia bacterium. Lineage (GTDB taxonomy): Bacteria > Desulfobacterota > Binatia > UBA9968 > UBA9968 > DASTOD01. The sequence goes on along the minus strand of DASTOD010000595.1, from coordinate 4,741 downwards.
TGCGCAAATACATCCCCGGCGAACCGGTCATCGTCACGCAGTTCATGCCGGGGGGCGGCGGTAGAAAGGCCGCGAATTACACTTACAGAAATGCCAAGCCGGATGGTTTGACCATCGGCAACGTCGGTTCCGGGCTTGTCGCCAATTCTGTTCTGGGAGCGACGGGGGTTCAATACGACATCGACAAGTTCACATACCTGGGGTCGCCGAATAGCGCGACGCAGTACGCTTTTGGGTCCGTGGCAAAATTGGGCCTGGACAGCATAGAGAAATTGCGCAGCCACCCGGGTTTGCGCGTGGGCGCGCAAACCGTGGGGCATGATATCTATATTAACGGGCGGCTCTTTTCGTGGGTGCTCGGCCTCAAAGAACCGAAATTCGTAACCGGCTTCTCCGGTCCAGAGCTCGATATCGCCATGATGGGCGGCGAATTGGATGCCCGCGCGAATATCCCTGACACGATCTTGCAGAGAAACCCGGAATTCGTCGAAAAACGCCTCTTGAATTTTCACGCCATTATTCAGATCCCAAAAGGAGATCGCCATCCCCATCCGGCCTTCACAAAACTTCCCGAGCTCGAGAGCTTCGCTAAATCGGAAAAAGAAAAAAAGATCCTGACGATGTTCCGCACCCTCCGTTTGGTCGGGTCGCCGTATATTCTCCCTCCCGGCACGCCGCCGGAAATAGTGGCTATCTTGAGCGAGGCGATGCGTAAGACATTCAAAGATCCCGCCTTTCTCAAAGAGTTTAAAAAACTCTCCGGCGATGATGCCACACCGCTTTTGCCTGAGGAGCAGGAAAAAGCCGTTAAGGAACTCCCCAGGGACTCCGAAGCCATCGCCACGTTTAACAAGTTGGCCGGCGCCGATCCCCTGCCGCCGCGCTAAGGCGGTCTCGTCACCACGGACTAGGCGAGACTTTTGCCAGCAGCAGTTTCCTTTTTAATTTTGCGTTGAACCCGAGACTCGGAACCCGAGACCCGAAACAAGCGACGTTTTTCAGCACTCCCTAACGTCGCGCGTCCGGTGGGGCAGAGATCCAGCAATACGCACCCGGCGCATTGTGGATTTCGTGCAAAGCAAACCCGCCGACCGTGAATGATCAGTCGATGAGAGAAGCCGGTCCATTGTTCTGGCATTAGGAGACGGCTCAAGTCGCGTTCGATCTTATTGGGATCCTCCTCGCGTGTAAGCCGAAGGCGGCGCGACACGCGCCGGCAGTGAGTATCGACCACCAGGGCGGGCCTCTTGAAAGCATGGCCGAGGATGACGTTTGCCGTCTTTCGCCCAACCCCCAGCAAGCGGGTCAATTCCTCCATCGTCGAGGGCACCTCGCCGCCAAACTGCTCCGCTAACTGCTGCGCGCAATCTTTCAAGGCTTTCGCTTTGGCGCGGAACAATCCCAGGGGACGAATGATCGCTTCGATCTCGACGATGGATGCGCGGGCCAGCGCTGCCGCATTCGGATAGCGCCGGAAGAGTTGGGGCGTGACTTTGTTCACCGCCTCATCGGTGCATTGAGCGGAGAGAATCGTCGCGACCAGAAGCTCGAACGTGTTTCGATGATGGAGAGGAACTTCGATGCGTGGGTGGGCTTGCCGCAAGCGGGTGGCCACGGCTTTAGCCCTGGCAGATTTTTCCGCAAGTGATTCTTCGGCCGACGAGCCGTCTATTTTTTCTAAAGTTGCGGGTTGGCTCGCCTCTGATCTCTGACGTGCCGCGTTCCGGCGTTTTTCCTTAGCTCGCACGGACGCGAAAGACTTTTTTCCCGGCGTACACGGCCCGCCGACCCAATTCTTCTTCGATCCTGAGAAGCTGATTGTACTTTGCCGTGCGTTCTCCCCGGCAGGGAGCGCCGGTCTTGATCTGACCTGCATTCGTGGCCACGGCCAGATCGGCGATGGTGACATCTTCGGTCTCGCCGGATCGATGAGAGATGACCGTCGTATATCCTGCTTCCTTTGCCAGCTCCATCGTCTCCAGCGTTTCCGTGAGCGTTCCGATCTGGTTGACCTTGATCAAGATCGAGTTGGCCACCTGGGAGTCGATGCCGCGTTTCAGTCTTTCTCTGTTGGTGACAAAGATATCGTCGCCGACCAGCTGAATTTTTTCGCCCAACGCTTGGGTCATCGCGCGCCAGCCATCCCAATCGTCTTCGGCAAATGGATCTTCGATGGAAATGATCGGATATTGCGTTACCCAATCTTCATAGAGGCGAATCATCTCTTCCGTGCCGCGCGATCGACCGTCGGACTTCTTGAAAACATAGGCGCCGTTCTCATAGAACTCGCTGGCGGCGATGTCCAAAGCCAGCGCAACTTGCGCGGAGGCGTTGTACCCGGCCCTCTCAATCGCCTCGAGCAGCAGCTCGATCGCTTCGGACGTACTTTTAACGCGCGGCGCAAATCCGCCTTCGTCCCCCACGGCGGTCGAGTAGGAACGATCGTGCAACACCTTTTTGAGTGTCTGAAAAACCTCCGAAGCGGCTCGCACGGCCTCCGAGAAGCTCTTCATTCCAAGAGGAACGATCATAAACTCCTGCACGTCGACATTGTTGTCGGCATGCGCGCCGCCATTTAGGACATTGAGCATGGGAACCGGCAGCGTTTTGGCGCCGGAGCCGCCGAGATAGCGATACAGCGACACCTTCTGGACACACGCTTGAGCATGCGCGACGGCCAGGGAGACTCCCAAAATGGCATTGGCGCCGAGCTTTCCCTTGGCGGGGCTCCCGTCGATGTCGATCATCATGCGATCGATCGACGCCTGATCCCCTGCCTCTTTGCCTCGCAAGCGGGGCGCCAGTTTTCGATTGACGTTTTCAACGGCGCGCGCCACGCCCTTTCCCAAAAATCGCCTGCCCCCGTCGCGCAGCTCCACCGCTTCATGTTCGCCGGTCGACGCACCGGACGGAACCGTGGCTCGGCCGACGGTACCGTTTTTAAGCGCCACCTCGACTTCCACGGTTGGCTGGCCTCGGGAATCGAGAACTTCGCGAGCGTGCACCCGTTGGATTTTCATCTCGCACCTCCGAAACAAGCCAATACACAAAAGCATAAAATGTGTTATATTGCCATCTTTCCAACGGTCAAATGATAACTCTACCGTTTCAGCTGCCGCAACGTTGGTTGTTTTACCTCCTGGGATGTTTCATTCTCCTGCTTGCCGTCTTCGGGACGGTGGGAGAACGGGGAGTTTTTCATTTGAGGCGGCTGCACGGAGAAAAAGGCAAGCTCGATGAACAAAACTATCGGTTACAGAAAGAAAACGAGGCTCTACGGCAACGAATCCACCGGCTGCGGCACGATGATTTTTATTTGGAACAGATCGCTCGCGAAGAATTGAACCTCGTCCGTCCTGGGGAGGTGATCTATCGTTTCTCGAGCGCTGAAGGAAGAAAGAGTCGAGCGACGGGCCTCACCGCGCGTCCTTCCGAATCGCGCCCGTCAGCGGCACGAAAGCCACCCCGGTGACATCTTCGACGACCTGTTTTCCAGCCAGCTTTCTGACGCGCACGAGTCTCTGGGTCTCGCCCTCGTCCCCTAACGGTATCAGGAGTCGACCACCCTCCCGAAGTTGAAGCCATAGCGGCGTCGGCACCTTTGGCGCTGAAGCGGTCACGAGAATCGCGTCAAAAGGCCCGTTCTCCTCCCAACCAAAGAATCCGTCGCCGATCTTGAGGTGGGCATTTGCGGTGCCTAACTCCGCGAGTGTTTTGCTGGCCCGGTCGCTGAGGGCGGGCACGATCTCGATGGAAAACACCTCGACCCTCAGTTGCGCCAAGACCGCCGTTTGGTAGCCCGAACCCGTCCCGACTTCCAGAACCTTCTGGCCCGCTTGGAGCTCCAAGAGCTCCGTCATGAACGCGACTATATAGGGCTGCGAAATGGTCTGTCCTTGCCCGATAGGCAGCGGTCGATCGTCGTAAGCCGAAGCTTGCCATTTCTCCGGCACGAAGAGATGGCGCGGAACCGATTCCATCGCCGCCAGCACCCGTTCGTCTTTAATCCCGCGACCGCGCAGGTCGCGCTCGATCATACGACGCCGGGCTTCGGCCCATCGATTCTTGGACTCGGCCGCGTGCGAGTCGTATCGCGTTGGATCAAGCAAAAATGTCGACAACAACAGGCAAACGACTGAGGTGAGAACACAGTTCTTGTTATTTGTCTTTGAAAACGAAGTGATAATATTCATCCATGTCCATGAGAGAGTCGAGCTCTTTTGGATCTTGCAAACGAACCTCGATCAACCAGCCCTCGTTGTAGGGGTCTTCGTTGATGATCGACGGATGATCTTCCAGCCGGGGGTTTACTGCTAGAACCCTGCCCGACACCGGCGCTACGATCTCGTGAACCGTAGATACCGATTCCAGCTCCGCGAAAACCTCGCCTTCCTCGATCTTGTCGCCGACATCGGGAAGTTCGACGGAAATCACGGTGCCAATTTCGCCTTGAACGTAATTGGTGAGTCCGACGTTCACGTGGGGGTCTTCCACTCCGACCCAGACATGCTGTTCGCTAACTTTTAATTCCCTTTCCATTGCAGCCTTCATTTCGATCACTATAAGTTTTCGCTTTATCGTGTCAAGAGGAAACAACCGTTTTCGACAGTCGCTTTCCCGCCTTGACAAATTCGCTCCATCCGCTGTATTGCGGTCAACAGGTGAACACTGTTCAAGAGGGGATTACGAGCGCATCAACCATCTGACAGTCTGAGTTCAACCCGAAACCCGAGACCCAAGA
>DASTOD010000594.1:0-6089 GCA_035762645.1 Binatia bacterium | reverse complement strand
GATCAATAAACGTGTCGGAACGTCTCGTAAAGTCTCGGAGTCCTTTCCTGGGGCGGAGTGACTATAAAATGATAATGAAAGGAATTTGCTTTTGTGGGGCAGGCAGCGGATCCCTCTCATAGATTTTTCTGGTGAAGTAGGATCATCTTTTCTTTAACTCCTTCTGAATAGCCGGCCTCGGATTGCCGGTGGAAATAACCTTTTTCTTGCAGTTCTTTTATGTTTCGGGCGCCTACGTACGACATCAACGAGCGCATACCGTTGAGCAAATCGTTGACGCGCCGAGACAGAGGTCCGATTACGGGCACAGTTATTTTCCTGCCTTCGGGGCGCCTGGCCTCGGATAAAGTCCCTTCGACAATTCTGGCCAGCTGGGCATCTGGCGAAGCCGAGCCGTAATAATCTTTGGCCATAATTTTTGTTTCAAATTCTTTGGAGTAAACAGGGTTGGCCTCGGGCGCAGATTCTTCGGTGCCGGCCAGCAAATAACCGAGCATAACCGCGTCCGCTCCGGCGATCAAAGCCTTGACGATGTCGTCTTCGCCCCTGATGCCGCCGTCGGCGATAATCGTTTTGCCGTAACGCCGGGCGATAACCGAAGCCATGGCCACGGCGGAAAGCTGGGGAATGCCCACGCCTACTTCCCTTGTGGTACAAACAAGGCCCGGCCCCTGGCCTACTTTGACGCAATCCGCTCCCAACTCACAAAGGAATTTCACGCCTTTGGGATTTGAGGTGTTGCCGGCAATAATCGGAATGTCAAAATGTTTCTTAACGGCTTCTATGGTTTCCTCGGCGTTTACGGAAAAGCTTCTGGCGGTGTCAATCAGAAGCGCCGATATTCCTTTTTGCATCTGAAGCTCAACTTCATTCAATAGTCGGCTTAAATCGCGGGACTCGCCGATAACGCCTATACTGCCCACTCTAATAAACCTGCCTTTTTCGTCGCGCAGCGCGCGTGGATGACGACTGGTGTAAAAAAGACCGCGGGCGGTAATCAGGCCGCGAACTTTGCCGTCGGCGTCAACAAGGGGCAGTTTCTCAATTTTATTTTCTTTCAGCAGCTTCCTGGCTTCTTCCAGAGAAACGCCCGGAAGCGCAGTGACAAGATCTCTGTCTTTTGCCGAAGTCATAAGCTGCCCAACCTGCGTACTGCCCAAATCGGGTCCGTCCCAATAACGCCAGTCGCGCGAGCTCAAAATGCCGACGAGCTTATTGGCTTCGTCGACTACAAGCAGGCCGGTGACGTTGTACTTGCGCATAGCCGCCATGGCCTCATCCAACGTCTGCGTCGCCCTAACGCAAATCGGCTCATCAATTACCGCGCTTTCGGCACGCAAAACCTTTTCCAAAATTTTGAGGCGCTCGTCTACGGGCAAATCCTGCGGCATAATACCGAGACCCCCTTCGCGCTCAATGGCAATAATCATTTCCGCTCCGGTAACCGAACGCATATTGGCGCTGATAAACGGAATGTTGAGCGTAAGGTTGGGCAAAAGCTTGGAGCTGAAATCCCGGATTTCCGAACGCGTCCTGACGGCGGAATATTCGTCGGGCAAAGCCACGTTGGAAAAAGTAACATCGACGTTAAGTGGCAAACCCTTGCGGCGCAGGTGTTCCTTAATCGCGTTTTTTTCTTCCTTGGTCAGGTCATACATCTTGCACTCCTTTGTTAAGACTTAAAAGCCCCAATTAATTATTATGCCAAAAACAAAAAAGAAAACTAAAAATGAAACTGAGAATTTTTGTTGCGATAAGAATCTTGGAAGGAAGCGGACCGCGCTGCTTACTTCGCCGGCTGCAAATGCGGCCAGATAGGCATCGATCGCCAAATAGTAGCGCATCGCGTTTCTCTCGACCAGTTCTGCGCCCGTTTTTATCTCGTATTCGACCAAGCCTCGTTTTTTCGCTTCAGTCCTTACACTCAATCCTCACTTTTGCCAAAAAACGGCGTGCTTTTCCCAGACTTGAGAGGAAAATCGCAGGCCGCAATTTATTTATTCCAGCTTTTCAAGCCAAAGAAGGTGGCACAACACTTGCCGTTTCAAGAAGGGGAGACGGCAAAGTTTCAAGGTTCCGCTTCTCCAAACAGCCGCGACCCGCCTCAGGAGTTGACATGAATGTAGAGCTACAACAAATGAGTAAGACCCATGTTCCTACCTGTCCCGACTGGCAGGCCTTATGCGTTCCCGATCTCAATGGTGGAAATAGCTCTCTCTGCCTGTTCACGGAAGGAGATGATCTTCATGACGCGATGATTTCAGCGATTGACGCGGCTCAGAGGAGCATTCGCTTGGAGGTTTTCATCTTCGCCGCCGATGAAGCTGGATGGCGATTTGCCAAGGCTCTTTCGGCTAAGGCGCGTGCCGGAGTGGAAGTGCGCTTTCACTTTGACTCACGTGGGGCTGCGAGCGGGTATTCTGCGGAACTCTTTCGACAAATGCTGGATGCTGGCGTCAAACTCAAATGGTACCGCCCGTGGAGCTGGCGTCATCCGAGCCGTTATTTTCAAAGAAACCACCGAAAACTCCTCGTCATCGACGAGCGGGAGTTGTTCCTCGGAGGCTTTAACATCCGGCGGGAGAACTCTCGGGCGCTCTATGGAGAGGGGAGGCAGCGGGATACCCACGTCTCGATTAGGGGTGAGCTTGCCCGGCGGACGGCCATGCTTTTCGATCAGATGTGGGATGATCCGGAACACCCGTACGCGGATGCCGCGAAAGAAGAACCATTAGTGTTCGACCCCTTATTGACGCCGAATTTTGCCTGCCTTGGCTGGAGGCAGATTGCGTGTCTTTATGCCGGGCTCATCCAGAATTCTGTTCGCCATGTCTACATAACCACTCCTTACTTTTGTCCCGGAAGCGTTGTTGCCAGGGCAGCGCGACAGGCCGCCGGGAGAGGAGTTGACGTGCGGCTGCTCGTGCCTCGATACAGCGATCCGGCTTTCGTCGGCTGGTTAACTCGCTCAGGTTATTCTTCGCTGATAGCCGATGGCGTCCGAATCTATGAGTATCTTCCTCCGCCGCGAGGCAAGCTCCACGCGAAAACAGCCGTGATTGACGATGAGTGGTGCGTTGTCGGATCGCCCAACCTCGATCATCTGAGCCTGATTGTTAATCATGAACTGGTTTTGATTGCCCGCGATCGTGGGCTGGGAGAGGCGCTGCGCGATCAGTATTTCAGGGATCTGGCTGATGCGGAGGAAGTCCAGCCCTCAGCGTGGGCGCATCGCGGCTGGGCTGAGCGCTGCCTGGAAGGAATCGGATGGACGGCTCGGAAGTTGCTCTAGCCAGACGATGCCGTATAGCGACCTAAACAGTTCCTGTTGCGCCGAATGAAGTCTCCGCCTATTTTCGCGCTCATGAAAAAATCTTCATGCTAAAAGACAGGGTCGAAGTGAAGGGCGCCAGAATCACGTTCGAGGGAAAACCCGCCATCATCGCATCCGAAGTCAAAAAGGGCGACGAAGTGCTGAGACTACGGGATGACGCGGGATTCCCGGTCTGGGCAGGCTGGCGGCGACGGTAATTTTGGTCAAAACGCGTAGGCGCAATCGCATGTCGGCGGCGCAGCTTTTACCGTTCTGCCGCCGACATGGCCCAGGACATCACCATACTGGAAGAGGCATAATGCGCTGCTCAAACCGGGAATTCGTCACGCGCGAGCCGCTTCGGCAACAGCAACAGACAGCCCGGAGCCATCAAACAGCTTGCCCAGCAAACTGCGTCCGCGGGCCATTTGCGATATATAGCTGGAAATTGCCATCCCACCGATCAACGAACGTTCTTCCCCAGGGTTCCGATTCGGTACTTGGCCAACAGTTCGTCGGCATAGGGAGAGTGCGGCCGACCTTTGGTCTTCGTGTTGTAGGCTTCGGTCGCATCCTTGCCGCACCACGGCAGGACGATATTCGGCGGGGAAGGATGATTGGGCAGGTAACTCGTTAAATCATAAACGTTACCGCGAATGGCCATCCAACAATCCGAGGGCAGAGCATGGCGAGCCAGCTCGGCGGGAGAGATGATCTTGTCAGCCGCAATCGCGGCAGTCTTTTCCGCCCCCGGAAACGAGATCAGAACGATGCGAAAAGACGCGACGGCCAGCCAAAAGACCAAGGTTGCCGAGAAATAAAGTGTACGCATCATCGAAAATCGAACCTCTCAAAATGAATGTGGTCAGTTTTGACACCTCGCTCGACCAGCACTTGCCTGACGCCGGTAATCAGCGCTGGGGGACCGCACAGATAGCAGTGCCACCCCGCAAGTGTTGTGGAGTCCGGCAGCATTGATGGCAGATCGGGAACGTCACCGCCGGTAGCGATAGCCTTCAGAGAAAGCAGAGGAGCCGCGGCTGCTAGTGTGCGCAGCTCGTTTAGAAATGCCGCATCAGTCTCTCGCCGGTAAAGATAAAGAAGTGTTGTCGGCCAGCGGGGTGACGACTCTCTTAACAGCGCTATGAAGGGAGTAATACCAATACCGCCCGCAACCCACAATTCAGGTCCCGGAGGACGTTCTGCCAAAAATACTCCGAAGGGGCCCTGCACCCGGGCCGCGACTCCGACCTCGACGGACTGAATCATTTGAGTGCAGTCGCCGAGGGATTTAACGCCAATGCTAATCTGTCCGTCAGGCTGAATTGAACTGACGGTGAATGGGTGGTACTCGCGGCAGCCACGGAAAGCAGCCCCATCGAAAAAAGCTACCAACACAAACTGTCCCGCCGCGGAAGCGACGGGCGCCGACAAAGGACGTAGCGCAATCTCGACTACGGCATCGGCAATCCGATCGACTGACTGGACAACGAATGGTCGGGCGGCGGTCCCGAGATCGACCCGAATTACGCGCCACGCCAGTAGCAGGACGGCTAAGAGCACGGCAGCGATCACAGCCTCGCTGATGCCGAGCAGAACGAGATGCAACATCCCGAACAGAACGCCTATGCTGAGCACGCCATGAAGCCAGCGCCAAGTTCGATAAGGGACTTTGGCCGAGAAGGTTACCGCGAGCCCACTCATGAGAAACAGCAAAGAGATCCAGCCCAGCCAAACGGGCCAACCTTGGCTTACCGGCGAAAGCAATTGCCAGGCCAGATGCGGTGATTCCTGCCAAGCATCGGCTGCCAGTGCCAGGGGATGCGCCAAGAGCAACAGGTAAGCCCCCACTCCGACGAAGTGATGCCAGCGGTACATCCTTTCCAAGCCCCCGAGCGAGTGGGCCAAGGCTGTTTCTCTGAGAATCAGCAGCAAGCTGGCCAAGAGCAAGCCACAACCGCCCCAGCCCAAGACGATGGCCAGCGTCCGCCAAAACGTGAGTCCCTCCGGCAACGCCCAGAGAACGGGAACCGCCACGAACACTGCGGTGAGCGCCGGTATCGACAGAAGACGAAGTAAGTGCATTCCGGCTAGTTCTTTCGATAGCGTGCAGCGCTGTCGCTATTGGGACCCGGGTTTCAAGTGTGCGCAAAAATCCCGCCCACCGGAGGGCAGGGCCATTCCGCGTTGCTTCGCACGCGCCTCCATGAGCTGGTGGTGCTCCATCTGGTATGCCCTGCATTCTTCATAGGTCCTGAAACCACGAACCTTGGCCTGGTGTTCGATACGCTCTTCAGGCGTCATAAACTGCCAGCCACGGGTATTTGTCTCGCTAGCCCGCCAGGGGCCCAGCGCCTGTAGTGAGCCTACCAGCAGAAAGATGAACGGAAAACTGAATGGAATGGATTTCGTTTGCATGCCCTATTCTCCTGGGTAGGTGCTCTCTTCAATGCTCTCGTCCTTGCGCGGCGTGTTGCGCTGTGAGGTCGTCGCGGACATATTCCGCGGTCGGCTGACGAGCGTGATCGCGGTCGCAAGCATGAGCTTGTCTCGTTGGCCGGATCGCTAATCTGATCTTGGGTAGAAGCTGGCATCATCTTTGTTGGTCAGAATTTTGGATTCGTCCTTTTAGAAATTTTATCGCGACAGCGCCGAGGCGCAAAGATGTCATTTCGACCGAACGGAGAAATCCTTCTTAGATGCTTCGCATTCGTTCGGGATGACTGCTTTGCGCGAGTCATCTTTTCCCGATTGCCAAAACAACGGACATCTCAAA
>DASTOD010000593.1:0-5510 GCA_035762645.1 Binatia bacterium | reverse complement strand
GCTTTTTGCAGAACCTTCCGTACACGACCCCGGAGAAGGTTTCGACGTCCCTCTCGCTCACCAAAATAGCCTACCGAACCATCGGGCGACTCCCCCACAGCAAAACAGCCCGTCACCGGTCACCCGGCGCGGGCTGTCGCTAGAGTCCCTAGCTTCGGCTCTTCTACATCTTGTGGGCCCACATCGTCAAGCCACAAAATGCAGCTCCCCCACACTGCCCCGGCTGGATAGCCAAGGTGCGTCCAAACGCTCCAGCGCCGACGTCGCGACGGCCGGTTTGCGATCGCATTGCGGACGCCCCCTCGTTCGCTTCAACAGGCGGCTCCTAGGTCGTCCTTGAGCCAGATCTCGGCGGCTCGCCCCGTGGTCCCCCTCTCATCGTGACCCGTTCCCATCAACCTGATCTCGAGGCGGTGCAGGCGATCGTGCAAACATCCATCGAAGCGAGCCGGCGCCACCCTCGGCCAATCAAGCGGCTCGCCAGGAACCGCGTCGATCGGGCGCATTCGCTCAACGACCCTCCCTCAGAGCTTGACGACATCGGTTTCTGCGGGCGCCACGCATTTGGTTTTCGACCCCATGGACTCGAGCGCTCTTGCCGCCATCTCCAACTTGGCATCGATGGCGTCGTCGTTCTGATCGGGATCGTGATGAAATAGGTACAGGGTCTCGACCCCAGCATCGTGGGCGAGCTTCGCGACTTGACTGACGCAGGAATGTCCCCAGCCAACTTTTCTTTCGTATTCTTCGTCGGTATAAGTGCAGTCAGTGATGAGCACATCTGCCTTGTCCAAGAACGCGGTCAATCGACTCACGTAATGGGCGTCGTAGTGGGGACTATCTGACAGAAAAAGCTCGTTGTCGGTCACGTAACACACAGATCGGCCCTCATACTCGACACGGTATCCCAGACAGTTTCCAGGATGGCTAAGAAGTTTCGTTTTGATTGTAATGCCGTCGATATCAATCGTCCCTTCATTTAAGTCTCGAAAATAAACGTGCGATCCAAACTCTTTTATGGTAATTGGAAAATAGATGTCGTCCATTTGCGCCGAAATCAGCTCGCGCATGGTGCGGTGAGGATGGGAGGCACCTAAGATTTCGAACTCATTTCCAGGAATATACAGCGGAACAAAAAAGGGAAGCGCATTGATGTGGTCCCAATGAGGATGAGATATGAAAATCTTTGCTTCCAGCTTGCCACGCTTCTGGGCGAGCCATGCGTTGGACAACTCCTTGATCCCGGACCCCGCATCGAAAATAAAAAACTGACCCTTCGGGAATTCTATGGTCACACAGGACGTGTTTCCGCCATAACGGAGCGCGCGCGCGCCAGGCACTGGCAGCGTGCCCCGCACACCCCAAAAAGTAAGCTCCAGCTTACTTTCAAGGACCGTTCGAACCGATTTGGCAAAGCTTTCCGCATCGATTGGTTTGATGATAAATCTGTCAGCCCCGAATTGCATGGCTTGTCGTTTATCAAATTCAAACGATTTTGACGAAAGAACAATAACTTTTAGCTCTGACAAACTGGGGTCGTCTTTGATGTTTTTTAGAAGTTGCATCCCTGCAACACCGGGCATGACAAGGTCGGTTATAACGCAGTCCGGTTCCAGATTCTGGATCTTGGCGAGGGCCTCCTCGGCGGAATCAAGAGCGACGACCTCGTAACCCGCTTCCTCGAGCAGAGCCGTTTCCAACTCGATCATAAATGGGTCGTCGTCGACAACTAGAATCCGGGGTAGCTTTTTGTCATCCGTCATGGTTCTTCGCCTACTTTTGTTGGCGGCGTGACCGATCCCGACGACGTTCTATCGGTGGTCAGCGCCGCTTGGCGTCAATGTGGCCGCCGCATCGATGGCCTGTGTCATCGCCGCCTCGAAGGGCGGCGTCAGCTCCGCGACTTTTGCCATGTCGCGATCCATGAGTGCGATCTCCAGGGCACTCGCACACTCGAACAACTCGGAGGCTTCCAAGTTGCCTGCATGCCCCTTGACCGTGTGGACGAGGCGATACGCTTCCTTGTACGCCTCTTTCTCGAGGAGACGATGGAGGGTCGGGATTAGTTCTCGATTGCCATGGTGGAACATGATGATGAGCTTTCGCAATAGCTGGCTTTTGCCATTCAGCCGCGCCAATGCCGCCTCGATATCGAATGGTGGGAGAGAACCCGGTAGGCCCGCTTCATCCGTGGGCGTTTGGGCTCGCACTTTGGAGGTGGGCTCCTCAGCGCCGGAGTCGTCAAGATTCCGTGGCCTGACCCAATGGCGTACGACCTCAATAAGGGCTATCGGGTCGATGGGTTTGGTCACGTGATCGTTCATCCCTGAGGCTAAACATTTGTCCCATTCGGTGGCTAATGCGTGAGCCGTCATGGCGATGATTGGCAGGTCCTTGAATCGTTGGTCCTGGCGAATCTCGATCGTTGCCTCGTGGCCATCCATGTTGGGCATCTGAATATCCATCAGCACCAGATCGAATTCCCCTTCGTTCACTGCCACAACCGCCTCGCGGCCATCGTTGGCGACGGTCACATCGATTCCTCTTTCCTCTAGCAGCTCGAGAGCGATTTGCTGATTGATCTCGTTGTCCTCGGCCACAAGCACGCGCGCACCCCGGAGGGTAGGGTCGGGTTCCGAACTCGTTGCCTCGTCCTTGCCCCCACCTCTGTCCGACACCCCGGCCCGCCCGAAGGCTGACATGACGGAGTCGAACAGGGTAGAGCGGCTGACAGGCTTGAGCAGGAATCCGTCCAGATTGGCTTCGTCCGCTTTCCTCATGACGTCTTCGCGCCCATAGGCCGTCACCATGATGATGACGGGCACGGTAGTAAGGTCGGAGCTCCGCTGGATAATGCGAGAAGTCTCGATGCCGTCCATTCCCGGCATTTTCCAGTCCATGAGGACTAGGTCGTAGGGCTCGTCGTCGGGATCGGACGCGGCCCTTACCAATTCGGCAATCGCGTCCCTGCCGCTACCGACCGTACTAGGGACGAAATTCATGGACACCAAATGCTCCTTCAAGATCTGCCGAGAAGCTTCGTTGTCGTCTACAACCAGGACGCGCTTACCCCGGAGATCGGGATCAGGGGCTGGTGGCGCTTTGATGGCCTGGGAAGGAATCCGGAACGGGATCGTGAAGAAGAATGTGCTGCCTTTGCCTGGCTCGCTCTCCACTCCGATCTCGCCGCCCATCAGTTCCACGAGCTGTCGGCTGATGGTGAGGCCGAGGCCGGTGCCGCCAAACCTGCGGGTGGTCGACGCGTCAGCTTGGCTGAAGGCACTGAATGCGTTCTTTTGTTCCTCCTCGGTCATGCCGATCCCGGAATCCTTGACAGCGAACTTTGTCGTCACTCTCTCGCGATCGCGGCCAACCAATTCAACAGAAACGACTATCTCACCCGCCTCTGTGAACTTGACCGCATTGTTCGCGAGATTGATGAGCACCTGACCTAACCGCAACGGATCACCGACCAAGACATCCGGAACCCCGTGGCCCCTGGTGACTAGCAGTTCGATATCCTTTTGTTCGGCTTTCATTCCGATAAGGTCAGATACATCGTCCAAGACCTTATCGAGGCTGAATTCCACGGACTCCACGCCTAGCTTTCCGGCCTCAATTTTGGAGAAATCTAGAATATCGTTGATAATTCCGAGCAGGGTCTTTGAAGCTCTCTCTATCTTTTGTAGATAGTCACGCTGCTTGGATGTCAGATCTGTCATCAATGCCAAATGAGACATGCCGATTATGGCGTTCATCGGCGTACGGATTTCATGGCTCATAGCCGCTAGAAACGCAGCTTTAGCTTGTGTTGCGGCTTCGGCCTGATTTTTCGCTATTCGGAGTTCCTCTTCGGCCCGCTTGCGCTCGATCACGCGGCCTACCTGCGCGCCAATACTTTTCAGAACCTGCAGCAGGGCCTTGTTTGGTTTGACGACCTCGGCGGTGAAGAATTCCAACACGCCTGTGACCTCGGATTTCACCAGGACCGGCAGACCGAATCCCGTGCGCACGCCAATCTCTTCCGCCAACTTTGCCCTCGGAAAATTGGGGTCTTTGGTCACGTCTACGATCCACGCTGGCTTGCCGCTGGCCAACACCCGGCCAGGCAAGCCAATGCCGACCTCAAAGTTCGTCTTCTCGGTCACTTTGCGGAATATCTCGAAGCGCTCGGGATCATCGAGATGCCAGATGCCCGAAGAAACAAGCGTGTTCGGCCGGTCGGGACTGAGGCGGTAGATATGGCCGACGGGCCAGCCGGTATGAGCGCAAACTTCGTCCAGGCAGGATTGCAACGCCTCTTTCACCTCCATGGCGGCGTTTGCAGAAGCCGCTAGCCGGTGCAGTAGCTGGACGATGTTCGTTTTTTCCTTGATTGCGGATTCCGAGCGTTTGCGTTCGGTGACGTCGTGCCCATAGATGTTGACGTAGGCCTCACCGGCAACCGGTGAGATCGAGAAGGCGAAGACGCGATCGCGGCTGTCGAACTCGGTTTCCTGGGCCTCGCCGGTGCCTGACGCCTCGGCACAAAACCCGGCGATGTCGCCCGCGAGCGTCGACCTATTGCGGCCCTTGAACAGCCCATTGACCGCAGTCGCGGCAGCGTTGGCATAGAGCACAGTGCCGTCGGGCATGACCCTGAGCACCGGGTTCGGATTTTCGGACGGGAGCCGGGCGAGATCGGCAAGCTCCTGATTGGCGAGATAGTGATCGCTCCCCTTCGCCCGCATCGGCGCGCCCCTTCTACGAGTGGCCTCGATCGCATCGGCGCGTTGTTCGAGCGTTTCGATCTCGTCGATCAATTGCGCCTTCGTCATGCGAAGGCGGCGCTCCCGGAGCGTGGCTGGTTTGAGCATGTGCCTCTCCTCGCCAAACGGCCTTTATCGAGGAGGAGTTTTCACGGAAGAGACGTTACCACACCGTGGTGAAACAAGCCAATTCGTGCAGGGTCGGCGGGCAGCCAGCCGCGCGGCTAGCGCCATCCAATTGGTAGCTCCCTCAATGTCCGGAAGGTGGGTCACGAACGGCGCTTGCCGTGGCCACTGCCGATTTCTGCTCTTCGATCCGAGAGCCGTCGTCCAACATCTTCAGGAAGCGCGCTTTGCCTCATCGTACCCCAAGTGCGCCGCCAACACCCCGAGCGCCGCGATCAGAATGCCCGCCGCGGCCTTATGGTCGACCGGCCGTCCGCCCCAGCCCTGCCGCATCGCCCACTCCCGCACGCTCCGCTGCAGCCCTACTACGTGCCACACGCACGAGCCCGCCGGGCTGGAGATGCCGCCCAACGCCGCCATCGCATCGTGCACCCGGCGGCGCGCATGGAGCTGTCGCTCGTTTAGCTCAGGCTCGCGCCCGGTGCCGGGTACGCGCAGGATGGGCACCGCGCGCAGGGGATCGAGCTGAGCCACAATGAAGGACGCCTGGAAGTCCTTCGCCGCGTCGTGCATTTCCTGCGTGATGGTGCCGGCGCGCAGCATCCTGCCGAGCGTGTCGACGGTCCGGTGATGGTA
>DASTOD010000592.1:0-2429 GCA_035762645.1 Binatia bacterium | reverse complement strand
CAAAGATAAGACACATCGCGTATCGCGCGGCGGACGTGGACGCTATGGCGAATTTCTTCGTGAACGCTTTGGGAATGACTATCAAGCAGAAGCGCAAGAACAACGCCATTGATCTATCGGATGGAACCGTCAATATCACGGTGCTGCCGCTGACCGGTACTGGAATGCCGGACCGGCGTCCGGGTATCGATCACATCGGCTTTACGGCGGAGAACGATGCAGAGGCCTTTCGGATGATGGAGGCCGCTGGTGCGAAAAAGGCGGGTACCGTCAACTTGGGAACCGCCTACTACGAGGACAAGTTTTTGGGGCCGGAGGGGATCATTGTCGATGTCGGCCACTGGGTAGGCGCCGCCCCGGTGGAAAAAGACAAACCATAAACGCCATACCATGGCGCCCCCTCTTTTTGTTCTCCCCCGTCGCGGGGGAGAGTCAGAGAGGGGGGCTACCGGATCATTAATCGCTCGGCTTTTCCCGAGTAGTTGATGAACACCGTCTTTAGCTCGGTGAAGAAGTTCAGTCCTTCCTCCGCCATCTCGCGCTCGCCGACCCCGGTCGCCTTGGTTCCACCAAACGGGAGTTGAGCCTCGCCGCCAATCGTCGGTTCGTTCACATGGACCATGCCGGTTTCAACCCCTTCGACGAAGTTCATGATCGTGTCGATGTTCTCGGTGAAGATGGAAGTCGTTAACCCGTATTCGACGCCGTTGGCGAATCGAAGCGCTTCGTCCAGGCTGTTTGCCGTGCTGACTGACAGCACCGGACCAAAAATCTCTTCCTTAAAGATCCGCATGCTCGGCTGAACATTGTCGAAAATCGTCGGCGCGACGAAGTAGCCTTTGCCCAGATGGGGCGGCTTGTTGCCGCCGAGTAGCAGCCGGGCTCCTTCCTGTTGGCCGGTTTTGATGTAGTCAAGATCGGTTTTCCACTGTTTCTCGTCTACAGCCGGTCCCATATCGACCGAGTCATCCAATCCCGGACCGAGCTTGATTTTTTTCGCCGCAGTGACCAGCCTTTCGATAAGAGCGTCCTTGATCGAGGGGTTTGCGATGATTCGCGAAGTGGCCGTGCAGCGCTGGCCCGTGGAGCCGAAGGCGCCGCCATGAATGGCGACAGCGGCCTTATCTAAGTCGGCGTCGGGCATTACGATAACGGCGTTCTTGCCGCCCATCTCACAGGTCACCTTGGCGCCGCGCTGAGCTGCCTTGGCGTAAAGCGCGCCGCCGACCTCGTTCGAGCCGGTGAACGAAATCGCCCGCAGCACCGGAGAGTTGACGATGGCTTCGCCGACGATCGATCCGGAACCCACCACCATGTTGAA
This sequence comes from Binatia bacterium, assembly GCA_035762645.1. Classification (GTDB taxonomy): domain Bacteria; phylum Desulfobacterota; class Binatia; order UBA9968; family UBA9968; genus DASTOD01. The sequence goes on along the minus strand of DASTOD010000592.1, from coordinate 1,108 downwards.
GACGCCGGCGGGAAGTCCCGCCTCCGCGTAGATTTCCGTGAGCAAAGTCGCAGTGGCGGGTGTAAGCTCCGCTGGCTTAAAGATTACCGTGTTGCCCGCTACCAGAGCGGGGGCGGACTTCCACACCGGTATCGCCCACGGAAAGTTCCATGGCGAGATTAGGCCGACGACGCCAAGCGGGCGGCGGATCGTATAGGTGAAGGTGTCACGAGCCTCGGAGGGGAGTGTCTTGCCGTGCATACGAAACCCCTCGCCGGCATAAAACTCCAAAAGCGAAATGCCTTTCATCACTTCGCCTTTGGCCTCTTTGAGCACTTTGCCTTCTTCGCGGGTGAGCGTGCGGGCGATCTCGTCGGCGCGGCGCCGGGCGATATCCGCCGCGCGCCAAAGGACTCGGCCACGCTCGGGGCCTGGTGTTTTTTTCCAACTCTTGAAGGCTGCCAGCGCCGCTTCGATGGCGCGCTCAACGTCTTCCGCCGTCGCGCTGGGAAATTCCCCGATCACATCGTCCAAATCCGCGGGGTTGAGGTTGCGGACGAGTCTCGTGGACTTGGGATGAAACCACTCTCCATTGACATAGGATCCTGTGTGCATTTGGCATCTCCTTTAGAGCGCAGGCACAAGGGCCTGTCGCTGCAACCGTCGGCCGAGGACCTGTCGGGTCACGACGACTTTCGCCCCAGATCGCGAAGCAGCTTTTCCCACCTGGCATCGAGCTTCTCGTATTCCGCTGTGGTCCTTCCCTCCTGTTCCGGGAACCAGCGCTTAAAGCCGTAATCCTGGGTCGGGTTGCCGTACTCGAATTTTTCCAGGACCTTTTGCCCCCCGGGTCCTAAAATGAAGTCGGCCAACAATAGGGCTGCGTGAGGATGAGGCGGCTCTGTCGAAACCGCCGTGGACCCGGAATTCGTCGGCACGACTTCCATCGGCACCCATGCAATGGGGGCGCCTTCGCGTATTGAAACCTCTGCGTGGTTGCGGAAGGTGGTAGGGGAGAGACCCACCTCGCCCGAAATAACCAGATCCAACAAAGCCCGTCCGGAAACATTGTGCACCACGGGGTTTTGCGTCTTCAGTTTGCGAATGTATTCATCACCCTTAAATTTGA
>DASTOD010000591.1:0-2820 GCA_035762645.1 Binatia bacterium | reverse complement strand
TTCCCCAAATTCCGGTTGGGTTTCGGTGAGAATTCCTAACCGGATGCTAACCCTCGCCGCTGTCATCCATTTGGGGTGACAAATGTCATCTCTCCGGTTCGGCTTGCGGCGCGTCCGGCTCACGCTGATGCTTCAGAGGCGGGTCGAAGTAGAGCAGGTCGTCCAGGTCGCACTCAAAGTATTCACACAACGTCGCAACCGTATTCCCGCGGAACGATACGATTTCATTATCCACCCACTTTTTGAAACCCGGAATAGTAAGGCCAACAGCACGAGCCACCATAGGCACAGTAATCGGTTTCTTGTCCCGTTTCTGCTTATCTGCCATCAAGTCCAGAATTCGGTTTTTCAAGGCCATGCTCCTCACTATGCCCCCTATGATATATTAAAACGAATAATGTGTCAATAGATACCTAAAGTTTGGAAACTCTAATCTTTCTTAGTTGACAAATCGAAACTTTCTGTGCTATACTATCTTTAGAGTTAAATGATAGACCTAAACGAAACGGAGCACAAGATGACTAACCTAACCCCCGCCGAAATGGAAGACTTCTGCCGCCTGCTCGCCGAGTGCAACCGCTTTGACCGCGAGCGTCAAATCCGTAATCGGGAGCGCGAGTGCGCTCGCAACGCCGGGTATACGGGTGAGCCGTACTGGGAGACGCTGCCGCTAGAGGTGCTGATTGAAGAGCAGCGCAAGAGCGGGATTGAGGTCTAGGGTATCCTGCCCGCGAGGGCTTTAGAGGAGTATCACAATGCACCAGCACGTTGAACGGCTATGGGCGGAAGCGCAACCTGGGGACTACATCGTAGACCCGCCGGAAGAGCTTCTCGACATTGACACCATCATCAACGCCCGCGTCATTCTCTGCAACCAGCTTCACAATCTGTATCGGAGCGAACCCGCCCGCTTTACGGCGCAGCACGCTGTATGGCGCGATGAGATGGCGGCGCTCTACGAACAGATTGACCGGATAACGGCAGAATTGCCGGACGCCGATTGGCTGGCGGTGCGGGGAATGCAGTAGGGCTACCGAAGTAGCCCTAACCATCGTCCGAGAGGGGCGTAAACCTTGCCAGGAGAACCGCCCCTCATAGAACTGAAACAAGGATACCACCGAATGACAACCCAACGCAAACCCAAAATCGGCTCAAAGGTCAAACTGCTGCTGTCTGAAGTCATCTATCCAGAGGACTATGACCTCCTGACCAGTGACGAAGGCGTGATTAAGCAAATCATCCCCGACGCAGAAAATGGCGAGACGCTGTACAGGGTGGAATTCTCCATTGCGCTCCCTGATGGGCGTGACCCCTGGTACAACCGCGAAACGTATGGATTGCTGCACCGCGAATTCGAGGTGCTGTCATGACTACGCAACACGAACCCCTCTTGTGCCGCTGTTGTGGCACGCCAATGGACATCATCGAACAGCCCGCGTTGACCGCAGGACGCCCGGCGCACCTGTTAGCGACGTGCTGGCAGCCGGATTGCAAACTTGTTGGCTACACACTCGACGCGCGGGAGTATCCCCAAAAGGATTTGAGTGAGTATCTGAGTGAAAAGGAGCAATCATGAGCGATCTCGACTTTAGCAAGCTGACGAAAGCGCAGCAGGCGACTATGACCCGGCTTTTTAGTCGAAGCTGGGATATTTATCTCATCATAGATGCTCTGTCGGTCCGTACTCTGGAAGCGCTTGTTGTGCGGGGCTGGCTAGGAGGCAATCCCGATAGCCGCCCCACTATTTACATCACGCCGCAAGGCCGCGCCGCCTATGAAGCGTGGGCGGCGAAACAGAAAGGACAGTAGATGACTATCACAATCGAAGTTAGCCGACCTTTTCTGGTGCGTCCCTTCTTCTTTCGCACAAATATCGGGATGCGCGTTGGATGGTTGTGGTTTGCACTCGGCATTTATCGTGTCCGGCTTGATTATCTGGTCGAACACTGTGAATGGCGGCACATGTAGAGCGCGGCCTTAGCCTCCGATTTGGGCAGCTTTGCTGCCTGCGTGCGAAGCACCAAATCGGAGGCGTAGTTTGCCGCTATCTAGGCGAAAGTATCGGATAATTATAAGAGAGGAAACGACGCGATGACTGACCAATTCAACCCGAAAGACCGCCTGATTAAGATTTCAGCGAAGGGCGGCAAAGAACAGCCCTACCTACAGGCGCACGATGCAATCCTGTGGTTCCGCACTGACTACCCCGCCCCGGAAGGCCGCATTCTAACCTTTGTGGACATACCCAACCGGATTGTGCGGGCGGAGATTTATCTGGGCGACGCCCTGATTGCTACCGGGCATTCGCTGGGCGACGGCTCTAAGAGCCTGGAAAAGCTGGAAACCAACGCCATCCGCCGGGCGCTCGCCAACGCGGGCTATGGCACAGTGGCGGCGCTGGCTGAGGAGGATAGCGACGCTCGTGTGGCAATGGCGGCTCACGAGATACCCACCGAAGCTGTGCGCGAACGTCTGGGTAGTGGCGGTGGGCGGCGGATTGAGGGTGAAGTGAATAACCCGAACTACAGGCCGAGCAGGGGCAAGGGGGAATAGGAATGAACGATTTCGTTATCTGGAAATTCGACATTCCGCTCTTGAGCGAATTTGCGTTGCAACTACCGCAAGGCGCGAAGCCGCTCCACGTCGCCGTGCAGCATGGCAAGCCTATGCTCTGGTGTCTGGTAGAACCGGATGCACCACGCACCCGGCGAATATTTTTCCTTGCGACGACAGGCCGTCCGTTCGGCAAGATACCAATGGACTACATCGGCACATTCCAGTTGGAAGGTGGGCATTTCATAGGCCACGTATTCGAGGTGA
>DASTOD010000590.1:0-2898 GCA_035762645.1 Binatia bacterium | reverse complement strand
GGCAGGCGGAAAGTTTGCGTTCTCAATTTTTGGGCCGGTCTCGCGCATGGACCTGGACCTGATGCAGATCCAGGGGCTGCCGGTGGCCTGGTTCTCTCCCGATCATTTAAAGGAAGGAGCGTATGTCACCGCGGGTTCCGGCGGCGTGGCGCTCATCAATAAGGCACCGCATCCGAACGCTGCCAAGGTCGCATTGAACTGGTTGCTTTCGCGCGAGGGGCAGATCGCCTATCAAAGAATTTTCACCCAGGGCAATGACGGTCCGGATTCACTACGGATCGATATCCCCAAGGACAAAGTGCCGAAAGGTAACCGTAGGCCGGAGGCCGCCCCCGACCGCTATCCCTTCGTCGATCGCGCCGAATGGATGGATCAGGAGCCCATCAGGAAGTTTGTGAAAGCAGTCTTGGAGCAGCGGAAGCGTTAAGGCGGTGAGCGCCCCCTCACCCTGACCTCTCCCGCAAGAGTGGAGAGCGGATTGTCATCCCGAACGGATGTGAGGGATCTAAGATTTCTCCCCTGCGGTCGAAATGACAGAAAGGCTGATGACTGGATGGTTTTCGGTATTGCGTCACAGTTTCCAAGCGGCAAGGCTAAATATTTCTTGATCGCCGGGAGCGCCCAGCTGTGTCCTCAGGGCGGTTGACATTAAATTGCCTATGGAGGACTATTTCTGCCGTAATCCAGCCTGGGGCTATAGCACGCCCTCACCTTATCCTCTCCCATCGAGGGAGAGGAGAGGGAAAAGAGAGGCGCTAGGGAGGCGCGGAGATGATTTCACGTCGAGCGGCACTCTCGAAAACCATTACCTCAATCGCGACGATCTTCTGCTCTCTAGCCCTTGGCGGGCAGGTATCAGCCCAGTCAGAGTGGCAAAAGGAATGGGAAAAGACGCTTGCCGCGGCAAGAAGAGAGGGGCAGGTCACCGTCTATATCTACCGCTACGACCGGCTGTTGCAGGATTTTAAAAAGGAATATCCTGGCATCAATGTCGTGTCCGTAGCGGGACGCGGCGCCGAGCTGACCACGCGTATCATCTCGGAGCGGCGGGCCGCGAAGTATATTGTCGACGTTTATAGCGGCGGGACCAACGGCAATTATAACGTTCTTTATAAAGGCAAGGCTCTGGATCCGATCAAGCCGGCGCTGATCGTGCCCGAAGTGGTTGACACCTCCAAGTGGTATGCCGGCGAGCACCGGTACGCCGATCCTGAAGGCAAATATATCTTTGCTTATTTAGCTAACCCCAGCGGCTCGCAGCTCTCCCACAACACCAAGTCGGTTCAACCGAAAGAATTCAAATCCTATTGGGACGTGCTGAATCCCAAATGGAAAGGCAAGATCGTTAGCTTAGATCCCAGAGATACCGGCTTGGGCGCGACGATGCAGTTTTTCTATTACAACCCCGAGTTAGGCCCCGAATTTATCAAGAAGTTTTTTGGCGGCATGGACATGCAGTTCGCCAAAAACTTCCGCCAGATGACCGATTGGCTGGCGCAAGGCAAATACGCGATTTGCATGGGCTGCAAAGATTCCATGCGAGCCAAGAATCAGGGACTTCCGGTGGATGACTTCGACACGACTTCCTGGAAAGAAGGCACCAGCTTTTCTTCCGGCGGCGGGTCGCTGAGCTTGCTGAATCAGGCGCCCCACCCCAATGCGGCAAAAGTTTTCATTAACTGGTTTCTCTCGCGCAAGGGACAGATGGCTTTGCAAAGATTGGGCGACCCCGACGATCCCCCGAATTCGCGACGCATTGACATCCCCAAGGACGACGTTCCCATGGACGCTCGGTTGCAACCCGGAGTGAAATACTTCGACGTGGTGAAGCCGGAGTACGGCGATATGAAGCCGATATTCGACCTTGCGAAAGAAATCATGGCGGCCAACGAGGCTAAAAGGTAGGGGAGTCTCTATGCTTACGCGCGACGAAAACGAGGCGCTGACGCGAGTCGGTCGGGGAACTCCGGCAGGAGAGTTGTTACGCCGCTACTGGCAGCCGGTTGCGGCAGCAGCCGAGCTTACCGAAGAGAAGCCCATCAGGGCCGTCAGGATCTTGGGCGAGGATCTCGTGATTTACCGGGATAAGAGCGGACGGTACGGCCTTGTCGGCGAGCATTGCTCGCATCGAAAAGCGTCCCTCGCCTTTGGCCGAGTTGACGAGCAGGGAATTCGCTGCCCCTATCACGGCTGGAAGTACGACAACACCGGCAAGTGTCTAGAACAGCCCGCTGAACCTGAAGGGATTGGGTACAAGGATAAGATCAAACACACGGCGTATCCGGTGGAGAAATTGGGCGGCCTGTTGTGGGGGTATCTCGGTCCGGAGCCGAAGCCGATATTTCCGCGTTGGGATGTATTGGCCTGGGAGAATGGCAGGCGTTGGATCGAGAAGCACGAGATTTATAACTGCAACTGGCTCCAACCGATGGAAAACTCTGTCGATCCGTCCCATCTCTACTGGTTGCATGGTGATACTGCGCACTTGGTCGGCGCAGTAGAACGCTACGAGGAAGAGCACGAATTCATCCCGTTCGAATTTGGCATCATGAAACTACGACGTACTCCCGGAAAAAAAACCGGCGATAGTCCTCAGATTGACCAGCATCCGCTAGTTTTCCCAAACACTCTCCGACATGTTTTCCGAACCATGAAAACCGACGGCCTGTTGCGTCATAACCTGCAGATCCGCGTCCCGGTAGACGACACCCATACGCAAATTTTCGTCGTCTTTTTCACGCCCACCGAAAGTGATTTTTCACCGGCGGATGGCGACACGCCGTGGGAATATTTTCCCATCAGAGACGAGAAAGGCCAGTACCGGCTGGAGCATGTGCTGGTTCAGGACGCGATGGCTTGGGAAACCCAAGGCGCGTTGACGGATCGAACCCAAGAGCA
>DASTOD010000589.1:0-12609 GCA_035762645.1 Binatia bacterium | reverse complement strand
GATTCCGAAGACCGGCAAAAGCTCGGCGCGGACTACAGCGACTGGCAAGATGTTCGTCTGACTCTGGAGGGACTTTACGGCTCCCGCACCACTGCGGCGGACGTCAACGATCCCGGCACCAAGGTACTGTATGTCGCCGCTCCGGTCTTCGTCAATGGAGCGCTCGCCGGCGTTTTGACAGTTGCTAAGCCAACGACCAATATCAACAATTTTTTGAAGGGGGCGAAGCCGCAAATGGTCAAAGTCATTGCCATCGGCGGTCTCGCTGCCGTTCTCCTTAGCTATCTCGCCTCGTTATGGATCACCCGACCGATTACGCGGTTGACCCGCTACGCCGACGATATCCGCCAGGGAAAACGGGTGACGTTTCCTGAGTTGGATCGGAGCGAGATCGGTGAAATGGGCCAGGCGTTTGCAAAAATGCAGGAGACACTGGAAGGAAAGAAATACGTCGAACAGTATGTCCAGAAACTCACCCACGAAATAAAAAGTCCTCTGTCGGCTATCCGAGGAGCCGCCGAACTGCTGGAGGAAAAAATGCCGCGCGAGCAGCAAGCACGGTTTCTGTCCAATATCCGGCATGAGGCCAGTCGTATTCAGGAAATGGTCGATCGGATGCTGGAGCTATCCGCCTTGGAGAACCAGAAGAGCCTCGAGAATATGGAATCGCTTTCCTTTTCGTCTGTCCTTAAAACGGTTATCGAGGGCAAACGGCCCATGCTGTCGAAAAAAAACGTGAGCGTGGTCGATCAGGTTCCGGAAGCCGTCATGGTGAGAGCTGATCAATTCCTGCTCTACCAAGCGCTTTCCAATCTGATTCAAAATGCCATCGATTTCAGTCCGGTCGGTGGTTCGATCGAGTTGATCGGCCGGGTCGAAGATAAAAAGCTTGAGTTCATAGTCGAAGATCACGGGACAGGGATTCCCGATTTTGCCCTAGAGAAGGTCTTTGATAAATTTTTTTCGCTCCAGCGCCCCGACAGCGGGAAAAAGAGCACTGGCCTCGGACTGAATATAGTGAAAGAAATAGCGGTCCTGCATAAGGGTGATGTCAAGTTGGAAAATCGCCCGGACAAGGGCGTCCGCGCAACATTGATCCTTCCGTTAGCTAATCTTTAGGCCCTTCAATCGTGGCCCAACCTCGGACGTTTTGAGTTTACCCTCCTCTGGTGCACCACCCCATAGCAAGGGCCTGATAATTGATATTGCGGCGCAACTACTCAATCAGTTTGCCAAGCTAGTCGATAACGTCTTCCGGGAGATCAAGAGTAGAGCGCGAGCCTGCACGCCCCGCGTAATGTTACTCCACTGTTTCACCCGCTACTTGATGGCGCCCGCGGTGAAACCGGCGATGAAGCGATCGACGAAGAAATTATAGAGAATCGCGATCGGGATGCTGGCGATAAAACAGCCGGCCATGAGCGAGCCCCAGAAGTACACGTCCCCGTGGACCAGAAAAGTGGGGACGCCCACGCTCACGGTCAAGTTTCGCACGGAGGAGATGAAGGTCACGGCGTAAACGAACTCCTGCATGACGAGAGTGAAACTGAAGATGGCGACGGTGAGAATCCCGGCGAGGGAGATGGGAACGACGACACGGATGAAAGCGCCGAGCCGGCTGTAGCCGTCGATCATGGCGGCCTCTTCCACATCCTTCGGGATGGCCTTGAAGAAGCCCATCATCAGCCAGGCGGAGAAGGGGACGGTGAACGAGGGATAGACCACTACCAGCGACCACAGGGAATCGTCTACGCCGAGGTTCACCACGACCCGTGAGAGCGGGATGAACAACAGCGTGGGCGGAATCAGATAAGTAAGGAAGATGCCGATGCCCAGCTTCTCGCCCCATGTTCCCGTGAGCCTCGCCAAGGCGTAGCCGGCGGGCACGGCGAGAACCAAGGTGATCAGAACCACCAAGACTCCCACAAAAGCGGTGTTGAGGAGCCATTGGCCGTAGAGAGTTTCCGAGAAAAGGCGATCGATATGCTCGAGAGTCGGTGGTTCGTAGAAGAGAAATGGGTTGTGCTTGAGGTCGTAGAGGTCGCTCGTCCGCTTGAAGGCGGTGATGACCATCCAGCTAAAAGGAAAGGCGAGGAAAATCGTGAGTGCGGCGAGTATTGTCCAACGAACCGCCCGCGCGCCCCAGCTTCTGAGTTTCGGCCCAATCATCTCAGGTTACCTCGGCGCGCCGGGCGATGCGCAGAAAGGCTAACGCCGCGGCGAGCAGCAGAGGGAAGAGAAAGAGCGCGATCGCAGCACCCTCGGCCAGGTCGCCCCCCGCGATCCCGGTATAGAATGCCAGGCTGGCCAGCACCTGGGTCGTGTCGTACGGGCCGCCCCGGGTAAGATTATAGATGATGATCATATCGGTGAACGTGAAAACCAACCCGAAGAGCACCGCCACCAAGCTGATCGGGAGGATCAGCGGCAGGGTTATCTGAAAGTAATGGCGCCAAAAGCCGGCGCCGTCTACCGCCGCCGCATCATGGATATCGTTGGGGATCGAGCTGAGGCCGGCCAGGAGGATCACCGTGGCCAGCGGGAGCTGGCGCCACACGTGGACGGCTATGACAGACCCCATGGCCAGATGCGGCACCCCCAACCACATAAACCCCTGCCCTTCGATCAGCCCCGCCATACGGAGCATCCAGTTCAAGACACTGTAGGTCGAGTCGAAGATCCAGAGCCAGGCGATGGTTCCGACCGATATCGGCGCCACCCATGGCAGGAGGATGAGAAAGCGGATCAACCCTTTACCGCGGAAGTCCTTCTGCAGCGCCAGCGCCAGGGCGTTGCTCAGTACCAGGATCACCGCCTGCGAGAGGAAGGCGAATACTATGGTGTTCTTGAGGGCGGTCTGGAACTTGGGAGTGCCCACCACATTGATGAAATTCCGCAGGCCGACAAAGCCCAAGGTCCCGCCACCGGTGGTGGTGTTGCTCAGGCTGTAATAGAGGGCCATGAAGAACGGCGCCGCCACCAGCAGCACGATATAAAGGATGGCCGGGCCGATCAAAAGCGGTCCCAGCCAGCGCTCGCTATCGAGGATAAACGCGGCGCGCGGTCGAGCGCGGCCCAAGTTCGACGTCGCCGAAGTGATTTTCGCGGGTGCGTCCATGGCGTGCCTACAACGGACGCGTGGCGATGCGGAGCTCGGTGGATGGGTCGAAGAACTTTAGCTCGGGCTCTTCCACAGTGAACTCATAACCAGTCCCCGTTTCGATGCTGGCGGTCACCGTCGAGGGAAGGCGGGCGATGACCTTCTGATCCGTGAAGGCGCCTTCCAAGGTTCCATACAGCAGGCGGTCGGCGCCGAGGTATTCAACCCGAGTAACCCGGAAGGGAAACGTAACTACTTTCACCCTGCCATTTTGAGTCCCCTTTGGGAGAAAGTGCTCGGGGCGGAAGCCCAAGATGTAATCCTGACGCTTCAGCAGATTCATGGGCGGCGATCCGACGAAGCGGGCGACGAAAGTATCGGCGGGCTCGCGGTAGATCTCCTGTGGCGTGCCAATCTGCCGCACGAGACCGGCTCTCATTACGGCGATGCGATCGCCCAGCCCCATTGCCTCCACCTGGTCATGGGTCACGTAGATCGTGGTCGTACCGATGCGCCGCTGAAATTGCTGCAGCTCGTCTCGGGCGGAGGCGCGCAGTTGCGCGTCCAGATTGGACAGCGGCTCGTCCAAAAGGAAAGCCGCCGGCTCGCGCACCAGAGCGCGGGCCAGAGCGACTCGTTGCCGCTCGCCGCCGGAAAGCTGGCGTGGCTTACGGTGCAACAGGTGGCCGATGCCAAAGAGCGAGGCAGCCCACTCGACCTTCTCGCGGATGGCCGCCTTTTCCAAACCGTGCGCCTTCAAGGGGAAGGCGATATTCTTGAACACGGTCAGATGGGGATAGAGGGCGTAGCTCTGGAAAACCATGGCGATTTTCCGGGCCCGTGGGGGCAAGTCGTTCACCACCTCGCCGCTGATCAGCAGCTCGCCCGCGCTGGGCGTCTCCAGACCCGCGATCATGCGCAGCAGAGTGGTTTTACCGCAACCGGAGGGGCCGAGAAGAACGAGAAACTCGCCTTCCTTAATGATCAGGTCTACCCCGTTCACCGCCGCAACGTCGCCGTAATACTTCTTGATCGCGCGTGTTTCTACGGTGGCCATGTCTGGGAGTTTTCGGAGTTACGGTCCGCCCGCGTCTGCCACTCAGCCGGGCCAAAAAAAGCAGGTGAAACGGAGTGTTGGAGTATGGGAGGTGTTTGGAGTGTTGGAGTGTTGGGTCTTAACCATTACTCCACTCCTCCATCACTCCAATACTCCAGTCTGTCGCTGCGCGCCTACATCAGCTTGCGCTCGCGCCACTTGTCCCAGACGCGCTTGCATTCAGCCTCGGCCTCCTTGACGGCATCCTCGGGGCTCAGCACCCCTTGGGCGGCCTTGGCGAACATGACGTTGAGCGTCCATTTCTGATAGATCTCGTCGATGGCGGCGTTGGCATAACCGGGATAGCCGATATTGGTCGCCCAGCTGAGCACGTCCTCCAAGACTTTGTACTTATCGGCCGGCTTTGCATTGGCATCCTTGCCGATGAGTTGTTTCAGGTCCGGCACCGTCTTTTGAAAGCAGGGAAAGTCATAGAATTGGCCGTTCAGGAAGGCCTGGCGGAAGTTCCCCACGTAGTCCACCAGAAATTTCTTGGCGCCGTCGATGTTCTCGGCGAACTTCCAGATCACGTATACGTCCATCACGTGCTCTAGTCCGATCCGGCGCACCGGGCCGGCAGCCGCCTTGGCCAGGTGGATCTTTTCCGTGAAGGCTGGATTGTCCTTCTCGCCCGTGCGAGTAATCGAAATGGCGTTGAGGGCAAGCGAGATGGTGCCTGCCAGCATAGCGCGGTTATTGGAGGAAGCGTCCCAGGTGAAGACTTCCGGGGTCATGGTTTCTTGAAACAAGGCCTTCACGAACTTCACGGCCTCGAGGGTGTTCTTGGAATTCAAGGTCAGCTTGCCACTGGCATCCTGCTCGTGGGAGCCGAAAGAGTACATGATCGTCCGCATGGCCATGGCGGTATCGATCTCCTGCGCCAGGCCGATGCCCACCGGGATCTTGTGCTTCTGTTTGATCTTGCGGCCGCCTTCGAGAATTTTATCCCAGCTATCGGGCGTCACCCCGACATCGTCCCACAGATCCTTGCGCCAGTTTATCGGGTCCGGTGTGAAGGAAGGAGAAAAGCCGAAGTACTTTTTGGTCTTCGGGTTGTACGTGCTCTTGATGGCCAGCTCGATGGGTTTGCCGTGCTTCTTCTCACATTCGGCGTACACGTCCTTCATGTCCACAACTTGCTCTTCGTAAAATGGCGGCGGCCAGTTGAAGAGGAATAGATCGTGGCCCTTCTGGGCCGACACCTCGGCCGCCGCGCGGGCGCTCAGCCCCGCGATGCCGATGTTGTCCACGGTCACTTCGGTGTTGTTCTTCTCGCCCCATTCCTTGATGTATTTCTCGTTGAACCACTTGTCGAAGGCGGGAACGAAGTGGACCCACTGGAGGATCTTTAGGGTCTTTTTAGCGCTGGCGCCGTGGGACCGCGCTGGGATAATGAGGTTCGTCCCAAGCCCGGCTGCCAAAGCCCCGGCTGCCGTCGTCTTGATAAAATCGCGTCGAGTGATTCGTTTGCGGGCCATGTTATCCTCCTTTCAGCCGTCTAGACGTACGTCCTTTGCGTGCTGTCAATCGACCTCAAATAAAACCGTACTGAGCACCTGATTGGGTTTCCGTACCGCAAAGTCACTGCCGCCAATCCCATCATCATTTGTAAAGTAATGTATATCCGACAAGCAAATCTTGTCAATTTACCCTGCTTCAGGGGGCTTTGCTTTCTTAAACCCTTAGCGATGGCTATCCGTCTAACTCCGGCCGAGGACCTTTAGCTTCGCGTTGATGAATTCGCGGTGCGTGAACTCGAGTCCGTAGGCGATCTTGCGGATCTCTTCGATCTCTTCTCCGGTCATCTTGCCTTCCGCCAGTGCCAAGGCGAACAGCGCCTCGAGCAACGTCTTGCGCTTGTTGACGGACAACGTCGCTTTGGTCTCCTGAATAAGACGAAAAAGATCCAATCCCTGGTTGACGGCTTCCATCGCGACGCCACAGACGGCTTCGGCCAAGGACAGCGAAACGCCCCAAACGTCGCGGAGGAGCTTTTGTATGAACTGTTTTTCTTGCGGCAAGAACTTTTCATCGACATAGCCCACCCGCGCAAGAAACGCGGCGCACAGAGTTAGCTCTTTGAGCTTGTCGGGGTTTGTCTCTCGCTCCAGGATTTTGGCGCCGACGCGATGACGCAGCTTGAACAGGACTCGATTGTGAATAAAGTCGTGTAACTGCGCCTCTCGCCCTGAGCCCGACCCGGCGGCGCCAGCCGCGCCGATGCGGAGCACGCTCCGCAATCCGTCGAGGAGAAAGCTGCCGCTGCTTTCCGCAACGGCGTCGTGCAGTTCCTGCAGCCACGCCCGCTCCTCAGCCGTGCGGCGCTCATCGCTTTCGAGGAGTGTCTCGACCGTGGTGACTAAATTTTTGCGCTCCGCCGGCCGGCGCACGCGAGAGAGAAATCGACGTGTTACGCGCTTGGCTTCATCCGAATCGACTTTTTCCTCGAGATACATCTCCACTTGCATCCGCTCGTCGCCGGAGAGGTGAAAGCTATGCATCAAGCGCCCGATCAGGCTGATTTCGGGGCGGCTAATCTCCTGGTCCGCCCATGCCATGCAGGCAAGCACTTTGAGAAATTCAATTTGAGTCGGCAAAGCCATCGAATCGAATCATTGAAACGACTGTCCGACCGCTCGCGGTGGGCCACCGCCGATGGTATTCTCCGGACTGGTCTAGTCTACGCCGTTTTCAGTCGTGCGATCGGTTCGTGGCCGGACGTTCGCCAGACATCTAACGTGCACGCTGTAGACAAGATCGTTCCGATGCTCCGGTGCGACCATGCCCGAAAATCTCCATGAAAGGAAGAGGCGGATGAGGCGGAGATCAGCTCGGCAATCCTTGGTCTTAACGATCGCGCATGGCGTCGCGTTCGTCTTATACCACTATTTTCTTTTGTCGCCCGCTCTTGCCGGTTACGACCCGAGCGGGCTGCGGCTCCCGCCCGGATTCCAAGCGTCTACCTACGTGACCGGCGCCGGCTTTCATGACGAGCAACGGGGTATTCCCGCGGTCGTGTCGATGACCTTCGACCGCCGCGGCGCGCTCTATTTTTCGCGCACGGCCAACCGTTTGAAAGAGATCTACGGCCGCGCTGATGCGCGGATTTACCGCATGCCGCCAGGCGCGGTCAAGGTGACACCCGCGACGGAAAGACAGTTTTTCTTCGGGCCGCCGTTGGATGACCCGGACGAGTTGGCGGTCAACCGGGGCGGCGAAGTTTTTGTAAGCGCGAGTTCTCCGCAAGGCTACGGCGTCGTTTACCGAGTGAGTCCCAACGGCGCCGGATCGTTGTTCGCCGGCGGTCCGGCTGCCTCTGGACAACCTTTACTGCGCGACCCCGAAGGCATTGCCTTCGACAAAGCGGGCAATGTCTACGTCGTCGATAACGACTTGGGGGGGTGGTGGTCAAACTAAACGACAAGGGCAAGGTTCTCCATCCCCGCTGGCTCACCGGCCTCGGCCGCGGCCGCACCCTGACGCTCGATACCAAAGATAATCTCTGGATCGGCAGCGACGGCGCTCACGATTCCGAACACATCGACCGCAACGGCGAGATCCTGCGCGTGCCGCTGGCCGGCGGCAAGCCTGAAACGGTTTATTCCGGCGCCCTGCCGTCGGGAATGAGCTTTAGCCCGGGCGGAAATTTATTCGTCGCGCAGCGGCGCTCGCATAAGATCTTCGCGCTGACGGCGGCCGCCAAGCGTATCGAGTTTGCGGTCTTCACCGGCAGGTCGGCGTTGCGCACCTTGGCGTTCCCGCCGGTCACCGAGGAAACGCGCAAGCTCGGTATTGCCGGCGACCTTTTCGTCATGGTGTTTCCGATGCTCGATTATCCGGTCAGAGAGGTCATTCGCGTCACGGGACCGTTCGACGATTACGTCAAGCGGGGCGCGGAAGCGCCGCAGCGCTGACGCCTAGCGGCGCAATCTGAAGCCGCCCCTTTAGCAATTCAGGCGGCCGACTTCGAAAGAGTTGCGGCTTTAGTTCTAGTTCGGCTTGACGGTAAATCCTACCCGCCCTATTTTAGCCTCCATCATCTTCCCACGGAGGTGCCGATGGCTGAGCGAAAACTTACCGGTAAGATCGCCCGGGAGCGCATTCGTTTGATGGAAACGCCGCGGCCGCCGGACGGAATCATCGAAGGCTTCCGCGCCCTCGGCGACTCGAGCGGCATCGTCTCGGACGTGATGGACGAGCTCGGCGTCACCGGCGTCATCGGCGCATCGGTGCTCAAGCCGACGATGGCCGGCCGGACCATCGTCGGGCCGGCGCTCACGGTACGCAACATTATGCAGCGCGAGCATGTCTATGAAGCTGCGCGGCGGCATGTCAACAAGATGGCCGAGTTCGAGGCGCACAATCTCGCCCGTCCCGGCGACGTCGTGGTCATCGACGGTGTTACGGGGATCTCCAACATGGGTGGTATATCGGCCCAGACCGGCAAGCGCCAGGGTGAAGCGGGCGCAGTGGTGTTCGGCGGCGTGCGCGACGTCGGCGACTCCCGCCGGATCGATTATCCGGTGTGGGCCACGGAATTCACGCCGGTCACCGGCAAGTGGCGCATCGAGACCATCGAAATCAACGGCGAGATCGTAGTCGGCGGCGTGCGGGTCGCGCCGGGGGATATCGTGCTCGCCGACGACACCGGGGTTTGTTTCATTCCGCGCGCCCGCGCCGCCGAGGTGCTCGGGCTGGCGCGGCAAAAAGCCGTCGCCGAAGAGGCGAAGTGCAAAGCGATCGACGCCGGCGTCGCCGTCGCCGATCTGCCGGCTTAGCCGATGGCTCAAGCAGTCTCCTGAGCTTCGCGCAGTGTCCCCTTCTCCTTTTGTTGACAACCCGCTTTGATCTCGGATAATTCTTACTCGCGCGAAAGTAGCGGGTCCTCGCAATCGGCATGGCGGATATCACCGCCCGCGTGCGCAGCCCGGAGTGCGATCAAACAGTTGCGCGACGAACGGATCTGGCGGTAAGGCGAACAACCAAGGTATGTTCGACTTCCATCAACGAAAAGAAGGAGAAGTTATGCGACGGCACCTAGCGGCGAGCCTTGTCGTTATCACCCTAGTCATGAACCTGGCAGCGGCCTCTGTCTCAGCGCAGAGCGTCAAAATTACTCCGTTGGGCTCTCACGAGGGCGAGTTCTGTTCGGGCGACCGGGCCTTTCTCTTCGAAGATCCGACCGGAGTGAGGATTCTTTACGATCCCGGAGCAACTATCGCGGGAGGTACGGACCCGCGCCTAGGCGAGGTTCATGCCGTGTTGCTGAGTCACGGACATAACGACCACATCGGCGGCAATAAGATCCCTGAGATGAATTCCGGCACGTGCGACCGGCCTAAAACCGTCAGCGCCGCCCCTCATTCAAATACAGCGGAGATCGCGGCGGCAAAAAACTCGGCGCTCGTGGTCATCCCGCCGATGGATCTGTTTCTCAGCAAGAAGATTCAGTCGATCCGCGGCAAGGAAATCTCGGCTTGCGCCGAAGCGGGTCTTGCTAGAGAGATCACGGTGCCGCTGTCCGCGCCTTGCCGGGGAAACCTGCACATTGGCGGAAAACGAACTTTAAAATTCTCCGGCGCCGCCCAGGGCGTGCAGATCTCCATGGTCCGGGCCGACCACAGCAACTACGTAGCGCGTCAACTGTTGTCGGATGGGGGTAAAACGACCATGGCCGCTGATGACCTGTCCGTTTACATGGGTAACGCGGTGGGCTACGTGCTGGTATTCACCAATGGCTTAAGAGTGTATCTCTCCGGCGACAATGCGCTCTCCGGGGACATGAAGACGATCATCAATGGCTTCTACAAGGCGAACCTCGCGGTCATCAATGTCGTTCCTTCAAGCATGCAGCCGGAGGAAGCCGCCTACGCAATCAACGAGCTGATCCAGCCGCTGGCGGTGATACCTTCGCACACCAACGAAGCGGCGACCAAGGGCGGTCGCGTCAATCCAAATACCCGAGCCAAACAATTTATGGAGTTGGTTAAGGGCCGCCCGGTGCACTTGCCGTTGAGTGGCAAAACGATGGAGTTTGATGGCAGCGCGAAATGCGTTCGTGGTTGTTCGTAAAGCGGCAAGGTTTTAGTCGGTGCGTAGTTGCGCAATTGCGCAACTAGGCAATTTGGAT
Organism: Binatia bacterium; assembly: GCA_035762645.1. Classification (GTDB taxonomy): domain Bacteria; phylum Desulfobacterota; class Binatia; order UBA9968; family UBA9968; genus DASTOD01. The sequence continues at coordinate 2,283 of DASTOD010000589.1, read as the reverse complement.
TGCCGACGGGCTTCGCGAAATCGTGCTGGAAACGTAGAAAAATCAAACTCGATGTCTTGAACCGGGAGCCGACAATACTGCTAAGCACGATCGTTAACTTTCTCGGCTCTCAGACGGGAAAACGAAGGAACACGGGCCAGCCATGAAAGTCGGCTTAAGCCCACTGCAAGGACAGTCGAGCTTTGATGAGACGCTGCGCGAATGCGAGCGCGCAGAGCTGGCCGGATTCGACTCGATCTGGCTGGGCGAGCACCACAACAATCCCGTTTTGCATCCGGCGCCGCTGCTCGGACTTGCCGCCATCGCAACGCGGACAAGCCGCATCCGTTTGGGCACGGGCGTTCTTTTACTCCCTCTGTATCACCCCTTAATAGTTGCCGAGGAAGGAGCGATGGTAGATATGATTTCTGGCGGTCGGTTGATCTTGGGCGTAGGCGCCGGCTATGCCCCGGAGGAATTCGCCGCCTTCGGTTATTCGATCAAGGAGCGTGGGAGCAGGTTGGAGGAAGGTGCTTCGCTTCTGCGCCGGCTCTGGACGGAAGAGAGTGTCACTCATCGTGGAAGACATTACCGGCTGGATAACGCAACCATCGCCCCACGGCCAGTTCAGCAGCCAAGGCCGCCGATCTGGTTTGGCGCCTGGACGGAGCCGGCTATCCGGCGAGCCGCTCGCCTTGGGGATGCCTGGCTGGCGGGCCCTTCGGCCAATCTCGACGAGCTCACGGCCTGCGCCCGCCGGTATCAGAAAGCCTGCCAGGAGCTAGGACAAGGCGAAGGAGAGGTGGCCTTGTTTCGCTATGTCTTTGTGGCGCGCAGCGCGAAACAGGCGGCCAGCGCCGCTGGTGACGCCTTTGTCCAGGCGTTCGAAAGCATGTACTTCCGCTGGCCGCACCCGGTCGTCAAGCGACCTTCGGGAAAACTCACGATTGAACGGCTTGCCGAAGACCGAATTATCTTGGGCGATCCGAGCAGGTGCGTTCAGGAAATCGCTCGATTTCAAAAAGAGTTGGGTCTAAAGCATCTCATCTGCCGATTTTCTGTTCCGGGCATCACCCGTGAGGCCAGCCTGACCTCGTTGGAACTATTCACGCGAGAAATTATCCCGGTGCTCCGCGCCGATCAGACCTAACGGTTGAGAGTCAATTTTGCTGGGCTACCGCTAAGGGTATAGGTGTGCAGCAAAGAACATGGTGTTAGTTTCGATCTATGGAACCAGCACGCTTTTCAGGTTCGCGACCATCGCCGCGTCGAGTTTAAACAGTCCCGCGACGATCTCTTCGATTTCTTCTCCCGTCACGGGATTGATGGTCAAGCTTGTTTTAGTGGCTTCGGCGAGAAACTCCGGATCCTTGAGGGTATCGAGAAAGCTCTTGCGCAGTAATCGGACGCGCTCTTTGGGTGTTCCGGGAGGCAGGAAAAAGAGCCGCTGCATGATCGCGACGTCATGGACCGCATACTTGAGCAGCTGCCGCGCCTCAGCGCCCTTGGCAAAGTCAATCGCCAGGGGTACGTGGGGCAGCTCCGGATTTTTCTTCGTCGTCACCTGAAGCACCAAGGAGACCTGCCCCGCCTCCAGAGCCTTGCGCCATTGAAGCTTCACCGATTCCCAACCGCCGCAGTATCCGGCAAGCTCGCCGGAATCCGCTGCCAGGCGAACATCGGCAACGCCTTTGTAACCGTCGATAACTCGGATAGGCAAGCCCAAAGCCGATTTTATGGTTCGCGCGACGTCTGAAAGCGTGCCGCCCGGCCCGACGCCACCCAACTTCACCGGCTCCTTGGCGGCAAACCAACTCTCCATGCTCGTGACGCCGCTGGCCTTGGTCAACGCGCAAACGGAATCGTCCGCGGAAGGCACTCCGAGATATTCGAATTTCCTGCCGTCGAACTCGATCCCTTTGGCGCCCATGATTTGCTGCAGGATAAGGCCGCCGATGTTGTTGCCGATCGTCAGGCCGTCGGGTCTCGTGCGCTGAAACATGTAGTTGGCTTGGATGATGCCGCCGGCGCCCGTCATGTTCTCAACAATGGTCGACGGATTGCCTGGGACGTGCTTGCCGTAATGCCGTGCGATGGCGCGGGTGTAGACATCGAATGCGCCGCCGGGGCTGAAGGCGGTGATAAACCGGATGGTCTTTCCCTTGTAAAAGTCGTGCGTCGACGAATACCCCGGACTCGCGAGCCCAAGAACGCTGAGAACACCCAAGCACACGGAGAAGAATTTCCTTACCATCCTTATCCTCCTTCTGGCTTATAGCGTATGGCTTATGGCGTATGGTTCGA
>DASTOD010000588.1:0-2265 GCA_035762645.1 Binatia bacterium | reverse complement strand
GCATCTTGATTTTTATCTTTTTAGCCTCGGTTGTTGCGGTTCTTGTGATCCCCCATGAGACGCAGAACAATTATGAACTCCCATTTTTAGGGGTAATGATGCCTATCATGGGCTTGATATGGGTTAAGGCAAGAGCCGATGCGATGCGGGGCGATTGACGCTTCGCTTCAAAGCTGAATAAAATCCGTTTCTGGTGGTCTCACTTTATATACGTCCCGTTCATTTCTTTGTAGCAGGACTTCAGGCACAGGAATGATCTCCCTTTGCCTCCCGTGTCTTGTCAGCTATGTGGGGAAGCACGACACGGAACTCTTCCTTGCCCAAAAGCGCGAGAAATGGGTTTTTTGTCGTTCCAGGCAGGTTATAATTCCACCGCTATGGCAGATCGATTACAGAAAATTCTGGCCCAAGCGGGATATGGTTCTCGCCGGGGCTGTGAAGACTTTATTACTGCGGGGCGCGTTCGGGTCAATGGAAAGATAGCCGAACTAGGTCAAAAAGCCGATCCAACGATAGATAAGATCACGGTTGATGGAAAGCCAATCGCTGCGGCTGAGCAGTTGATCTATATTGCTTTATATAAACCGCGAAATGTTTTGTCGACTGTAGAGCGCGAACGGGGGGATGAACGCCAAACGGTACGAGATCTCGTCGAAGTTCCAGCACATCTTTATCCGGTAGGGAGGCTCGATTTTGAGAGCGAGGGTTTGGTGCTAATGACCAACGATGGTGAGCTCACAAATCGCCTTTCTCACCCCAGGTTTGGTCATACCAAAGAGTATAGAGTCTTACTTGCAAGCCGCCCGGATAAAGAGCAGATCGAAGCCTGGAAGCGCGGGGTAGTTCTGGAAGATGGCTATAAAACCGCTCCCGCCGATGTGCGATTTGAGACCGCTCAAGGAAAAGGCGCCTGGATTCGTGTAGTTATGGGAGAAGGGCGAAAGCGCCAGATCCGTGAGACGTGCAAGCAGCTGGGCCTGCCCGTAGTCAAAATCGTGCGGATCCGGATCGGGCCCCTGCGGCTGGGGAACCTCAAACCGCGGCAGTGGCGCTATCTCACGATGCAGGAGGTCGCTGAGCTGAGGGGGAATGAGGTGAAAAAGAGGGCAGTGAGGTAAGTTGAAATAGACGTTGCATGGTGCAGAGAAAAAAGAGGCCGCTTGCAAGCGGCCTCTTTTCATAGAAGGGTCGATCAACTGTGGCGGATATCCCAGAACTTCAGCACAACGTTATCCAGAACTTCTTTGATCTTCTCCTTTTTGATGCCCTGCACCTTGAAGGTCACGACCTTTGAAGTCGCATCAGGACCGGAGAACATTCCAAAGGAAATGAAATCACCGCCATTGCTAGAAATCGCTTTGGTGATCTTCGCCAGTTCGCCAGGCTGATCCGGCACCGTGGCCGTGACGCGGATGGCTTTCTGGCGGGCGCCCATGAGCTCGAGCAGGATCTTGAAGAGGTCGGTCTCCGTGATCATGCCGACCACTTTGTCTGAGCTAACTACGGGCAGGCCGCCGATCTTTTTATCTGCCATGATGCGGGCCGCTTCTTCGATTGGCGTTTCTGCATCCACGGTGATGACCTTTTTGGTCATCACGTTCTTGACCTTCACCTTGCTGATCAGGTAGTTCATTTCCCACACGCTCAGCGTCGTGGCCGAAGAGGGGGACGCATTCAGCAGGTCCCGTTCCGAGACGATCCCAACCAGCCTGCTCTCTTTCATGACCGGCGCGCGGCGGATGTGTTCATTCCTGAACATCGCAAGGACTTCGTTGATCGGGTCCTCAGGTGAGACCGAAATGACCGGGTGTGACATTCGTTCGCCGACAAACATGTTTACCTCCGTACAGACCTGCGCTGCTCCACGCCCTTTGGGCAGGCAGTGCCGCGCAGGTGGAACGAGCGGCTTACCCAGCCACGATGCCTGGGTAAAGACGCTATTTGTGAAAATTGTTACAAATTCATTATAAGCTTGATTGTACGGGCTGCTGTCACGAAACTGGAGTGAATAAGGTCATATTCCACATGGCTATAAACCCAAATAGGCCTCACGGATATGTTTGTCCTTGATCAGTTTTCGGGCCTCGCCCTCGAGCGGGATCTTGCCTTCGACGATCACATAGCCGTAATCGCTGATCGCCAGCGCCAGCTGCACGTTCTGTTCGACAAGCAAAATGGTCAAGCCCTGTTCCCGCAGTTGTTTGAGGCTGTCGAACAGAGTCAGGACAAGGACGGGGGCCAGCCCGAGCGACAGCTCGTCGATGA
>DASTOD010000587.1:0-4921 GCA_035762645.1 Binatia bacterium | reverse complement strand
TCCTTCCTCGACCACTTTCACCGCTTCGTTCAAAAAAGGCACAAACATCCGATTGATTCCGAATCCTGCTTTGTCCTCGGCCAGAATCGGTTCTTTGCCCAGCTCGCGACAAAAGTCCAATACGGTTCGAAAGGTCTCCGCGGAAGTCAGAAGTCCCCGGATAAGCTCGCAACCGGGCTGAAGGGGAACCGGGTTCATAAAATGCATGCCCATGAACTTCTCGGGTACAGCGTAGGCGGCGGCAAGCCGCGTAATTGAAATGGAGGAAGTGTTCGAGACCATAAGGTCGCGATAGCCCAACTCCGTCAAAGATGAAATGAGACTCTTCTTTGCTATCTCCTCTTCCACAACGGCTTCAATCAGGATGTCACAATCCAACAATTCATCACGGTCCGTTGAAGGCTTGATGCGCGCCGTTATATTCGCCTCTTCCTCCGGCGCAATGCCCATCTTACCTTTTGATTTTTCATAGCTCTCCGCGAGACGCCGTAAGCTTTCGGCAATCCTCGCCATCCCTTTGGACAAGATTTCCTCTGTCACGTCGACGACCACCGTATCGAAACCCTGCGCGGCCGCGACCTGCGCAATTCCGCTGCCCATGAGTCCGATGCCAATGACGCCGACTTTGCGGATACCTGAATTCATAGGAGGACCTCCTCCGCAAATTGGTATGCTATTGGCGTGGGCTACGCCATATTCCCCTCACCCCTGACGCCTCACGCCTTACGATGTAATCTTATGCGCCCTGGTTTCGTTACGGTGCTTCCTCAGATACGGGACGAACGGCGTCCCGCCGGTTCCGACGTCAACCGGGTTTTTTGCGCCGCGCTGGCTCTGCTTCACAATATAATTTTTCGCGTACTCGACGTGGGTCGAGCGGAACCGCTCGATACCAGCGACTGCGGCGTTGTAGGCCTCGGCCAGCGGAGCGCATGTTTCCCGGTGCTCTAGCACATACCGGCGCACCGACGGGCCGGTCTCGAGGGCCTCGATGAAAGAGCGATGTTTGGGCGGCATGTAATCGCGCATCTCTGTGAGGTAACTATGAAGCAGATCTTGCGCGTGACCTATCCCCAACCCAGCATCCAGCGATGGAATGATCGAGCTTTGCGCACCTGTCTCGCCGCGAAACGTTTGCGGCTTTCGACCGTACGCAGCCAGACCCTCGTAGATTAGCCCTTCGGGAAGCGCCGGATGATTGGCCCATCCGTGCAGGTAGGGCCTGACCCGGTTGTAATAGATGTATGGATCGCAGCGCTCGGGCATGCGAGCCAAGATCTCGTGCATTCCTTCGAGTACCTCAGCAATTATCGCCAGACGATCGGCGAGAACGTCCGCTCGATCGTTGGCGACAGCCTGCTGAGCCGCGACCAAGGCGGCGAGTGCCGGACCAGCTTTGGCCTCGATGGCGACATGGATCAAAACAAACCATTCCTCATCTTGGCCGCCGAGAAAATTCTGGCTCATCGCGATATTGCCGAGTTCTATCGGCCCGTTTGGATCGAGCCTTCTCCAGTTGTCCAATGCATAGGAGGCGTAGGAAAGCACCGGCGGCCGGCCGAGGAGCTTTGCCAGCTCATACCACGGCACTGCTAAAGCAGCCGGAATAGAGCCGACAGTCTCCGGCTCTCCCCAAACATAGCCATGCCCCAGAAAGGAAAGGAGGACCATCGCCCGCCGTCTCTCACGCTCACCGCTCAGCCTCGTAGCATCCAAGAGCGGCAACTCTCTGAGAAACGACCGAACGTTTCCGCTGGCGAGAATTTTCGGCAGATCATGAGCGACCGCTTCCCACGCCTGAAATTCCGCGGGCAAGTGGTCCAGCGGGTCCAATGCAGGTAGAAACCCTCGCTCCGGGTGAATCTCATATTTCCCAAGATCGATAGTGCCCGAGTTTGACCGTGTCACTAATTTCCCCGTCTTTCGTCAGTTTGTTGCAAACCTGGGTTTCAGGCCGGTCAAAACGGTTTAGTTGCAGAGCGGAGGCGTACTTACGCAGTACGTTGGAGCGAGGCGATTGAGCGCACCCTTCGACCATGCTCAGGGCGATCGGCTCTGTTTTCACCGGCCTGTTAACGCCTGTTTCAAATCCGCGATCAGATCCTCCACGTCCTCCACGCCTACGGATAACCGGATGAGCCCATCATCGAGCCCGGCCCTCCTTCGCTCCTCTTTGGGAATCGAAGCATGCGTCATAATGGTAGGTAACTCGACGAGAGATTCCACGCCGCCCAGACTCTCGGCAATCTTGAATATATTCAGTCGCCGTAAAACCCGCCTTGCCTCAGCCAGTCCTCCTTTGACCTCAAAAGATATCATCCCGCTGAAGCCATCCATTTGCGAGGAGGCGATATCGTGGCCGGGGTGATTGGCGAGCCCGGGATAGTAGACCCGTCGCACCCGCGGATGGTCCCTCAAGAACCCGGCGATTCGGGTTGCATTCTTTTCATGCTCTCGCATACGCAAAGCGAGAGTCTTGATTCCACGCAAAGTCAGGAAACAATCAAAGGGGGATGGCGTCGCGCCGGCCGCATTTTGCAGAAACTTCAGTCGCTCATACAGTAAGCGCTGATTTAAGCAGATGGCGCCGCCGACAACATCGGCGTGGCCGGCGATATATTTGGTCGTCGAATGTAGAACGATGTCTGCGCCGAGCGCGAGCGGTCTCTGGAAGAAAGGCGACGCAAAGGTGTTGTCCACCAGACACAAGGCCCCCGAGCGGTGCGCAATTTTCGCGGCTCCCCGGATGTCGGTGATGCGAAGCAGTGGATTTGTCGGTGATTCAATCCAGAGCAGGCGAGTGCGCCGCGTGACCGCCCGTTCTATCGCTCCAAGGTCCGCGGTCTCTACGAACGAGAAAGTAAGCCCAAAGTCTTCCAACACGCGCTTAAAGAGCCGGTAGGTGCCGCCGTAAACGTCCCGGGAAGAGATGATGTGGTCGCCGCGCTTGAAGAGGAGCATCGCCGTCGTCGCGGCCCCCATCCCGGAAGAAAACGCCAGGCAGTATGCGGCCGATTCCAGGCTCGCCAGCGCTTGCTGCAGAGCCGTGCGCGTCGGATTGTCCGTTCGGGAGTAGTCATAGCCCTTATGAACCCCGGGCGCGCTCTGCGCGAAGGTGCTTGTCTGGTATATCGGGACCGTGATGGCTCCCGTGGCCGGTTCAGGCTCCTGTCCGACGTGAATGGCGCGCGTAGCAAACTGCAGCAAATCCCGCCGGCGGTTTCTTCGTGCCATCACAGCCGGGCCGACGACAGACTACAGACCACAGACAACGTAGTCAGTAGTCGTGTGGTCAGTGGTCCTTTCCGCGTCAAGAGTCCACACTGAGATCATCGGCACTAGCCGCCCAAGTATTCGACGACGTCGAAGCGTGTCAAAATTCCCTGGTACTTTTTCCGGTCGCGAACGAGAACGGCCGGGAAGGATTTCAAGAGCTTGACAATTTCATCGACGCTCTCGTCGCGCCCCACGGTGGGCAGCGGCGGCTCCAGCAGGGCGCCGACCGTCAGCTCCATTACATCGGGACTCTCCATCGTTTTCTGAAAGAGCGTGCTCTCAGTCAGCGATCCGACCAGGTTCCCTTTATCGAATACAGGGAGCTGGGAAACCCCCGACTGGTTCATCGTCTCGATCGCGCTGCGGACGGTCGATGTCACCTCGACCGAGATAAGCTCGGGAAGTTTCCGTTTTTTAGACGCGAGAATTTCTCCGACCTCCGCGCTCCTGCCAAGGAACTGGTTCTGTCTCATCCACTCATCGGAGTACATCTTCGAAAGATAGATCTCGCCGGCGTCGGGAAGCAGCACAACCATAAGCTCATCGCGCCCCAATTGTTTCTCGCGCGCGTAGCGAAGCGCTCCTTCGACGGCCGTGCCGGAAGAGCCGCCGCAGAAGAGACCTTCTTCCCGCGTAAGCCGCCGGCCCATCAAGAACGAGTCGCGATCGGAGACAGTGACGACGTTGTCGATATACTCGAACATCAGGTTCTTGGGCGCGAAGTCCTCCCCAATCCCCTCTACCTTATACGGGTGGGAGTCCCTCCAAGACCACTTCTCGCGATTGAAAACCTTAGCCAGGATCGATCCCTCGGGATCTACCCCCACGACCGTGCATTTCGGATTTTTTTCCTTCAAGTATTTTGCGGTTCCTGAGATAGTCCCGCCCGTCCCCATGCCCGCGACGAAGTGGGTTATCTTTCCGTCGGTCTGTTCCCAGATCTCGGGGCCGGTGGAGCGGTAATGTGCCTCCATGTTACTCGGGTTGTCATACTGCATCGGCATGAAGGCGCCCGGAATTTCTTCGGTCAGCCGTCGGGCTACGGAGTAGTAAGACTGCGGCGATTCAGGTGGAACTGCCGTGGGAGTCACCACAACCTCGGCGCCGAACGCGCGCAGGCGGCGAATCTTTTCAATGCTCATTTTGTCCGGAATGGTAAAGATACATTTGTAGCCTTTGACCGCCGCTACAATCGCGAGCGCTACTCCCATGTTTCCCGAAGTGGGCTCCACGATGGTGCCTCCCGGTTTAAGCAATCCTCGCCGCTCCGCATCCTCGACGAGAGCAAGCGCGATCCGGTCCTTAACGCTCCGTCCGGGGTTGGCGGCCTCGACTTTTGCACAGATGCTCGCGGAGAGGCCCGCCGTGACTCGGTTGAGCCGGATCAGGGGCGTGTTGCCAACGGCTTCGAGCACGTTAGCCGATATCTTCGACATAGATTTCCCTCGCTACTGAGACAACGCGCAGACGAAAGCACTCTCACCTCTATCATCCCCTTCAGACTTGTGTCGTGATGTCATTCTGAGGCCCTCCGCCGAAGAATCCTGATTTTCTGGCCCTATTGAAATGCAAGATCTTCTACTTCGTTCAGGATGACAACGCGCCGCCGGCTCCTCACAATTAACGTATCGCCCTGCGAATCTCC
>DASTOD010000586.1:0-8617 GCA_035762645.1 Binatia bacterium | reverse complement strand
CGCGTTTTTGAGATCTTACCATTCATCTCATCCGAATTCTCGTATTGGGCGCGCGAGCGATCTTGGATCTGCCTACGGCACGATTTAGTAGCGATCCATACTAGCAGGATGCTGAAAAACTCTGCAGGAGTCCTTCGACAGCGCTCAGGACGAACGGAGGGGTTTTGATATCATTGAGGATTTCCGTTCATGCTCTCGAAGCATTCCGAAACCTTTTTCAGCAACCTGCTAGACGACCACGCGTATTCCGCGTCGGTCTAAACGAGAAGGTTAGGCCTAAACTTCAGAATATCCCTTTTTCTCGGTCGGACAGGTCACCAACGCAGGTTGGGAATCGGCCGGCGAAGATTGTGGGCCGCGTAGCGGGCGACCATCGGCCACGCCGGACGGGGATAGAAGCCGTCGAGCGGGAAGGTGGTGGCAACGTCGCGCACGTAGGTTCGCGGGAGGCCAAACCGGAGCGCGCAGAAGGAGACGTCGATCCAATCGGCCTTGCGGGTCGCCTCCACAAAGGGGGCGGAGGGACCGCGGTAAGAGCGGATCTTGTGGTGGTGCCCTATCATGAGCCGGATCTCGTCTCGCCAAGCCGCCCGACCGTGCTGGTCCAGCCAGGCGTCGGTTAGATCGGCGGCCCGGTTCAGATAATCGAGGTTGCCGTCCAGGCAGAACGGCAGGTCATGAAACGCCGCCATAACGGCGAGCCGCTCGTCGCGGTCGGGCTCGGGCGGCGCCAGGGCCCGGCCGAAGTTCAGCATTCGGTAGGAATGATTGCGGTACCCCGCGTACAACGACGGCCCGAGCGCGGCGCGGTACGGGTCGAGAATTGAGTCGATAAACGTGTCCTGCGTGATCATCGTGACCTGCGTCATCCTCCCTCCACCGCGAGCATCACGCCTTGTTTGTGCCACGCCAGAGTCGGCTCCGAAGCAGCCTGACGACCTGCGCCATCCAAACGTGCGCGCCTGGCAGGAGCGCCGGCGTGCTGTGTTCTGGGCTTGACTCTTAATCAACGGGTCCGGAGCGCAAGGCAAGCGCTTCGCTAGCTCGCCGTAATTGCTCGCCAGTTAACCGAGGAAAAACCTCGATCGCGACCCAGAAGCTCATCGGAGGCCGTCACTTGATCATCTTATCCGCTCGCGCGAGCACGTCGGCCGGGATCGCAAGGCCGGTCTGGTTGGCGGTCTTCATGTTGATAACTAGTTCGAACTTCATCGGCTGCTCCACCGGTAGGTCAGCCGGCCTAGCTCCCTTCAAGATCTTATCTACGTAAGTTGCAGCGCGGCGATGCAGGTCTTCGCCGACAGGTCCATAGGTCATGAGGCCACCAGCATCCACAAACTCCCTGTCCGGGTACATCGCTGGCAGTCTGTTTTTTGCTGCGAATTCCACAATCCCTCTTAGGTTGCTATAAGTGAGCGGGGTCCTGATGGTGATGAGCGCGTCGGCACGTCCCCTAGTTATGGCTGAGAACGCTTTTTCGAAATCGCTAGGAGTTTGCACCGCGAGGGATTGAACCTGGACCTTTAACGCATGAGCCACGGCCTCGGTCTCGCGGAACGAGAGCGTGTTAGCTATATTGTCGGGATCCTGGAGGACAGCGACACGGGAGATTCTAGGGAAAGCCTCCTTGAGTAACTCCAGCCTTTTCCCACTTAACTCCGGGGCAAGCAATGATAGCCCAGTGACATTTCCCCCGGGCCGTGCCAGGCTCGCGACGAGACCGGTCCCAACAGGATCCGAAACCCCCGCAAGCACGATAGGAATCGTTGTGGTGGCCTTTTTGGCAGCCAGAACACCGGATGTAGAGGAGGTAACGATGACGTCAACCTTGAGATGAACCAGCTCAGCCGCAAGTTCGGGAAAGCGTTCCTCCTTCCTCTCACCGTATCGGTACTCAACGACGATGTTCTTTCCTTCGACATATCCGAGCTCGTGAAGCCCCTGCCGAAATGCTGCGATGCGAGACGCATAGGCGGGCGCAAAGCCGCCGACAAAAAATCCTATCCGGGCAACTTTCGGCGTTCCCTGCGCCTCGGCAAAAGAAACGGTTGCAAGAAGAACAGTGATCAGCAAGTAGAGAGCAATTTTCTTGTTCATCGTTTTTCTCCTTGTTGCCTCGCGCCTGTTATCTTCTTTTCACTTGACCAGCGAATCCTCTAAAAAGCTTTGCCTTCAGAGCTAGATCACTACGTTTTCTTGTCTTATATCAATAATTGTTTATGTGTGCATTCATCCGTAGTCAATGAGAACCGGGAACTAATCTCATGGAATTCGCAGTCGTGCGAAAGTGTTGTGTCGGTTTTCTCAAAATTAATGAAGATTTTGCATACTCATAAAGGCGGTCCCTTACATCAAGCTAATTTTTGCTTGGCATGGCCGGCAACATTAAGAGTCCAAGGACTGAAACTAGTGAGAGGACGCCGCCAAAAAGAAATGGAGCGGATGGACCGTACCAGTCCCAGAGAATGCCCGCGATAAGGCTGGCTGGAAAGGCTGCAACTCCCAGCGCAGCGGTGAAGATCCCGTAGCCCGTGCCGCGGAGGTGTTGCGGCACCAAATCCGCAATTAAAGCACTGGAAGCTCCCTGAAAAGCTCCATAGTAAAGACCATACGCTGGGTAGAGCACCCACATGTGCCACTCAGACGAGGCATAAGCGAGACCGAAATAAACCGCGGCATAGATCAGCCACCCAATGACGATTAAACCTCGCCTGCCAAACGTGTCCGAGATTGCCCCACCTTTTGTCGAGGTCGCACTGATAACAAGATTAAAAAGGGCTATAAGAAGGAAGATTTCTACAAGTGATAACCCGAGCGTTTGCGCCCGGAGCATGAGAAAGGCATCGCTAGAGTTACCGAGGGTGAAAAGAGTCAGGATAGCGATAAAAGCCCAGAAACGCCCGCCCATCTCGGACCAGAGAAAGCGATCAGGCACTTTCACCGGCGGGGCAGGTCGTTCTTCGACCCATTTTGCCAAAATGGCCATGGCCGCAAGGCCAGGCAATACTGCAAGCAGCACGAGCCACTGGTAGCTTTGCCAAGTCAGAGCAACGGCATTGCGTTCCGTTAAATAAAGAACCCCAGCCGCCAGCAGAACGCCGATAACCCCTCCGGCTTTATCCATCGCTTTATTAAAGCCAAAGGCACGCCCGCGGTCCTCAGGTCGCGTAACCTCAGCGATCAAAGCGTCGCGCGGCGCGCTCCGGACGCCTTTTCCCACCCGATCCAGGAACCGAACAAGAAGTATTAACGTCCAGGAGGTAGCGAAATAAAGAAGAGGCTTCGTCAGGTTAGAAAGAGAATAGCCCCAAAACGTGAGCGCCTTTTTCTTACCGATGCGATCTGAGATGTGCCCGGAAACAAGTTTTAGGAGTGTTGCCGTGCTCTCCGCGACTCCTTCGATGAGGCCTACAATAGTGGTACGAACACCTAAGACATTGGCCAGGAAAAGAGGAAGTGTGCGCACCGCGACCTCACTCGAAAAATCATTCAGGAGAGACACGACTCCCAATGCCCGCACTGTAGGATCGAGTGGCGCTACTTTAAGTTTAGGGTTTGCCGTTGCTACTTGTGTCACGGTTTCTCTTCTATGAGATCGTTTGCGGTGAAGCAATATCGATGAAGCAAAGATCTATGACGTGATTGCCTTCCTGCGGTAACTACTCTCGGACCGGCTTCGAACACAACCTGCCGACAGTTAAAACGATCCGCACTAGGTTGCACAAGAGGCGGTCATTATGGAACCGGAGGCGTGGGTGTGGGAGGACCGTATTTGTTGTACGTTTTTTCGATCTGCGCGCGCATTTCCTTAAGGCTTTTACCTTCGTCCATCATCTTCATCACGTCACGCGTGATCCCGATGCAGATACTTCAGGCAAGGCTCATTCGATCGAAGACCGGATTCGCGGGTGTTGAATTGTCTTTGAAATAACACGAAGCGTTGCTGGTGTGTCCATCCGAGCCGCAACCGCAGTAACAAGGTATGTAGCGGAGAATATCGCGGTTGGCGATTGCAAATCGATACGCCTCGCGGACTTCATCAGGAGCCTTGGCGATGTCCGCCGGCAAAATGTTTTCCGGAGCTAATTTATAGCGATGTTCCGTTGCTCCAAATCCTCTGCAGCCAGCAACTACGCTGACGGCCACGACTAATCCGCTGGCAAGAAAATCGCGTCTATTCATCCGACACTCTCCATTACACACTATACGGCGGTTGTAGATTGCGATCTCAAAATCCGCATTTCCCCGAAAGATTCGCGAAGCACCGTAAACGCACTTCTTAGGAACAAAGCAGCGATCACTGCGCCCACCAGGATATCGGGCCAGCTTGCGATAAATACCTTTACGCCGACTGCGGCTACCAACACCGATAGATTAGCGACGATGTCGTTGCGGGAGCAGAGCCACGTGGAGCGCATGTTGAGATCATCGGAGCGATGGCGAAAAAGCAGCAGGAAGCAAACCCCATTGCCTACAAGAACTAACGTCCCAATGATACCCATGGTTTCGGCGATGGGTAGAACACCTGTCATCAGCTTGTAAATGCCCTGTGCCAACACGCCGAGACCGAATGCAGCCATGATCGTCCCTTTGACGATTGCGGCCATGGCTTTCCATTCCGCGGTACGCCAAAGCACGTAAAGACTAAAGCCATAGACCAGCGAATCACCGAACATATCGAGCGAGTCGCCGAGCAGCGCGGTTGAATGCGCCAGCACGCCAGCGATCGCTTCCACAAGGAAAAGCACTGCGTTGATTATCAATACAATCGTCAGGACGTTTTTGTGCTTACCGCGCAGGGTGCTTAGCTCGTCTTCTTTCTTTTCGCAACAGGCATCCATATGGTTTTAACAGCGACTACTTTACCAATTCGAGGCCTGTATGACCAGGTGAACGAGCATTTCCCTCTCAACCCAGATTAAGTTGGCTTAGGTTCTGCTTCAATTTGATGAAAAACCCCGAAGAACACCCGCTTCGTTTCAATAATCTTTAAGCCCGCGTTGCGCACAAGTTCCAGCGGTTCACGATTCCAGTGGCAGCCGAGCGGGCTTGCAAACTGATCGGCGTGGCGATCCTGAAATTGCCCGAGCCATTCACGATCGCTTCGGCCATGCTCTAAGAACAGGATCCTCCCATCGGTTCGACAAACTCGCGCGATTTCCCGAAGAGCAGCTGCCGGATTCGGAAAGGTGCAAGTGCTAAGTGAAGACACGACGGTGTCGAAACTCTTATCACGAAACGGAAGCGTTTCTGCGTCGCCACGCAAGAATAAAACATCAACGGGTAATTTCGCTGCGCGTTTTCTGGCAACGTTTAGCATTTCACCACTGACATCTGAGGCAGTGACCCGCGAATCAGAGGGATAGAACTGCAGGTTCTTTCCCGTTCCTACGGCGACTTCAAGTACTTTCCCGGATGCTCGTCGCAGTAATTTCCGGCGAAGCCTTCTCAGTCCGAATAGATCTGGAATACCTTCGATCCAGTCGTAGTAGTGGGCGACTCGATCGTATTTCGCAGATATCTCTTGGGATGCAAACTTTGTGGCCATATTGTTAGATGAAGGTTTCACTTAACGAAGTGAAGTCAACGATATCACCCCGCAACTGTAGGCGAATCTAAAAATCGCCTAATTCAAATAAGCGGTTACAGATCTTTTCCTTCAATTCACTGAACTATATTCACCCGCCGCACCAGCTTTGTACCCAACGCGTCTCTACCGCACGGATCGATACTCGCCTTTGCCTTCGACGCTTGCGATGCTTTTTAGCGCCTCATCCAATTTCGCCAGAATCATAGGGAGTTTCAGCTCGCCGGCGTGCTTGTATGTGATCCTGCCCTGCGGATCGAGGAAAAACGTCTCGGGAATTCCCCATACCCCGTAATCGATGGCGATTTTCCCGCTCGAATCCCGGCCATTCAAATACGTGACACCGAACTCTTTCATGAAAGCGCGGGCGTCCTCTTCTTTGTCCTGGATGTTCACTCCCACAAAGACAACATTTCTGTCTTTGTACTTCCGCCAAGCTTCTTCGAGCGCGCGAGCTTCGGCTCGACACGGCACACACCAGGAAGCCCAGAAATTAAGAAGGACGGCCTTGCCTATGAGGTCCTTCGAATTTAGCGTGCTCCCGTCGAACAGGGTCAATGCGAAAGAGGGCGACGGTTTGGCAACCAAAGGTGAGTAAATGTAGCGCGAGTCTCTACTGAAGCCATAGGCCAAAAGCGCGGCGATCCCACCCACAATCGCCATGACAAGACCTAATTTTACCCAGAGCTTAGAAGACATGGATTCTACTTTTTCTCTTTCATCACCATGCGCATCATCAGGTACATGCCGACCGGGCAGGCCAGCAATGCGACAATGCTAAGCAAGCCGCTTCCCACAGCAGCAAACGACCCGAAGGTAAGACCAAGAAAAGGAATGGCAGTCAAGAGGAGCAGCGGCGCGGCGCAGCAAATGGCCATCATCAGCATTCCCTTCAGCGTCTTTTTCTTTTGCTGTTGAGCGATCTCCGGTACCTCCGCGGCTACTCCTTCCCGCGATGGGATTTGCAGATTCTCCGCCTGTCCTCTGATTTCAATCTGATCTGACATAAAGTCTCCTTTCTGCCACATTCACTTTGATTAATTATCTCCCCGTCATGTCCTTCATCATGTCGCGCATATTTCGATCCATCATTCCGCCACCTCTACCCATCATTCCTCTGCCTCCCATCATCCCGGCCATCGCTGCTCGCATGTCTACCCTCATCCCTTCCACTTCTTCTCCGATAAGACCCATCATTCCCCTTGGCTGCTCCTGAGTGGCGATAGAAAGGATATAAGCGACGAGGGCCCATCGATCTTTTGGCGCGAGCGCATCGGCATAGGATGGCATTGGGGTTCCATTGAGGCCGGTGCTAAGAGTTCGATAAAGATCTTCTGGATTAGGACCCGATTTGAAAGGCTTGTTTGTCAGGTCCGTCGGAACGATAGAATTTCCTGATTCATCTTTCAGATCGTTCGCGGACGCGCCGCCTCTGCCTCCGTTAGGACCGTGGCATGTTCCGCAGCCGGCTTCTGCATACGTCGTCTTTCCGAGAGCAACCAACTCGGCATTGAAAGGTGGTTTCGATGGAATTGAAATCGGCTCGAGAGGCTTCTCAGACGTAAATCGATCCGAGAAGGTCTTGAGATATTGGCTCACAGCCCACCTCTCTTTTTCGGAAAGGTGAAGCTGTGCCAACATGCTGGTTGTCCTTACGCCTGTGGAGATCGAGTTAAAAATATCCTCATCCAGAGGAAGCGATCCCGATCGAGTGGAGCGGAATTTGTAATTCCCTGTTGTGAAGTTCCTCGGTTTCGTCTTCAGTCTGTGAGCCTGAGGTCCCTTCCCATCTCCTTTTTCACCATGACATGCGGCGCAGTTCTCGAGATAGAGTTTTTGACCGAACTTGTTGTCCGTTTGCGCGAGGACGAACGTGGACTGATCCTGACGAAAGCTATGCACAGCCAACACTGCCAGTACCAGCAAAGCGACTATTGCCAGCAGCAAAAATCTAGTCATAGCGGTTACTCGATGTCCTTCTTGGTTTTGTCGAACTCTTCTTTGCTGATCTCACCTCTTGCATACCGCTTCTTGAGGATATCCAACGCGCTTTCTTCACGTCCGGTCACGCTCTCCGGTCTTTGACCCCACACCCGTTTCACAGCATAAGCGACAGCTAAAACAAACAGAAAAAGGATGAGCAGGCCCAAAAGAAAGGTAAAAATGCCCCATGCCATCATTCCCATACCGTCCATCATGTTCCGCATCCCATCTGTTTGGCGGATAGACGAGTGGCAGGGACGGCCAAGTCCCTACCCATCCCGCATATTTACTGTTTTTGGTTCTCTTTCCGCGGTCCCGGATCCGTTCGAGCGGATTCCATCATCGTGCTGCACTGCTCCATCATCTTCATCATCCGCATCATGCCACCCATGTGCTCTCCGTCCTTGTCGCCCTTCATCATCTCGTGCATCGGCATTGACGGACGCTCCTGCTGTTCTCCCGATTGAGAGGCCAGAGCCAGTCCCGAAAGGACAAGAACGGACACTAAAACAACCAAACGGATTGTTTTCATCGATATTCCTCCTTAGAAAAATTCGGAACAGTTCCTCCTTTAGAGAAGAACTGAGAACAACTAAAATGTCGAAAGAACTAGCGGGGAAGCGAGATCAACGGTTCAAAGTGGAGTTGAACAGATGGATCGAAACTTTGGGATGGACAGGTAATCTGCCATGCTCGCTTGTAACCCAGTGAGCCCCGTAGCCGACGAGCGACGAAAGGGGTTCTCCGACAGCGACGGACAGGTCATTCTTGAAAGGCAATCTAGAAGCGCCTGAGGTTACGAGATTGGAAGATGAATCAAAACCGCAGAGATAAACCGGGTGTTCGCATCCGTTCATCTCCATGGCACCGCTCTCTTGTGAGCAGCCGGTTACGGAGGCGAGCGATTGGCTTGGGGCGGCGAACGTCGAACACAATACTCCCAACGCAAAGAATGCGGTAAGAACAAAAGCGATAACATTGTTCGAACGCTGCTTCATCGTTTTTAATGCTTACTCGTTTTCAGTCGGAAATCAAGCCGGTTGGATC
>DASTOD010000585.1:0-2753 GCA_035762645.1 Binatia bacterium | reverse complement strand
GATGCCAGTGTTAGTTCCACCTGTCGACGAACAACGCGCCCTAAGCAGTTTCTGCGACAGCGAAGCGACCAAAATCGACGCCCTCATCGCCAAGATCCGCGAAGGGATCGAGAGGCTAAAAGAGTATCGCACGGCGCTCATCTCCGCCGCTGTGACCGGCAAGATCGACGTGCGGGGAGAAATGGCAGCCTAAGTCGAACAGCAGATCAGGACTGAAGAAAAGGAATTCTACATTTCCCGAAATCCGACTGATCACACACCACGACGATGTCGAACGGCGGGAAAATGGGGGAATGGTTAAAGAGCTCCGCCGTCTTCGCAGAGTTGATTAGATCGTCCGGATCGTTTGCGCGGTGATCAAGATGTCAACCTGCTTGAGAAGTCGCTTGAGGCGTTCCTTGAATTCTTTGAAGAATTTTTCCGTCTTCCGGTCAGCGCTAGCGATGATTTCTATCTTGATGATATCGTCGATAAAATCTACGCCGCCATATTTCCAACTTCCCTGATACGGAGCAGACTGAGAACTTACGGTGAGCGCACCGAAAACGGCAATCAGTTCTTCACGAATTTTTTTGATCTTCTCCGCTTCAATCTCCATGCCATCGTTATATTTTAACGGCAGATAGATCTCATACTTTTTCATGCGGCCAGAGAAGATTTGGGAAGGCGCACGCTTTTCGCAGACAGTTTTTTAAACGGAATCTTCCGTCGCTTAAGTATTTTAATGTGCTCCGGGACCACACCGTAGATATTGTCCGGCAGGCATGTGACAGAGGCTCCACTCTTCGCTAATAGGAGAAAACCTTCGGCATCGTGTTTTTCTGGGATTTGGACGTAGATCATTGGATTTTAAGATAGGGGCTTTGACTTACAATGTCAACAAAAGTTGATCAGCGGACATGATTGCCGGTGTAAAATGAAAGAGCCTTTTAGCGCGGTTCACAAACAAAAATGCCAGGGTCGATACGCACAATCGAGGTAGGCGCTCGGCGTTACCGCCGATTATTAAATGGTCCTCTATGGGACAAGGCCTGACGCCCCAGGTTGTTTCAACCTCTTACCTGGTACTTGGCCCCGTGCCGTATGCCCTGGCACAGTCAACTTATCAGCGGGGAAGCATAGTTCAATAGGTCAAGGACCGCTGCGGTCGGAGGATTCAGTAAACGACTAAAGGACCGGCAAAACTTTATAGATTGCTGGCAGAAATAGCGTGGCGGAATAGATGAACTATGGCGCTATGCGA
The DNA here is from genome assembly GCA_035762645.1 of Binatia bacterium. Lineage (GTDB taxonomy): Bacteria > Desulfobacterota > Binatia > UBA9968 > UBA9968 > DASTOD01. The sequence goes on along the minus strand of DASTOD010000585.1, from coordinate 1,510 downwards.
AGATTGGCCGAGTCGAGAGCGTGATGCGGCCGTATCTTGAAGCCTTGGCGTGAGGTAGCGCAAGCGCGGCACCATGATGTAAAAGGAGCGTAAGGCGAGGTTCGAATTGGGAGGTTATAAATGAAATTTCACCGCATCACCGTAAATCCTAAGCAGATGGGCGGCGTTCCGTGCATCCGAGGCCTGCGCATACCCGTTGCTACCGTAGTCGGAATGGTCGCGGATGGCATGAATGAGAAGGAAATCCTTAAAGCTTACCCTGACCTGGAGAAAGAGGATATCAAAGAGGCGTTGAAATACGCCGCAGAGGCTGTGCGTGAAAGGGAGCTACCGCTGGTGCTGCCTCGTTGAAGTTCGTGATTGACAACCCAGCGAGTAAGTAACTTGGTCGATATCTCAGAAAGGAATTTTGAGTTTACCATAGAGGCCACACTGCTGTCTGGCGGGCCGGACGCTTATCCCGGAGGAGAAGGCGTCGTCATCGAATCTCCGGAAGCTTATGAAAATGCGCCAGGCGGCTACCGAAAGAGGAAGCAGGAAGACTACGACAAGGCACTTTGCCTTGATCCGAATATGCTCCTTGACTTCATCTATGCCACGCAACCGAAGATGTGGGAGCGGTTAAAGCAGCACCACGGAAGCGAGGTCAGGGAACGGTTTCTCAAACGACTTGCGTCCGAGATTGAAAAACGCGGTACCCTGGATGTCCTGCGGACCGGGATGAAAGATTCCGGCTGCTCCTTCAAGCTCGCCTACTTTCGGCCGGCGAGCGGGCTTAACGAAGAACTTCAGCGCCTGCACGCGGCGAATCTCTTCTCAATTGTTCGCCAGCTTCGCTACAGTTCTAAGACCGACCATAGCCTGGATGCCGTGCTCTTTTTAAACGGAATTCCCATTTTCACCGCCGAACTGAAAAACCCGCTTAACGGCCAGAATGTTGAGGACGCCGTCCGGCAATATCGAAGGACTCGTGATCCGCGCGAGCCGCTTTTGTCTTTTGGGCGGTGTCTTGCTCACTTTGCCGTTGACCCGGAGCTGGTCTTTGTTACGACACAGTTAGCGGGTGAAAAGACCTGGTTTTTGCCCCTCAACCAGGGGCGCTTCGGCGGAGCGGGGAACCCGCCGGTGCCGCCGACTCAAAACGGCTTTGCGACCCGCTATCTTTGGGAACGTGTTTGGGCGCGCGACAGCGTGCTCGATCTTGTCCGGCAGTTCATTCACGAGGTCGAGGAAGAAGATGAGAAAGGAAGGAAAACAGGAACAAAATTCTTGATTTTCCCGCGCTATCACCAGCTCGATGCCGTGCGCAGGATGATTCGAGATGCGCGGAGTCGAGGTTCCGGGCAGCGCTATCTCATCCAGCACTCCGCCGGAAGCGGGAAAAGTTTCACGATCGCCTGGCTGGCGCACCAGCTCTCGGTATTGCACGATGCCGAGGATCGGCGAGTGTTTGACTCCATTGTTGTGATCACCGATCGGCGCGTTTTGGACCGCCAGCTGCAACGGACGG
>DASTOD010000584.1:0-4128 GCA_035762645.1 Binatia bacterium | reverse complement strand
TCAAAGTATTTTTTCAACAGTGGCTGCAAGGAAAACAGGAACTCATCTGGCCCAAAGAGTTTGCCACCGCGAAATTTGCCTATCCGGCTACGCCGTTTGGCCAACGGTAACGCACTTGCAGGCTGCTGAAAAAGACTTCGGATGGCTTATAGCAAGCGGCTTATGGGCGTATGGGTTCGATCTATATGCAGAAGCTATCAGCCATATGCGACTCTTGTTTCCGACGACCGCGCTTAAGTAGTCGCCTAGCAGGTTGCTGAAAAAAGGTTCGGAATGCTTCGAAAACCTCAGCATGAACGGAATCATCAATGATATCAAATCCCCTCCGTTCGTCCTGAGCCTCGTCGAAGGACTCCGAGAGGGTTTTTCAGCAATCTGCTAGTATGCCGCTACTCTCTCTCGATAAAGTCTCAAAGAGATTCGACGGGGTCGCTGCGGTCAAGTCCGTCAGCCTGACGCTTGAGCCCGGGGAGATTCTGGGCGTCATGGGTCCGAACGGATCGGGGAAGACGACTCTCTTCAATCTGATCAGCGGCGCGCTCATGGCCGACGAGGGCGAGATTGAGTTTCTCAACAAGCGCGTCAGAGGTCTTCCGCCTCACCAGCTTTGCCGCCTCGGCCTGGCGCGAACCTTTCAGCTGGTTCGTCCTTTCCTGGGACTCACCGCGCTTGAAAACGTGCTCGTCGGAGTCGGATACGGCTGCCAACGCTTGACCGGGACAGCGGCTCGACATAAAGCGGCTGAGCTGCTGGTTTCGGTGGGTTTGGCGGGACACTCGAGCCGGCCTGCCCATACCCTCACGATCATGGATCGAAAGCGCCTCGAATTGGCGCGCGCCCTTGCCACTTCGCCCAAGCTCCTGCTGCTGGACGAGTTCATGGCGGGGCTCACACCGGTCGAGACCGGGAACGCGATGGATCTGATTCGTTCGCTACAGCGGCAAGGACTGACGCTCATCCTGGTGGAGCATATCGTCTGGGCGCTGCTTGACCTCTCTGATCGCATCATGGTCATGAGCGCGGGAGAGAAAATCGCCGAGGGCCCGCCCGCAGCCGTAGCAAAGGATCCGCGCGTCATCGAAGTTTATTTAGGAGAAGGCGCGGCGCGCCCCCTCTTTTAATTCTCCCCCGTAACGGGGGAGATACAGAGGGGGTTGTTTTTAACGGCGAGATCTATGCTCGAGATAGAAAATCTTGAGGTTGCTTACGGCGTGCTCGCGGCGTTGCATGGAGTGAGTCTCACGATTCAACCTGGCGAGATCATTGCTCTGGTCGGTCCCAACGGCGCAGGAAAATCAACACTTCTAAAGACGATTGCCGGACTGATTGATGCGCGCGCAGGCGTGATTCGATGGGAAGGCAAGCTTCTTAGCGGTGAACCGCCCCAGCGGATTGTCGAACGCGGCGTCGCTCTCGTGCCCGAGGGGCGGCGGCTCTTCGCCCGGATGACGGTGCGGGAAAATCTCGAGCTTGGCGCATTCTCGCAACGCGCGCAGAAAGAGCGCCGCGCGCAGCTCGAGCGGGTCTACACGATTTTTCCCCGCCTGTTCGAGCGCGAGCACCAGCGGGCCGGATTACTTTCGGGCGGCGAACAGCAGATGCTTGCCCTTGGGCGCGCCCTAATGGGGCTCCCGCGACTGCTGCTTCTCGACGAGCCGTCGCTAGGATTGGCGCCAAGAGTCGTCGAGTCGATATTTTCCGTTCTAGCGGAGCTGCATCGGGAAGGGATGAATCTGCTCATCGTGGAACAGAACGTTCAGGTGGTCCTCGGCTTGGCCCAGCGCGCCTATGTTATCGAGGGCGGAAAGATTGTCGCGGAAGGCGAAGGTCAAAAACTGCTTCGCGACGATCATGTCCGCGCCGCCTACCTGGGCCCGCTCGCAAAGGGATGATTCTCATTCAGCAGCTCATCCTGGGTTTGTTGGTCGGCGGTCTTTACGGGCTCGCTGCCGCAGGCCTCTCCTTGACGTTCGGAGTGCTTCGGGTTTTGAACGTCGCCCATGGCGAGCTGCTAATGCTGGGCGGCTACGGAACCTTCTGGCTTTTCGCTCTTTGGCAGATCGACCCGTTTGTTTCTCTCATCGCCGTCGGCCCGGCGATGTTTGCGCTCGGGCTGGTCCTGTACTGGGCGCTCTTTCAATTTGTCGTGAAAGCGCACGAAGAGGTTCGCGTCAAGAATTCGCTTCTGATCGGCTTTGGTCTCACGCTGGTTTTTCACGCGCTGGCCATCCGTCTCTGGACGGCCGACGAGCGGGCCGTGACCACTGTCTACGCCGGCACCGTGGTGAAGTTCGGTGCGCTTGCCATTCCGGTGGTTCGTCTGAGCAGCCTTATACTCGCCCTGGCCGTTCTGACGGCGCTTCACCTGTTTCTTGCGAAGACACGTTGGGGCCGGGCGATTCGCGCGACTGCGGACGATTGGGAGGCGGCTGCCCTGATGGGAATTCCGGTGGAAAAGACTTACCTGCTGGCTTTCGCCCTCGGGACCGCGCTCGCGGGGATCGCCGGCGGACTGGTGAGCGTTTCGTATTCGATCAGTCCGTCGATCGGGCTCGAGTGGACTCTAAAGGCGCTGATCGTGATCGTGCTGGCAGGGCTCGGGTCGCTGTTTGGAAGTTTTGCCGGCGGCATTCTGCTTGGGCTCGCCGAGGCCACGAGCGTGGCGTTTCTCGGCGGCCCTTATCGTGAGGTGGTGGGGCTTGTGCTCTTTCTGATGATTTTATTGCTTCGACCTCAGGGGCTGTTTGGGGAACGCGGGTGAAGCTGCTGCTCGGAGGGATTTTGCTCGCCGCGGGATTTTCCGCGCTTCCGCTCGTTACCCAACGCAGTGATCTGCTGAATCTCGGAGTCCAAATATTTCTCGCTGTGGCTTTGGCCCAGAGCTGGAATTTACTGGGAGGCTATGCCGGTCAGATTACTCTCGGCCACGCGGCTTTCTTCGGGTTGGGCGCACTCGTCACGCGAATGCTTTGGGTCGACGGCACGCCGCTCTATCTGGCGCTGCCCGCCGGCGGGCTGGTGGCGACGGCATTTGGTGTATTGATCGGAATTCCGGCTTTCCGTCTCCGCGGCGCATACTTTGCGATCGGCACGCTGGCCTTGGCCGAGATCTTGCGCATTACAATCGGGAATCTCATGCCAGAGATCTCGACGATCCCGGTCGCCGCGCTCGTCTCCTACAGAACCCTGCCGCGATATTATCTCACCCTCGCTCTGGCGGTGCTCTGCGTTGCGGTGGTGGCGTTACTGGTGCGCTCTCGGATCGGCCTCGGGATGCGAGCCGTTCGCGAGGACGAGGCGGCGGCCGAGGCCTCGGGAGTCGGAGCATTTGGACATAAGCTGTTGGCTCTCGCGATCTCCACCGCGCTGGTCGGACTGACCGGCGGAGCCTTCGCCTACTATCACGTGAGCTATTACCCGCAGCACACCTTCTCTCCTGTGTGGACCTTCGATGCTGTGCTCATCGCTTTCATCGGCGGGGTTGGAACCGTACACGGACCCGTCTTGGGCGCGCTCTTTTTCGTGATTCTGAAGGAACTGCTGGCGGTCCAATTGGTCGAGCTCCATCTGATAATTTTTGGCAGTCTCTTTATCCTGGTCGTCCTGTTCCTGCCCGGCGGCCTCGTGGGCGCCTGGAGTCGCGTTCAGCCCCTGATCCTCCGGCTATGGGGGCGTCGCGGATAGTTCAGGTTTCGGGTCTCGCCTCTCGAGTTTCAGGTTGCCCCTCGATACACGGCTCCCCTCGCTACGCCACTTCGTGGCTACTCGGGGGTGGCCGGATGTCCTGAGTAGGCCGAAGGCCGTATCGAAGGACTCGGGGCAGCCGGATTCTCGAGTAGGCCGCCAGGCCGTACCCCTCGATACGCGACCTTGGTAGGGCGCTACTCGGGGTAGTCGGGGTTGTTTTCCGACTTGTACCGAGTAAGCCGTAGGCCGCAACGAGGGACGGTGTCCAGAGTAGGCCATAAGGCTGTAGCGAGGGACTCGGGATTAGCGGGAACTCGAGACTCGCAACCCGAGACTCGAAACTGCTGTGTGCATCGCACACAGGTTGACGCCCCAATTGGCGCGAGTAGAATGGGGCCGTTTGGGCCTTACGGGAGAAGATTTCTCCAAGAGAGATGAATC
>DASTOD010000583.1:0-8972 GCA_035762645.1 Binatia bacterium | reverse complement strand
CCATGCCCGAGAGCGATGTCGGTCTCGTCGGCCATCGCGAAGGAAGAGAATGCGACATATTCCAGAACGCCCAGCTTGCGCGACAGGCTGACCTGGCTCGACGGTAGCCAGAGTTCCTGCCATAATTTTGTTTCCTTAGTGTGCAGGTTGGCATGCACAAATCTACCATACCTTGCCAGGGAAGTCTGGGCAGCGATCAGGACAAGCATAAGAGCAACGGCATTGAAGACGAATGAACGAGGTCGCGTCCGGGCTTCGCCGCGCGGTCGCGAGAGCTTGAGAGGCTCCAGAAAAGAGTAACCCCTAATCTTGTAGAACACCCATGCGATCAGCGCAAAGACGAGTACACCGATAGCGATGGATATGATTGTTTCAACATCGTCGCGTATGCCGGCGGCGTTCACAAGAACCGTAGGGTTGGCGATCACCATCTTCACATCGAAGAACATTATGGGCAAAGAAACTGCGGAAATCTTGAGTTCGTTCACGCGGCCGAGTGCGTCTAACGCCACAACGGCGAAGGGAATGCTCAGGAGAAAGAGTCGTGCGGGCAGCGCCAACGCGAATAGTATGACGAAGAGGCAGAATGAGTATATTGAAGCGAACTGATTCAGAAAGCTGAGTACGCGTTCGCTGTAGCTGGTCGCCATGAGCATGCAGCACGCCACTAGAATGCTCAATGGCTTCGCCGGTGCCCGGCACAGATCGGCGTGTCCATGAGTGACCGCCTCCTGGCGATGATCGTTGGTCGAAGCTCGCCCGTCCTGCATCTCTCTAGTCCCGCGCGGCCGCTAGGATATCAGCAGCCCCTGAGAATGCTCTGCGGTAGGTTCCGCGGGTTGTGTCTGCGATCACCTAAGCAAGCTCCATCGAAGGACCATACATAATGTCATCTAGATGACACAAGGGGCCTGGACCGAACGGCTTTGCAGTGCCTGAGCGCCAGCCCCTGGGGCCGCTTCAAGTTGCCTGTCGGCTCGAGTTGTTAAAACTCGAGAAAACATCTGCTGCGCTGCAGCAGCCTCTGTGGTCGTCAGACGGCATTCAGGGTCAAATCTTGTCGGCGCCGCCGCCGATGATTTCTCGGCGAGAGCTGAGAAATTTGTTCAAAGGTGATCGCTCAGCGCCTGGAAAAATGACGCCACGGGACGTCAAAACCGCCTTACGTTATCCCGGGACATGCGGGGTTAGGCAAAACGGGAGGTTTCGGAAATAGCTCGAGAAACGTCCGGCGCGCCGGTGGCCGCATGCTCTGCGCGCTTGTACGCTTTAGTCCGTTTGCGACATAGAATGTCGGCTGCCAGATCGGCGCCCCGTAGCAAATTCAATACTTTTTTATTGGCACCGCGCTTGCTGCAGCACCCAGTGCGACAGGGGCTCGGTAAATGGCATTCAAAAGACTTTACCACTCGGTGATGTGCGCCCGCGCCGCTCTGTATTCCGCTTTTGGCTCACCCAGCTTTGGAATTACGTGGTCGCTCGTGACCTTCCTTAGCGGACTCCTTTACCTGATTTACGATGATCACAAGCGGCACGCTCCTCCGCTGCAGGGCAAAAAGCGTGTCCCTGAGCTCGAATAAGTTTAGATTTACTCGGCGAAGGGCACAAAAGTTGCTGAGGCATCTCGGTAGTCTCACCACCTACCAGGAGATGCCCTATGAAGACCATCCTTGTCGCAGAAGATGAACATCTCGCTCGTTGGAGTGTCTCAGAATTTCTCCGAACGGAGCATTTCGAGGTTATTGAAGCCGACGACGGGCAAACAGCGGTTGAGCTAATCGACCATAAACCCTTCGATGTCGTGATCAGTGACTATTCGATGCCGGGGAAATTCACCGGTCTCGATGTGTTGAGACACTACCACGAGCTGTGGCCGCGGCGATTAAAGGTGCTGATAACCGGCCAGAACAGTGATACTAAAACCGAAGTGGAAGCTATCGGTGGCATATATCTTAAAAAACCTATTTTTTTTGAAGACCTTCTCGCCGTCGTAAACAGCCGAGTGAACGAGTGATCATCTCAGGAGAAAATGTCCCCCGATACTGAGACACCTGAAAGAAGGCTTGGGCGCCAAATCACCCCTCAACTTGACGGCAACCCGTGAGTCGCGTTACAGCTCTGCGTCATGCCCGACGCCATACGGGTCTGGTCTTTACATTGTTTCGAGTGTGCTGGCGTTTTTGAAATCGAGCTAGCAGTCGATGAGTTGATTTCGCGCCGAGTACGCGCGGCCGTCTGCCCCCATTGCGGTCACAAACCGATCCTAACGACGCCGTCCAATATTTGGAGTGCCGTCAAAGTTCACCGCATCGTCGGAATGCGCTATAAGAATCAGCCGTAGCGAATCGAACGCGGCGGCTTGCTGCACTCTCATTTATCACCACCCGTCCCCTCCTGCCGGGCGGTATATCGGTAGATATAGATATAGATAAATATAACTATCGATATATACCCACGCCATCCATATCCTGATAGATCCGCTTACCGAATACCTGCTCGTCGATAAAATTTAAGGAGCGAATCATGATTAAGCGGACGATCCTCGTGGTCGGAACTCTAGTTGCCTTTCTGGCTTTAGATCTCCAGTCCGGTGGCCGGTACGCCGCCCAGCCGCAAGCTCAGAGTCCGGAGTACGTGCCCGATGAAATCATCGTAAAGTTCCGCGAGGGGGTCGATGAATACAAAAAAGACTTAGCTCGTTTTCGCACGGCAGCGACGCGCAAAAGGATCTTTAGGCGTATCAAGAGCCTCGAGGTCGTGAAGCTGTCGCGCCATGTCTCGGTTAAGGAAGCGCTCGATCTCTACCAACAAAATCCGGACGTGCTGTACGCCGAGCCCAACTACATTCTCAGGACAACGGCCAGACCACGACTGAGGGCGATCTCTAGCGATCCCTATTACGATTACGGCGATTTGTGGGGCCTGCACAATACCGGCCAGTCCGGCGGTTCCGCCGACGCGGATATCGATGCCCCGGAGGCGTGGGACCTCACGACCGGAACGAGCGATGTGGTCGTGGCGATTCTCGATACCGGAATTGATTATAATCACGAAGATCTAGTCGCCAACCTGTTTCGAAACCGCGATGACTGCGACGGTGACCAAACCGATAGTGACGGCAACGGCTACATCGATGACTGTCATGGTATCGATACCGCGAACGACGACTCAGACCCAATGGACGATAATGGCCACGGTACCCATGTGGCGGGCACGATCGGCGCCGTGGGCAACAATAATATCGGCGTGGTGGGCGTCAATTGGAACGTGAAACTGATGTCCTGCAAGTTTTTTGACGCCAACGGATCGGGGACCACCGAGGGCGCGATTGCCTGCTTGGAATATGTCAAAAAGATGAAGGACCGTGGGGTTAATATTGTCGCCACGAGCAACAGCTGGGGCGGGGGAGGCTTTTCTCAGGCTCTGCTCGACGCCATCGACGATCAGCGGGAGAGCGGCATTCTTTTTATCACCGCCGCCGGCAACGGGAATATTTTCGGCGTCGGACAGAATAACGACAATGCGCCGTTTTATCCTTGTAACTATTACTTACCGAATATCCTTTGCGTCGCCGCGACTACCCGGACCGATGCGAGGGCCTCTTTCTCAAACTACGGCCGGCGCACGGTTCATATCGGCGCCCCGGGCGCTGACATCCTGAGCACGGTTCCAGGAAACGGCTACTCGGCATGGAGTGGGACGTCGATGGCTACGCCTCATGTGACCGGCGTGGCCGCTCTGCTACAGGCCCAAGATCCCAACCGGGATTGGCGGGCCATTAAAAATCTTATTCTCACCGGAGGAAATACCATTAGCTCGATGGCGAATACCATCACGGGCAAGCGACTCAATGCCAACGGCGCCATGACATGCTCGAACGATATAGTCATGACACGCCTCAGGCCGATCCCCAACACGATCGCCGGATCGGCCGGAATTCCGGTCGATCTTGCATCCCTGCAAGTTAGATGCGCCAACCCCTATGGCAATGTCACTGTCACGGTGAGCCCCGGAGGTCAGACGGTGTTACTGCTGGATGACGGTCTCGGCACCGACCAAGTGGCGGGCGATGGAATCCACTCGGGTCAATGGACGCCGTCGTCCGGGGGAACCTACACACTCACGTTTCCCGGCAACGACAGCGTTACGGTGAATGTCCCAAGCCCGATCATCAGCATAAGCCCGAGCTCGTTGGATTTTGGCAGGGTGACTCGGGGCCGTACGGCGAATAAGAGCATTTCTGTAAAAAACGTCGGGGGTGGCCTCCTCACGGGTAATGCTACAACTAATTCGCCCTTTTCCATTGTATCGGGAGGATCATATAGCCTAAAGGCGGGGCAGAGCCAGACGGTGACTGTGCGCTTCAGTCCATCTTCCGTAGCGACTTTTGTCGGCAATGTGGCCTTTACGGGCGGTGGCGGCGCTTCGGCTACGGTAACTGGCCGTGGCAAGAGATAAGCCTACGGGTAAATGGCTCAAGTCAACGAGGATAAGTTGCCCGCAGGACCCCGGCTCGATGCTCTGATTGCCGAGCGAATATTCGGCTGGAAAGACATCGAGCGCCATAGCCAAGATTATCGGGGGAAAAAACAGGATAAAGCCGGTCGTTGGCGATCGGCTAGAGTGCCGGACTACTCGAGTGATGCCCGGTTCGCGTCTGATATCGAACAACGGATGAGAGAACTTAAGCGCTTCGAACGATATGAAAAGGAACTCGCTAAGGTGGCGCGTAACAAGGGTCTTCCAGCCGGCTGGGCTTCGCCGGATCAACGCTGCCGCGCGGCGCTCAAGGCGGTAAAGAGAGGCGCCCCCTAAGCGAGCGGGAACTCCGAGGTTAGATTCCGGTAACTTGCGCCTTGGGACAGATTCCCTGAAGGATTTTGAGAAGCCCCTTCATGGCTCCATGAATGTATTGTCTCGCCGGTGGACGAGGCACGAATAGCTACGGAGTTCCAGGCCGTCGACCGTGAAGACTTTGAGCGATTTTTCCTTCAGCTGGTTGGCCACCGGCAGTCAGTTGAGTGTCCCGTTTTCCGGAGTTAAGCTCGATTGGCTATGGCCAAATACCTGGCCCGCACCTGCCCCATGTGCGGCGGCTTCATGGGCATTGTTATCGCCGAACCCGGCGAAGACAACGTACGATCCGTACACGGCCACTGCGCCGCGTGCGGGTACGAGATCGCTTGGGCTTTGATTCGTTCGTAGGCTCGCCTCCTCAAGATCGGTGTGTTTGCATTGAACGCGAAAGTTTTTACCGCCTTGCCGGCAGCGAAGCTGCGGTTTATCGAGCCGATGTATGCAAGGGTCGTCAATAAGCTCCCCGAGGGACCGGATTGGCAGTATGAGATCAAGTTCGACGGCTACCGCTGCCTGGCAGGCAGGAATGAGCGCGGCGTTTCCCTTTGGTCGCGGAAAGGTAACCTATTCACAAGCCAGTTCCCAGAAATCGCCCGCGCGTGCGAGCGGCTCACTCCCGACACGCTGCTTGACGGTGAGATCGTAGCGATCGATGGGAGCGGCCGGGCGTCGTTCAATCTCCTGCAAAACTCAAGATCCAGGGCAAGCGCGATTCAGTATTATGCCTTCGATCTGATCTTTTACGAGGGAAAGAGCCTTCTCGGCGTTCCGCTCGAGCCGAGACGGGAGTTGCTTGCCGAGGCCTTAAGGGGCTTAGGTCCCGAAATTCCGATCCGTTTTTCAGAAGCCATCGAAGCGCCGCCGGCAGACCTCCTTGCCGCAGCCAAGGAGCTGGGTCTTGAAGGCGTCATCGCGAAGCGAAAGGACTCCTGTTACGAGACCGGAAAACGGACCGGGTCGTGGCTTAAGTTCAAGGTCAACAGGACTCAGCCGTTTGTCATTGGCGGGTACACCCGCGGTAACCCGCTCGATGCCGTGATCGTCGGGTATTACCAGGACGGAAAACTGGTTTGCGCCGGCAAAGTACGAAATGGTTTTGTGCCGCGTCTCAGGCAGCAAATCCACGAGAAGCTCAGAGATTTGCAAATAGATATTTGCCCATTTGCCAACCTGCCGGAGCGCAAGCGCACGCCGTGGGCGATAACGAAGGAGGAAATGGCAAATTGTATCTGGCTCAAGCCGGAGCTGGTTGCGCAGATCGAATTCACGGAATGGACGGTGGAAGATCAGCTCCGGCAGGCAAAGTTTGTGGGGCTGAGAAACGACAAAAGTCCATCGGAGATTGTACGCGAAGAATAAACGCCCGTTGCGCTTCACTGCTCGGCAACCACGGCGCACCGCAGCGGCGCGCGCGGGTCTACTCCCTGTGGGCTCGTAATCTGCTACTCAGTGGGACCCGCTGACTGCTGCCGCTACGACGGCTGCCAAGACGCATTCCGGTTATTATGGAAGCCAATATTCTGTTGGTCGAAGATGAGCCGCTATCTCGCCGCAATCTGGCCGTGCTCCTTGAAACCGAGGGATACCGAGTCAGTGAAGCGGAAAACGGCGAGGATGCCGTCGAACTCATCAAGGATATGGCTTTCGACTTGATAATAACCGACCTGGTTTTGCCCGGGAGCGTAAACGGCCTTGATGTCGTCGCCTGCCACAGGCGAGTATCTCCTGGCAAAGGCGCGATCCTTATAACCGGTTTCGGATCGCGTCCACTGGAAGAAAAAGCGCTCGCGCTCGACATAGACTACCTCCCCAAGCCGATCGATCTGGATGAACTTCTTTTGAAGGTAAAAATCCTGGTGGCGCGTTAGACTCAGGGTCGTCCGATCTTAACCGGCGGTTTCGCAAATTCTGCCTTTTTTGCCTCCGCCGGCCCATCTTCCCGTAGGGTCCAAATTTGTTAGGGAGGCTCGACACGGCTGTACATAATTTCATCGGCTTGCCTGGGCCTCAGCTACCTTAGAAGTTCAATTAGACGCTTTTGACCCAAACCGGGACCTGATTCTTGTTGGCATTTGCCTTGCCAACGTTCACAGCAGCTTGAGGAAGGTTCACAATCTTCCCGCCGGCTCGTCCAATACGTTGTCGATTATAGTTTCGAGAAAGGCTCCAGTGACCAACTTTACATATAAAAGCCATTCCATCACCCCACATTGCAGTGTAAACCGGGCCACCGGCTTTTGGACGGTGAAGATTGAAATCACCTGGAAGGTCGATTCCCGTCACGAGACCGAAAGATTGAATGCGCCGCGTGACGGATTCAAAACCAAAGCAGAGGCGGAGACGTTCGGGATAGAACTCGGAAAATCGTGGATCGATATGTGTCGCTAAAAGCGGAACCGGATCCGGCCGCTCTCGTCTCAATCCCCGACAAACGCACCGAAGGCAAAAGCCAAGATGGCGACGATGCCGATCGCCGCTATCAAGGTTAACCCAAGCGAACCGATCGTGAGCGCTAGCAGACCGGCAAGCGTCAGGTCGCCATTTTTGTTTTTGAATTCGAAGGCCACGTGCGACTCTCCGCCGCACGTATTACAGCAAACCTCAGGCCGAGGCGTCCAGGCGCTGAAAATATCTATCAGTTTCGAAGTGAAGGGCCGCGGGGATCTGGCTAAACCGCCCGCAGAGATGCCCTGATTTTGCGCGAGACAAATCAGAACCGGGTAGTTTAGCCCGCGCGGCTCTACCCAGTTCGGCAGATTTCACCGGCGGTTTGCGTTTCCTGCGGCCTGTCCTCTCGAGCTGCCGATTGGCGCTTCACAGTTGAAGCAACGCTGTTTTTACGGCGCCACCGAAATGAATGGAAGGAACCGGCTGCCCCATGACCGGCCACTGTTGCATGATGGCAACAGAAGACGAGCAGCGAACCGGCTCGAACGTCTCATGAAGAAAACAACCGTGGCCGCTCAGGCGTTTCAGATGGGGTTTATCCGTGGCATGGGCGTTGCACTCTAAGCGAAGACAAGAGACAAGGAAGGACAGCATGGTTTCGCTACGGTACAAGGATCACCTGATCGTTGCTGACGGTCAATTCGAGGAAGATAGAAAGCTGTGGAGGCCTGTGGCTACTATAAGTTGGAACAGCGATGCTGCCGTGGCGTGGGAAATCTTGAAGGATTCGGTGGTCTTGTTTGAAACAACCGACGACGCTGAGAGGTTCGGCGTTGAAATGGCTCGAGCATGGATTGATGAGCAGCAGCAGACGTCCGCGGGGACGCGCACACTCGAAAAGGCCTGCCGTTGAGCCACCGCAACTAACTACCTACCAATTCACCTCACGGATCAGTTGCACGATTGTTTCAAGCAGAGTGTCGTCAGCGCGTGCGATCTCGAAAATCTCAACGTAGCGAGCCGCGGTCAGTCCTTGCTCGTTGAGGGCGCGCTGCATCTTCGAGACCGCTTCCTTGTAGATATCCTTACCTTCCTCGGCGGTCCGAGCGTGCTGCACGCGCGACTCGTAGGCGTAGAGAATCTTCCCGACTTGAACGTAACATTTGGCGAATGCCTCGAGTTCGCTCTGGCTGAGCTTGGTATGCTCGACCCTGGAACCCTGGGCCAGAGCTAGCGCGGCAGATGTTAGGCTAATGACGATCGCGACAACAAGCGCTCTAGCGGCTTGGAGATTCCTCCTCCGCATGCCGACCTCCCTTTAGTTCCTTGCTACGGCAAGAGATATGCCAAGCGCAAAAAATCTCGCGGTTTTCGGCAAAGGCCGCTTTGAGTAACCGGTTCTTTGGATGGATTCTCCTACAACAATGACTGGGCATCCGAGATCCAGCAAAGTTCTTTTCTCAGAAATGGGATTCTTTTCCGGCACTTTGTCCCATTCTCGAATGTTCTCCTAAAGCAAGCCAGATTTTTTGCTGGAACGGAGTTTGCGCCGCCCCTCTACGGGGGAAGTGGCGAACGATTCATGACTTGAAGAAAGACAATCGTTGCCCCCTTGGTTTTTTCCGTGTTGGTGCGCGACATATTAACAGCCGGAGTGATTTCAAGAGCCCGAACACGGCACTAACAAATGACCCGCCCGTGGCTATCAGCGCTAAAATCGCCGCTTT
>DASTOD010000582.1:0-9315 GCA_035762645.1 Binatia bacterium | reverse complement strand
ACCAGGCCGCGACAAAAGTGACGACGATGGCGACCGATGCAGACGTGACGCTCACGGTGAGACTGTTGAAGATCGAACCGACGATACTGCTGTCGGCAAAGGCGCTCCGATAGTTGTTCAGGCTGATCAGCGAAAACGCGCGACGCGAAGGCGCCTGGGCAAAAGGCAAGAGCGAGGACCAGGCGATGGCGGCGACGGGCAGGAACTGGAGGAGCGGGAGAAACAGCATGAGAGCACCGCCCAACCAGCGCCATCGCCCCAGGTCGATCCGGTGCGGGCGATAGGCTTTGCCGCTGATGGTCGTAAACTTGTAGGTCTTGCTGGTAATCCGGTAGTAGGGGATCAGGCCGAGAGCGACGAGCGCAATGAGTATGATCGAATAGGCGCTAGCCTCGCCGTATTTCGGGATGAAACCGCCTCTGATCTGCAGATAAATCTTCGTCGTCAGCACTTCGATCCCGGCGGGGATGCCGATCAGCGCGGGTATCTCGAACGCCTCCAACGAACGGATGAAGGTGAGAATGAGCACCGCAAGCACGCTGGGCAGCGCCAGGGGGAAGGTGACCCGTCTGAAAACCTGCCAGCCGCTGCTTCCGGCCGTCGTTGCCGCTTCCTCCAATGAAGGATCCATGGAACGAAACGGCGTCGCCATGAGCAGAAAGACGATGGGGATCCATAAAAAGCTTTCGACGAGAATCATTCCCTGTAATGAAAAAATATTGAGCAGCGGCTGGCCCATCGTCGCCACAAAGGCGGTGTTCAAGATGCCCGCCTTGGGCCCGAGGAGCATGATCCAGCCCACGACTTTGATGATGCCGGGTATCGCGAACGACACGTAAGCCGACACGTAGACGAGCTTGCGAAACGGTGCATTGCTGCGCTCGGCAAGCCACGCGAGGATGGTCCCATAGACCAGTGCAACGGCGGCGCTACCGACGGAAAAAATCAGCGAGTTCGCCAGCAGGGTCTGAACATCGGAGAAAGACTCGACGATGTTTTCGAAATGCTGAAAGGTGAAAGTACCGGCCTGAAGACCCCGATCGGTTACGAGGCTCGTGTGAAGGATGAAGAAAAACGGCGGCAGAACCAGATACGCGAGGGTGACGCCCGTCAGCAGAAACAGCCACTGCGCCGGGTTCATCATCAACATAGCAACCCCTATATTTGGTCTCGAGGCTCGAGTTTCGGGTCTCGGGTTCAACTCGAAGCCCGCCAAACTAGTTCGAAACTTTGCAACGGCCTGTATACATCAGAATCGCTTGCCAACTCAATCAAGCTCCCTTGCGCCCAATCTCACGCGAAAGCTTCTCCCAACGTTCCAGTTCCTTTTCATATTTGGTCGTCGTCGTTCCGTGATCGGGGCGCCAGCGCTTGAAGCCGTAGTCCTTCGAGGCCGTGCCGTAGTGATACTTTTGTAAGACACCCTGGCCTTCCGGACCCAAAAGGTAGTCAGCGAGCAACAGCGCGGCATGAGGGTGGGGCGGTTGGACCGCCACCGCCGCGCCGCCCACATTCGTCGGCACCAGATCGAGGGGGACCCAATCCACGGGCGCGCCTTTTTGGATCGCGACCAAAACGTGATTACGGAAGATTGCCGGTGAGGCCAAGACCTCGCCTGACGCGATGAGGTCGAGCAATGCCGGCGGAATGATCGTGTGCATGCTGATTTGCTGAACTTTGAGCTTCTTTACGAACTCCACGCCCTTCGTTTTGATCATGGCGCCGATGACTTTGTAGCTCGGATCGCTGATGGTCATGCCCATTCTGCCTTTGAGCTCGGGATGGAGCAGCCCGGCAAAATCTTTCGGCACGGCGGTCTTGGAGAGAAGATTCTTGTTATAGGCAAAGCCGATGTAAGACTCTCGAGCGATGGCCCAGAAGTAAAGACCCCTTTCCGCTTTCTCTTTGGAATCTTCGGGATAAGAGGCGAAGTGTGGCGAGTGATACGGGCGAAGGAGAAAGGCCTCGCGCATGAACATCAGGTTGGCTTCCGTGGTCTCGACGGTATCGGCAATCGGACGCTTGGCCTTGGCTTCCTCCATCATTCGCGTCGTTATGTCGGAGCCGGAAACGCGGTAGGCCTCGATCCTGACCCCCGGATATTTGTTCTCGAAGGCCTTCATCATGGCTTTATAAGAGTCGCCGGCCAAAGAGGTATACCAGACTACCTTACCCTCCGCTTTGGCGCCTCCGTATAACATCTGCTCGCGATCTTTACCGCTGTAGGTTACAAGCTCGGAGACGGTAGCGGGCGCGCGGCCCTGCACCCGTGCCTCGGAAGGTACGAACAACAGAAGCAGCAGCGCCAGACCAAGCGTTTTCATCTTAGTCCAAGCTCCTTTCATAGGCGGAGTGATCCACGGGATTACTTTTTGATCTCGTCGATGTATTGGCGGATAAAGTCAAGCACTTCCGGAGAGCTTTGCGTTACCCTTCGATACAGCCGCTCTCCTTGATCCCCGATCTCGAACCGTGGATGAAAACGCATGGTCTTCATGGCTTCAGCAAGATAATCGGAATCCTTGGAAAGCGAGGTAACCGCTTGCCTCAGGGCCGCAACCGCTTCAGGCGGCGAGCCCGGCGGCACCAAGACGAGCCGAGTCAGATTCGTGCTCGACATGTTGGCAGCCTTTAAGGCCTCATATTTTATCCCGGAAGGCGGCTTGCCGAAAATTTCCCTATAAAAGTGAGTAAAGGGCAAAAGCTCAGGCACCTCGGGGCTGACCATGACCTCGCCGTCGGGCGAAATTAGATCGGTGTAATAGAGCGCGGTTACCATTCCCGGTTTCACCATTTGCGGCTCTACCGCTGCCCGGTACGCCGGCAGCGTCTCATCATGGTATTGCGTTTCGTTGCGCTGAACGGAAAGTCGCGCCTCGGAGCTGGAATTATAACCGGTGACGTAATCGTATTTCAGTCCCAACAGATCAAACGAAAGCCGAAAGCGCACATCCTTGGAGCTGTCGAAACTCAAGCCCGCCGCTTTGAACCGTTGCGCCTTGACGAAGTCGGCCGGTTTCTTGATTCCGGGAGGAACGTCCGAGCGTATGTAAGAGATCGTGACACCCTGTACCGCAGCGATAAATCCGTACTTGCCGAGGTCGACGCGCAAGCTGGGGTTGCGCGTCTGTTGATGAAAAAGACTGCCGGTAAAGTAACCGACCGTCAGCCCGTCGGGCTTCGATACTTCTCCGAGATAGTTGGTCGCGATAACGCCGGCGGCGCCTCCCATGTTTTGGGCCACGACGGCGGGTTGTCCCGGTATGTGTCTCGCCAGGTGCTTTGCCAGGACTCTGCCTTCGATGTCCGTCGGTCCTCCGGCGGCAAAGTTGATCAAGACGGTCAATGTCTTGCCTTGATAGAATGGCGCGCGTTCCGCGGCAAAGCCAGCGGGCGCCACGGCGGTTGAAATGAAGCAGGCCGCAATCGCAAATAGCGCTCGCATTTTATTTCGTTTCATCGTTTTCTCCTTTCGTGGCGACGATCATAAACGGGTCGCCTGACCGCGAGTTCCAAAGCACGAGACCACTCAAAAACTATTCTTACGCCCGCGGATAGAGCGCGTCCAACATCAGTCGTTTGTGATGGGCAGGCGCGCCCAAATATTGGTAAAGCGTATGGGCGAGCACGCTGTGCGCCATCAGTGGATGGCCGTAGTCCGTACCGGGGCCGGCGAAAACCATATGCGCGTAGTTGCACGCCTGGTGGTAACCGTCGCTTGCGACGGCTTTGGCTTCATGCACGCTGGCTTTTGCCGGCATGCCGTTATCGAGCATCCACAAGGTTTCATAGGTCGCCCAGCGCGCGGCGTCAAGATGAATCGATAACTCGACAAAGTGATCTTGGACGCGCTGAAAGCGGCCGATGGGCTGCCCAAAAACCACCCGAGTGCGGGTGTACTCGGCCGTAAAATCAAAAATCTCCTGGCACGCGCCTACTTGATAAGCGCAAAGAATGGGCAAGGTCTTTTCGAGGGCCGCGTCGAGAACCTGCCAGCCGCTGGTTGCGGCGATGACATGCGAGCTTGGCACTGCCACGTTATCGAAACGAACTTCGGCGCCCGAAACCATGAACCCGACGAGAGGCTCAATGGCTAAGCCTGCGCTCGCGCGATCGACCATCACCAGCGCCATTTGACCGCTTTCGGTCTTCGCCGCAACGATAAAGTGCGTTGCCGCGAGGGCATCGAAGACAAAGCGCTTGGTGCCCTCCAGGACAAAACCTCCCGCCGATTTTGTAAGCCGGGTCTCGATGGCTTGCGGTCCCCAGTAGGCCGCTTGGTCGTTTATGGCCGGGATGGGGACGGTCTTGCCGCTGCAGACGTC
Source organism: Binatia bacterium (assembly GCA_035762645.1). GTDB lineage: Bacteria > Desulfobacterota > Binatia > UBA9968 > UBA9968 > DASTOD01. Next base: position 4,990 of record DASTOD010000582.1, on the reverse strand, counting down.
GGGCAGCAGCGATTTTTTCTGCTCCTCCGAGCCGCCTTCAAAAAGGATCTGAGCGCCCAGAGTGCCGGCGGAAAAAAATGGCCCTGGGACCGGGCCGCGTCCCAGTTCCTCAAAGACGACTGCGCAGTCGGTGTAGCCGGCCCCGGCACCGCCGTACTGCTCCGGCAACAGCATTCCCAACCAGCCCAGTTCGGCCGCCTTGCGATAAATATCCGGCCGAAACGTTTCCTTCGTGCGGTACCATTGCGTCATCCGATGAGCGGGTATTTCCGCTTTGACGAAATCGCCGGCAACTTTTTTAAACATCTCTTGAGTTTCAGTAAGCGTTAAGTCCATAAACTGCTCCTAACAATTGGTCTCGGGTCTCGCGTGTCGCGTCTCGGGTTGGGGGAGGGAACTCGAGACCCGAAACCCGAGACTCGAGACGGCAGTTTTAGATCGTTTCGGGCGCTTTCTCCTGTGTGGGACGCCCCAAACCGACGCGGCGCGCAAACACCAGGCGATCGGTATCGAGCGTGCCGCCGCCATGCAACTGGCCCGGCCCGGTGCGCACCGCGTACTCGAAGTCGACCACTTCATGAACCGAAAGATCCTGAACCAGCGCGTCGGCCCCCATGATCTGCTGCAGCCGTTCGCCGTTTCTCAGGCGGGCCATGCGCTGGAAGTATCGTTGCTGCGCCCCGCCATAGGGGTGAGGTTTACGCGCGAAGCGATGCCAAAAATTGCGCTGGTTAAACCGCCGGAGCGTATTCAGCTCGATCATCATGTCGGCGATCGTGTCGCGAATTCGGTCGTCGTCAATCAGCGCTTTGCCGCCGACGCCGGTCTTTTGGCAGTAAGCCACGACGCGCTCCACCAGCGGGTCGACGCCGACTCGACCGTCGCCGCCATGTTCGAGCTCGAGGTGGGTATTCGCGACTTTCCAGCCGTTGTTTTCGCCGCCGACCAGATATTTCGCCGGCACGCGCACGTTGTCGAAGAAAACCGCATTCTTGATCCCCATCATCAAATGCATGTGCTGGATCGTTATACCGGGAAGGTGCGCCGGGATGTGCAACCAGCCGAGATTCTCGTGCCTTTTCCCTGCCGGGTTGGTGCAGACGAGCGTCCATAGATAGTCCGGCGGCAGGTGATGCCCGACCATGACCTTTTGTCCATTGACCACATAAACGTCGCCTTCGCGGATTGCCTTGGTGGCGCAGTTGGCTACGTCGCTTCCCCCTTGAGGCTCGGTCAAGACCTGCCAGACGGAGATTTCGCCGCGCGTCATCGGCGGGAGAAATTCCCGCTTCTGCTCCTCGGTTCCCCATTTGAGCAAAACCGGCGCGACGATTCGAGCGAGCGTATAGAAAACGTGGGACAGGTTCAGCCCATACTTGATGAGTTCTGTCTCGAGCACCATCTGGTGATGGAGAGTCAGCCCGGCGCCGCCGTACTCTTTGGGAAACATTGGAAACAGCCAGCCTTTTTGACCGAGCTTGTTGGCGAGATTACGGCGGAAGCGGTACTCCTCGTCGTTTTCACGCGTCGACCAGGAAGCCGACCAGCGCAGGTGCTCGCCGCCGCGCATATTTTCTTTCATCCACGCGCCGACTTCCTGACGAAACGGAACCATCTCGGGCGGATCTGCTTGAACGTTAAAATCCATAACACTCTCCTTCTAGACTGCTTCTGCAGTTTTGGGTTTCGAGTTACGGGTTTTGGCTTCTGGGGAGAGGGGGACACGAGACTCGAGACCCGAAACTCGAAACTGATTCATATCACTCCATTGACGCGCAAATCCTTGATTACAGCTTCATCGTAACCGAGCCTTTGTAATATTTCTGCCGTGTGTTCCCCCAGCAGCGGGGCCGGCCTGAAGAACTGTGCCGGTGTGCCGGAGAGATTAATGGGGCTGCCGATCAAGTGCGTTGCGCCCATCGTGGGATGGTGAATCTCCTTGGGAATTCCCATGTGTTTTACCTGCGGATCCGCGAAAACTTCCTGGATGCTATTGATGGGAGCATTGGGTACGCTGTTAGCATCCAATCTCGGCAACCAGTAGTCGCGCGGCTGCGTGCCAAAAGTGTCTTGCAGGATTTTGACGATGTCCCAGTGACGCTCGGCGCGGTCTTTTCTGGTTGCAAAGCGCGCGTCCCCCAGCAACTCGGTTCGCCCCACCGTTTTGAGCAGTCCCTCCCAGGCGGCTTGATGACCCGAGAGATGAACGACCAGAGGCTTGTGGTCGCTCGCGATCAGACAGTAAATCCGGCCGCGCGGAAAATTGTCGCGCGAAACCGCTTCGCCGCCGTTTAAATAATCGGCGACATGGGACTCGATGAAGGCCAGGCTCACCTGAAGCAGGGACACATCGACAAACTGGCCGCAGCCGGTTTTCTGGCGCGCCAGCAAAGCCGCCAGGATTCCGTGCGCGGCGAAGATGCCGGAGGAATGATCGGTAATCGAGAAGCCGGCGACTTTGGGATTGTCACAGTCAGTCACCAAACTCAGCATGCCGCTCAGCGCCTGGCCGATGGTGTCGAAGCCGGGCTTGTCACGATAGGGCCCGCTCTGGCCAAAACCGGAGATCGAGCAGTGGATCAGCTTGGGGTTGAGCTTCGATAACTCTTCGTAATCGAGACCCAGACGCTTTCTGGTCGGCGGGCGAAAATTTTCGATCAAGATGTCCGCCGTCTTTAAGAGCTGGAGCAGAATCACTCCACCCCTCTTTTGTCGCAGGTTCAGGGTCAGGCTTTTCTTGTTTCGATTGAGCGCGCGGAAGCTCGGGCCGTAACCGGCATATTTAGGGTTGCGGCCGCGGTGGGTGTCGCCTTCGCCCGGCACTTCCACTTTGATCACTTCGCAGCCCAAATCGCCGAGCAGACTGCTCGCATAGGGTCCGGCCACATGGCCGCTGAGATCAATGACGACAGTTCCTTCAAGGGCGCCGGTAGGCATTTTGAGTCTCAAGACGGGGCAACAGCCTGTTAAAAACTCACTTACTCCAATCAAGAAAACATGTCCACCCGCCCAACCTAAGGAATTAGTTTCTGGTTTCAGGTTGCACAAGCGAGGAGAGTCACCAGCTCGCGCACGTCCTCGATTCTTTCAAGTCGCAAAACGGCGCCGATGAGATCCTCCGCCTGGGTTTGCGAAATCACGCTTGCGGCATTGCTGCGAAACTTGCTTAAGATCTCTTCTTCCGTCAGCGGATTTTCGGGATGGCCTTTGGCAATCGTCGCGGTGTGCGTAAAGCGAGATCCGTCCTTCAACTCCACGCTGACCGGACAGTAGGGCCCCGGCTCGGGAATGCTTTCATCCACAATGACCCGCACTTTGCCGAGCGCGTCCTGAACTTGCGGGTCATTGACCTTCGCATCCGTGAAGCTCTCGATCGCCAATTTTCCGTCAAGGAGAGCGACGGCGACGACATAGTTGATGGCGAATTTGCCGCGCAGCCCGGTTTTGACTTCGGGATGATAGTGGCGCTTGTAGCGTAGCGGCGGGATGCGCACCTCCATGGCAGCCACATCGGCAAAGCGAATGGCGTGTGATTGCCTCAAATGGAGGGCCGCGTCGGCGGCGAGAAATTGCGGCGCGCTGCAGGGATGAAGTTTTAGGCCGAGGCCCGGAGATTCCAGAAAGTAGGGTTTGCCGATGCGGTCGACCATCTGTTGGTAGTCGCAAGCGCCGTCGCCGAAAAAGGTGTCGCAAAAACCTCGGGGCGCCTCGATGATGGCGGCATCGGCGGTGAAACCTTTTTCCGCCAGTAGAGCCGCCTCCACGCCATGGCGCGCGGCATTGCCGGCGTGAAATGGTTTTACCATGGAGCCCTGCTGGCGGTGAATGCCGGCCGCGCCTGAAGCCGCGATGCCCAAAGCTGCCTTGATCTGATCGTCTTGAAGTCCAAGGAGACTGGCGCACGCGACCGTTGCGCCGATACTGCCCCAGACCGGAGTGCTATGAAAACCCCGTTCGTGCAGGTTGGGCGAGCCGGCCGCGATCTTTGCGAGAACTTCGATGGCAAACACATAGGCCTTCAATAACTCTTTACCTGACGCGCCGGCGAATTCACCCAGACTCAAGGCCGCGCCGAGCACCATGCACGTGGGATGGCCGGCATTGATGAAGGCGTCCCAGTCGTCATAATCCAGCGCGTGAGCCAAAAGACCGTTGGCGAAGGCGGCCGTCGGAACCGAAAGTTTTGCATGACTTCCCCAGAGGGTGGCCTCCGGCCCTCCGCCGGCTCTTTTGCAATAATCGACTGCGATCGATGCGACCGGAGTTGCAACGGCGGCCAGCGCCACTCCCAGCGCGTCGAGGATGTGAAGCTTCGCCTGGACCAGAGCTTTGTCGGAGATATCCGAATAATCTGTCTTCGCTACGAAACGGGCAAAGGTATGGGTGACAGCGGGTGGCGTACTCATCGCGTTCTTTCTTGTTGCGCCAAGATTTGCTAACCCATTATCTGAATTGGGGCCTGCTGTCCAACTATGATAAAAAAAGCGCAGAGGTCAGACAGTAGTCGGAATCAGAACGTCTCTGGAATACCCCGCGAGGTATGAAAACATATTATGAGAATTTATTCCGGAGCGTCACCCCCGAATGTTTTTATCGGGGGTCCAGGTCACAGTTTCGCTTGCCTGTTGCCTTCCAGTGAAGGGCAGACGGTCTGGATTCCCGATAGAAGCATTCGGGAATGACCGCTTTCAGCGGCTGTCAGTAACTGATGCGGGAAATGTTCAAAGAGAATCTAATTAAAGAGGAGACAAACATGAACGGCGTCTTGGAAGGAATCCGAGTGTTAGAGCTGGGTAATTTTATCTCCGGCCCGTACGGCGCCATGCTGCTCGCCGACATGGGAGCCGAAGTGATCAAGATCGAAAATCCGAAGGGCGGCGATCCATTTCGCGGTTGGGATTTCGGCGGAGACCAGCCAAACTTTTGGGCTTATAACCGGGGCAAAAAAAGCGTGACATTGAATCTGCAAACGCCCGAGGGAAGGGAAATC
>DASTOD010000581.1:0-3235 GCA_035762645.1 Binatia bacterium | reverse complement strand
GGCTCCCAGAGCTGGTCAGCGAGGTTCGTTAATCGCCTTGTTTTTCCACGATAAAACAGACCGTAGGACCGTAACACCAAGAGCTTGCGGCAGAACCTCTTATACTCGCCGAGTAACTTACGGGGCGGAGACTATCAGATTACGATCTTTGATCTCAACCCGAGTCAACCTTGCTAAAGCAAGTTGATATTGGCCAGATAATAGGCTAGCTTCAACTATGGCCAGATATGAGGTGGTTTTTACAGAGGATGCAGTGGATGATTTGGACAAGATTAAGAAATTTTATGCAAAACAGATCACAAAACGCATCGACGCGATTCTACTGCAAAGGGCTGAAGATGTTACGCGAAGCAGCGTAAAGAAATTGAGAGGGTTCGAGAGTCTCTACCGCCTAAGAATAGGCGAATACCGGGTATTCTATCAGGTCCAATCTGACGAAGTTACAATCTTAAGGATCTTATCAAAGGACGAAGAAGATGAATTTTACAAGGAGGCCAAGGGCTATGAAAACAATTCCGATATATGAGGCAAAAAACCAATTGAGTAAGTACGTTGAAATGTGCCGAGAGGAACCCATAGTCATCACCAAGAATGGCCAAATGAAAGCTTTTCTTGTGCCTTATGACGAGGATGAATTCGCCGCCTTAATGCTGCAGTACTCCCCCTCGTTTCGGAAAATGATCGACAAAGCGGCTGCGAGCAAAGTAAGGCTTCCCCTCAATGAGATTAAGAGGCGTCAGGCGAAGAGACGCGGTTAGTCTCTCTCATCGGAAGTCCGCTTAGCCGCTGACGGATGCTGGCCGGAGCCATTTGGCGGCGCCCCGCACTGCCGGCAGCGCGAGCGAAGTGAGTCCGACCACTACCAGAGTTGCGGCGATCGGACGCGTGAAGAAGATGGCAAAGGAGCCGTGCGACATCTGCAACGACTGCTGAAGCGCCGTCTCCATTAGCGGCGTCAGGACAAGCGCCAGGACCACGGGCGCTGCGGGAAAGCCGCCCTTGCGCATCGCGTAGCCGATCACGCCAAAGACAAGCATCACCCCGACCTCCGTTACGTTGTTGTTGACGGCAAATACCCCCGTGACAGAGAACGCCATAATGAGCGGTAGCAGCACGCTCGAGCGGATGCGAAGCAGCCGCACCCATAGACCGATCAGCGGTAGGTTCAAGATCAGGAGAAGGACGTTTCCGACGTACATGCTGGCGATGACGCTCCAGACAAAGTCAGGGCGCTGCTCGAAGAGGAGCGGTCCGGGGCGAAGCCCGTGGATCATGAGTGCCCCAAGCATGACGGCGGTTGTCCCCGATCCCGGAATGCCGAGGGTCAGAAGCGGAACCAGTGCGCCCGCTGTCGCGGCGTTGTTCGCCCCCTCCGGCGCCGCGACGCCCTCGATAGCGCCGCGACCAAAGCGTTCCGGCTGGCGCGACACACGTCGCTCCAGAGCGTACGCGAGCATCGAGGCAATCGTTGCGCCGGCGCCGGGTAACACTCCCACCAGGAACCCGACAACCGTCCCGCGCCAGAGCGCGCCTCTCGAGGCGAGCCAGTCTTTCGCGGTCGGAAGCAGATTCGAAATACGCTCCTTATAGAGCACAATCTGCTGGTCGCGTTCTACGCTTTCGAGAACTTCCGCCACCGCAAAAAGGCCAACCGACACACTTATGAATGAAAGGCCGTCGGCGAGGTGGAGCGCGCCAAAAGTGAAGCGCTCCTCCGAGGACATGGGATCGAGACCGACCATGCCGAGGAGCATCCCGAATGCCGCTGCTGCGATTCCCTTCACCGGCGACGCGCCGACCAAGCCGGTCACGAGCGTAAGAGCAAAAAAGGTCAGCGCAAATGTCTCGGGTGGACCAAAACGAAGACCCAATGCCGCCACCGGCTTGGCGAGCAGCATGAGCCCGATAATACCCAGCGTACCGGCGATGAAGGAGGCAAAGGCTGCCATTCCCAAAGCAGCGCCCGCGCGTCCCTGTCGAGCGAGGGCATGGCCATCGAGGCAGGTCACCACGGAAGAGGATTCTCCCGGAAGATTGACTAGAATTGACGTCGTCGATCCTCCATACATCGCGCCGTAATAAATTCCAGCCATCATGATCATAGCCGTGGTCGCGTTCATCCCAAACGAGAAAGGAATCAGCATTGCTACCCCGGCAACCGGTCCGATGCCCGGGAGCACCCCGATGAGCGTTCCCGCGAACACGCCGAGAAAGCAGTAAGCGAGATTGACAGGCTGAAGTGCCGTAGAAAAACCAGACAGGAGCGCGGAGATTATCTCCACAGCGGCGTCCTACCAACCCAGTACGCCACTGGGAAGCGGTATGCGGAGCCAGGTGCGGAAGAGCACGAAGAGGAATGCCGCGCTGACGAGTCCAAAGACGAACACGCGGCTGGGACGGACCGGCTCAAGGAGCAACATTCCGACCACAAGAAAAATCGCGGTGCTCATGAGGTAGCCCAGCGGCTCGAACACAAGCATGTAAAGAAGGAGGAGGAGAAGGGCCGACGCCGCGCGCGTCAACCCACGAGAACTCGGCCAAGAGAGTTCGGGGTCCGGAGCCCCGCGAACACAGAGCCAGAGGCCACAAGCGGAAAGCACAACGCCCGTCCAGAAAGGGAGAAATGCCGGGCCGAGGCCAAAGCCTGTCTGAGCCGGCAGGCGGCGGGCGAGGATGCAGGCAGCAACTCCGAGCCCGGCGACGATTAGCCCCGAAAGTCGGCTTATAGCGTATGGCTTATGGCTCATGCTCCCAACCGATGCGCCCTATGCCATATGCCATCAGCCATATGCCACAAGCCAAATTGCTATTTGATCAAACCCATCTCGGTAAGTATCTGACGCGTTTTTTGTGTATCGTCGTCGAGGTAGCGCCGAAACGCCTCCGGCGCCATATAATAAGGAGTAAGGTTGTTCTCCGTAAGATACTTTTCCTGCCACGTCTTCGAATCCGAGAGACGCTTAAAAGCAGAGACCAGCGCAGCCTCTGCCTCCTTCGGGAGGCCCTTCGGCGCCGCCACCCCACGCCACTGCGTGGCGACGACATCGATGCCCGACTCGCGCAACGTCGGCACATCCGGCAGGCTTGCAAGCCGCTTGGCGCTTGCGGCAGCCAGGACCCGGGCTTTCTTTGCCTGGATCTGTGTCAGCCCCTCGCCGGGATTTGCCGAGGCGACATCGATATGACTCCCTAGCAGGTTCGTCATCACCTCGCCACCACTTTTAAAAGCAATAAA
>DASTOD010000580.1:0-3071 GCA_035762645.1 Binatia bacterium | reverse complement strand
TAACGGATGTTGGCGGCGGAATTTTGCACCACAAAGCTGTCGCGCACGTAAACGTCCCCAGAGTTTACTTTCGGCGTCGGTCTGATCGCGGCGTAGTTTCCGAGATCTGTTTCTTAGCAACCGATTGACCTGCATTTAGTAGCCCTCACCCTGACCCTCTCCCAGCGGGAGAGGGAATGATAATTTGGGAGTGTAAGAAACTGTGTCGCCAGCCTGACCCGCTAATTCTTTTATTACCCTCTTTTCCCCTCGCCCCGTTTCGGGGAGAGGGAAGGGTGAGGGGCTTCATTGTCCCTCTAGCTCAAAGACCGGGAGCTTGATCTCCGGACTGGTGGTTTGTTGAAAGGCAACCTTTACTCGATCGCCGCGTTTTACCTTTTCTACATCCCTTCCCACGAGGCGGCTCTCCATGATGATTCCTTCGTCCAGGATGATATTTACATAGCAAATCGGAACTTCCTCTCTAAATGCCGGATTTCGCGGCACGCGCACCCAGGTGAAGCTATGAATCTTACCTTTTCCCGATGCCTCGACCCAATCCAGATTACCACTAAAGCAATCGACACAGACCGGGCGAGGATAGAACTGAAGCTTTCCACAATCGTTGCATTTCTGAATCAGAAGCTTGCCCGCGGCAGCGCCCTGCCAATAAGGCTGATCGATAGGGTTGATCTTCGGAAGACTCTTCTTGGGTAGAGCTGCCTCGGCCATCAATTTCTCCTTTCCATGACCAACGCGGCGGTTGTGCCCAGATTACGCCCGTAGTTTAACCACCCGATGCCGGTGACCAAGGCGCGCTCCGCCTTCTTGACTTGATGTCCCTCCGCTTCCGCCCTCAGTTGTCGCAGAGCTTCGACGAGATGAAGGAACCCGCCGGCTAATCCGGCCTGCCCGACCGAAAGTTCGCCGCCCCCGGTATTGACAGGAAAATTACCCTTGTATGTTAGGTCGTGAGCATCGACGAACTTTCCCCCCTCGCCTTTTCTACAGTAGCCGAGATCCTCAATCTGAATCATGACAGCGATCGGGTAGTCGTCGTAAATTTCGAACAGGTCGATATCTTCTCTTTTAACTTCGTTGAAAAGCCGATCCCCCACCAGTTTCATACCGAACGTTGTCTTATCCGGCAGCATGTTGCCGACCTGGTAGTGAATCTTCTCAGCGTCCGTTAGCAGGTAAACTAATTTGTCCGTGATCTTTCTCGCCTTCTCTTCCGAGGCAAGGATGATGCACTCCGCCCCGGAACAGGGCATCACGCAATCAAACAAACGAATCGGATCGGAGATCATCCGGGAGTCGAGATAATCCTGCATCGTCATCGGATCGCGGAACAAGGCTTGCGGGTTATTGAGCGCGTTCTGCCGCTGAGCCACCGCGATCTTGCCGATCTGCTCCAAAGTCGTGCCGAAATTATCCATGTGGAGCCGTTGGACCAGTGCCATGAGAGTATTCGGACCGCCGTAGCCGTAAACATCGACGTAATTGGCACGCTGATACTCGAGCGGCCGCTGCTGCGGAACGCTTTTGTCGAATGAGTTGCCCCCAACGAGAACAATGAGATCGACATGGCCGGCTTCAATGGCATCGGCCGCCCGGCGCACGCTCATCACCCCTCCGGCGCCGCCGTAGTCACCGTTCAGCACCCAATCCAATTCCAAACCAAGCTGCTCCGCCACATGCGGCGAGTAGTCCGGACTCGATTGTGTGGTGATCGAGAGGCCCTGGATTTCCTTTTTGTGCAGGCCGACCCGCTCCAGTGCCTGGCGAATGGCATCCGCATAGTGGGTCAACACCGAAGCCTCCGATTTCCTCGAATACTCGGTGGATCCGTAACTTAGAAAACAGACTCTCCTACGTCGCATTGTCTCTGCTCCCTTCCCTCTCTCAGGCATTTAGGCAACAGGCATTAGGCAACACGAAGATAAGACCGTTCCTGTCACTCTCTATTGGCTAGTGCCTAGTGCCCATTGCCCTCTTTCAGAAATCGCTCGCCGATCGCCCTATCCATCTCCCCTTCCCGTCCATAGAGCAGACGCATCATGCGCGCCTCGCGGTAGAACCCTTCAAACGGAAATTCCTTGCAGACACCATATCCGCCGTGAATCTGGATCGACGTATCCGCCGCCTCGAACGCCATCTTGGCCGCTCTTTTCTTGGCCAGAGCAGCGGCGTCAAAATACGGCAAGCTCTGATCGGCCCTCCAGGCGGCGTCCAAAGTCAACCACGTGCAGGTACGCAGGTTGATAGAAAGATCGGCCAGCATCCATTGGATGGCCTGTCTCTGTGCCAGCGCCCTGCCGAAGGTCACGCGGTTCCGCGCGTGCTCAATAGAGCCGGCCAGACAGCGCATGCCGATGCCGAGCGAGCGAGCGGCGATGCGTAACTGTTCGGCGGCGATGACCTCTCCGATTTCGTATTCATACCCCAGTAACTGGTCACTTTGTATCTTGCACTCGCGGAGCGTCATGCGCGCAACCGTCTCATCGGTCGTGAGTTCAACTTCCTCCGTCACGGAAAAGCCCACCGTGTTCCGATCCAACAAGAACAGCGCCGCCCGGGTCGATCCCTCTTCTTTCGCCGGGAAAAGAAAAACATCCGCCGTGGGATTCAGTACGTCTGCTGAAGTGCCGCTCAGCCAATAGCCGTCCGGCGTCTCTCGAAAATGAGTTTCAATGCCGGCGAGGCTGCCGGACTTATGGACTTGATCAAAGGCGAGACTCGCGGTCATTGTCCCTTCTGCGAGCGCCTTCGCATGTGGGCTCATCCTCAAGACGGCTGGAATGTGCGGCGGCTCAAACGGCAATATAGTCCGGCCAAATTCACGGTAAATGAGCACTCGCGCGATCGCGGTCACGGGTGAATCGCCCTCTGAGTCGGAAATTTCCAAATTCCAAAGACCTGCCTGCTTGGCGCGCTCGCTCAGCAGGCTTTTAATCTCGGGATCGAGCACACGACGCGGCGGATCTCCCGGCGGCAAGAATGCTTCCCGCTGTTTGAGATAAGCACCCTCGCGCGACAGCAACTCTCTCTCCACGAATTGAGCGGCCGTATTGCGGATAAGCTTTTCTTCT
>DASTOD010000579.1:0-2493 GCA_035762645.1 Binatia bacterium | reverse complement strand
GTTCGAAGCACGGGGTTACGCCTCCCGCGCCCCTTCCCCCACAAGTGCGGGACGCGCTATTTGCCGCTTAGCTCGCGGCGCACTTCTCGGAGCAAACGAAAGTCGACGACTTTATCCACCGGGATCTCGCCGAGTTGTTTTTCCGTCTTGCGGATCATGTCGAAATGAACTTTCAACTGGTTGGGACCGATGATGCCGTCGTTATTCAGGGCTCTGACGATCGCCATGTAGGATTCCTTCGCCACGTCCGGCTCGACTTTCCATTCTCGCTGAATCACTTCTATCGTTCCCTCGGGATTCTCTTTGGCGAAACGGAGGCCGCGATAGAGCGCGCGGACGACTTTTTTGACTTCTTGCGCATGCTCTTTGAGGCGTTTTTCCGTCGTGGTGTAGCCGTTGCTCGCGAACTCAACCACGTCTCCGACAAAGGCCAATTCGTTGAAACCCTCGCGTTTCAGCAGTACGACGGCGGGCACGGGAACGATGATCGCCCCGACCGATCCCGCTCTGAGAGCGGCCATGCGAGTTCCCTCGCTGCCGATTTGAATAATCAGAGCGTCCCTCTCGGGCTCGACGCCGCTATTTTTCAGGACCAGACGCGCGGAAAGATCGGAGGTGCCGCCGAATTGGCTGACGCCGACTCTGTTGTTCTTCAGCTCCGCCACCGAGCGGATCTCCTTTTGCGCCACCAAGTAATACATGGGCCGATCCGCGCCGTAGAAGATCGCCTTGAGCGGCAATCCCCGGGCGGCAAGCCGCAGGCCCGAGTCCGCCAGCCCGTGATAATGAACCTCTCCCGCGACCAGCGCGTTATGCGCCATCGCGGGAACCAGCCGGGGTAGTTCAATGTCGATTCCTTCGTCCCTGAAGAAGCCCCTGTGGACGGCGACAAATAGGGGTAGGTAGCCCATGGAATTGCCGGGAAGGGCGAACTTGATTTTGTCGGACCCGAGGGCTCGACCCGCCGGACCTGGTAGCGCTACGACGGCCGTGAGTGCAAGCACGACGATCCACGCGTGTAAACCTCGATTCATTGGATCCCTCCTCAATATGAAGGAGTTTGTGAAACGCTCTGTGATACCGGCTCGGACAGAGAGCCTAGTTTTGTTCGCCTAACACAGAGGACTTTTGAGTGTCAATCAACGCGTGGGACGGAATTATCGATCGGCGGGATCCCCGGCGCTCCCGTGTATCGACACCGCTGTGAGGAGCATGCTCGGATGTACCCCGAAAAATAATGCGATGATAACAGAAAGGCCCGGCTGGATAAGCCCGGGCCTTTCTGAAGAAAGATTTGTCTCCGCCTACTCGCCGGTACCGTTATCCGTGAGTGCCGCGAGGCAACGGCTTGTCGCTTTCGGCGAAATCTGCGTTAGCTTCCCCAGCCGATGAGACGTCCTGAGCGGCGGTCTCCTCCAAAATCTTTTTCGCTTTTCTGGTCCACTCGGAATTGTCACAGTGGACCGAGATTAAAAAGCCGCCTTCCCTGATCCGTCCTTCGTACCTTTTCGCTTCGTATTCAGGAATGCCCATGCCAACGAGAGCACCTGTGAGCCCGCCGATCGCGCCACCGGCACCGGCGCCCGCTAAAGCCGCCATGATCGGCCCAGCAGCGATAAAAGGACCGACACCTGGAATAGCGATTGCGCCTATTCCTGCTAGCCAACCCAGAACACCGCCGACCGCAGCTCCCGTGCCCGCGCCTGTTGCCGCGCCCTCGGGGGCTTTAGTGGTTTTTGCGTGAGCGAAATCTTTTGTACCCACGTTTTGAGGAATGAGTACAGAGACATCCTCGGCGCGAAAATTCGCGGCCCTTAAAGCGTCGAGGCCGTCCTCTAACGAGCTTTGATCCCGATATATTCCAAAGACCGCCGTATTTTTGCCTGCCATAAAAGTTTCTCCTTTCTAAATTCGTCTGGATCTATGTTTACGAAATTTATGTGCTGCGAAAGGCATGCCAAAAGTTTCGAATGTTGACGGGCTCGAAAGCTTTGTATCGCCTCCGCTCTTCGAACCAGCAGCGAGCTCCGCCGCTGTCGGCGTCGGCGTTAGAGAGACAACCAACAAAAAGGGAAGAAGATGATTTGAATAACTGCTCTTCGTCCCCTCAGTATTTACTCCTCCGTGACGTACCGGTTGGCTGCCCGTCGCAGCTCCATGGTCATTTCGCGGGAGAGGAAAAGCCCAGCAAAATCGTTTCTTAAAAAATACAGCGTTACCTCCATGCGGCTTCTCCCACCTTTGGGGCACTTTTGACGTTGCGGAAGTCTTATTTACGAGAAGACGCGCGGCCAACGCCAGGAGTGTCTTTGAGTACAGCGATTATTGTAGGGCTGACAATTTCGGTCCGTCCAGCTTTTCAGGGTAGGCAGTAGGGTAGTTCGATGCGGTTAGAATCAAAACTCCTCCTGACATTTAGACGAAGGAACAGAGAGGCCGGTCCCAATGATACACGAACGAACAGAGAATCCCGGTCTATTGATGCAAGAGCGC
>DASTOD010000578.1:0-24711 GCA_035762645.1 Binatia bacterium | reverse complement strand
GAACAAAAAAACCAACGTCTGTGTTTTGACAGTTCTCATAGCCGCACCTCAGCCATCCTTTCACAGAAATGTCATCGGCCTTAGGATACATCGTTACCGTTGTCCCAACAATAAATAAGAATAAGGATTCAAGACAGAAGGTATTGGCCTATACCGGAAGCGTACGAAACGTCCGCAGCACTCGCACAATTACTGCACAGTCCCTTCATGATCGTGTCGGTGGCACTAAAACCCATCTCAAAATGCCGATGCAATGACTACGTTTCATCAGATAATTTTCCAAATCCACTGAGAAATATTGTATAAAACAGGCTTAATGAGGTGATCTCTCACGATGCGAGCGGACTTGTACAGGGACCTCTACGAGAAGGAAACGGCCTATTGGTGGCATGTGTGCAAGAGGGAAACCGTCTTGTCCCTATTAAGATCGACCGCCCCAACCGCACGTAGGCTAAATCGGCGCGGATTGGACATCGGGTGTGGAACCGGTTACACGGCGAGTGTTTTAGACTCGGAATGGCACATGACCGGGATCGATCTGTCTCCTGAATCTCTCGACTTATGTCACAAGCGGGGGCTGAATCGGCTGTGTCGGGTCGATCTGACCCACTTCGTCTTGCCATTTAAGACCGCGTCGATGGATCTTGTCCTGGCACTAGATGTCATAGAACACATCGAAGACGATAGTCGTGCTCTGGCTGAATGCAACCGGATCCTGAAGGAGGGAGGCTTGTTGATCGTGACCGTTCCTGCGTACATGGCGCTGTGGAGCCCCTGGGATGAAGCCTTGGGCCACAAGCGACGATATACGACCTCCACGCTGATCGCTGCGGCGAACAAATCGGGGCTTTGTGTCAAAAGAATAAGCTACTTCTTTTTGTGTGTCCTGCCAGCCGCCATCGTCGTAAGACAATTTAAGCGGCTCCTCATGCGGGAGGCGGGGAATTATTCCACGGATTTTATCCCCGTACCGCGGTGGTTGAACACCGTGCTCGTTCACATCGGGCGCCTAGAACGGTGGTTCATCGATAGGTTCGATTCGTCGTTACCCTTCGGCCTTTCCGTTATCTCTGTCCTGGAGAAACCATCATCTAAGGAATCCCGGTGATCCGCCAACAAGAACGGGATGCCGTTTATCTGTCGTTAATTATCCCGGCTTTCAACGAGGAAGAGCGCATCGGAACGAGCCTGGAGCAAATCTTGCGGTTTCTAAAATCACAGCCGCACTCTTTTGAGGTCATCATCATTGATGACGGCAGTTCCGACGGTACCCGGCCATTTGTTCACGAGCGCTATGGCAAGGAACCGCGGGTGAGACTTTACAGCCAACCGGCCCGGCGCGGCAAAGGGGCCGCGGTTCAGCTCGGCATGCTTAAAGCCCGTGGAGACTATGTGTTTTTCTCCGACGCGGATCTTTCGGTGTCGATTGAGCAGCTGCCTCTGTTTATGTCCCGGCTGCAAGACCATTGCGACGCCGCCATTGGGACCCGGCAAACCATCGGCGCCAGAATTGAAGTGCGCCAGCCGCGCTTAAGGGAATGGATGGGCCAGGTCTTTACGTGGCTTTCAAACCTGTTTCTCGGTCTCCGCCATTCCGATCTCACCTGTGGCTTTAAGGGGTTTCGTCGACCGGTCGCCAACGAGCTCTTTTCGCGCCAGCAGCTTCACAACTGGAGCTTCGATTCGGAAATTCTTTATCTCGCGAAGATAAGAGGCTATCGGGTGGCGGAAGTGCCGGTGACGTGGCGCAACGACGCCGCGAGCAAGGTCAAGTTATCCAGGGACGTCATTTCTTCATTTTTGGGGCTCCTGTCCATTCGCCTGAATCACTATCTGGGGAGATATAATTGACGCCCCTTGCCCGCGTACCTTTATTTTCAGCGCGACGGTCGATTGCGGCGGGCATCTTTTTGGTAACTTTCATGGTGATCGCCGTGACTACCGGCGGTTACGGTGTTACCTGGGACGAGCCGCCGTATTTTCATGCTTCGGATCTGCATGTCCAATGGATTCTGGATTTCGGCAAGAATCTTGCGCGCGGCAACGCCGGCCAGTCTCTCCAGGATGACGCTGTCAAGACCGCCTGGCGTTGGGATCCGTATCACGTGCCACACCCCCCTTTCTCGCGGATCATATCCGGGCTCATAAAGACACTGGTTTACCCCGGCATTGATAAATTCGCTGCCTACCGGCTCGGCCCGGCATTATTCTTCGCGTTGCTCGTCACCTCTGTCTATTTTTGGACGAGCGACCTATTTGGCGTGCCAACGGGTGTGT
Organism: Binatia bacterium; assembly: GCA_035762645.1. Lineage (GTDB taxonomy): Bacteria > Desulfobacterota > Binatia > UBA9968 > UBA9968 > DASTOD01. The sequence continues at coordinate 22,434 of DASTOD010000578.1, read as the reverse complement.
TCGCGGCCTTGACCGTGGCGGTCACCCCCAATCTGTTCGCGTTCGCTCATATCGCGGTCACGGACATGCCGCTCGCCTCAATGTGGTTTCTGACCGCTTATTGTTTTTGGCGAGGACTGGAGAGTTGGAAGTGGAGTGCTGTTCTCGGCCTGGTCTGGGGACTTGCGCTGGCGACGAAGTTTCCCGCAGTGTTGATCCCCGTCCCCTTGATACTGTGGGCACACCTCTTTTATCGGACTGCGTATGGCAATAACGTCTTCGCGCTGCTGTTTGTCAGTCCGCTTGTCATGATCGCGTCTCAACCTTACTTGTGGCATCAACCCGGTCTGAGGATTCTGGAGTTTCTTTACGAAGGGCTAAGCCGCGGCTATCGGCCCGAGACGAGCTTTACCGTGTTCTTTCTAGGGCAGCTTTACCATACGAACCAGCTTCCCTGGTACTATCCATTCTTTATAGTTGGGGTCACGACACCGGAAATCATTCTCGCGCTCGCTTTACTCGCAGTCGCCGGTATGGGTTTTTTTCGCGAGCGCTTTCCGGCGGTGATGCTGTTTTTCGTTAATGCAGTCTTTACTCTTCTTCTGGGACTGATGCCGGGTGCGGTCCTGCACGACGGTGCACGACAACTCCTTTCGGCGTTTCCATTTTTGGCCGCTTTGGCGGGCGGAGGTTTTTTCCTGATCATCAGATTGTTACTGGGCTTGGCCGAGCGGTTGAAGGCGTTGTCCACGGTTAAAGACGTTCAATCCAAGATCCCGGCAGTGGTGATCGTTTTGTTTCTTTTTCACGCGACACTGGATGTATATCTCTGCCACCCGTACCAATTGAGCTACTATAATCGATTGGTCGGCGGCATTCGGGGAGCCTATGCGCGCGGTTTGGAGATGACTTATTTCGGGGAGGCGATTACTCCGTCGTTGTTGCGATCGCTAAATGAGAATCTCCCGGCGCAGGCAACCCTCAACGCCTCTTTTGCTAGCTTCCTATTTGAGTACTATCAGAGAGAAGGCCGCCTGCGACCGGACATCACGATAACGGGCAAACAATCCTTTGACTACTATTTATTGCTAAATCGCCAAAGCGTCTTGTCAGCGCCAGAGCGCGCTTTGTTACGATCGGCTGAACCCGCCATGACCATCGGCCCCGCTGGGGTTCCTTTAGTCGCGGTTTTTAGGCGAGCGCGGTAACTCCGGCTTTTTCTCGCCTGCTCAGGTAACGCCACAGGGTCACGAGCCCGACGGCCGTTAAGCTCAACAGCGAAATGACCCAACCGATCTTGAAGGAAAGGGGGTCATAGCGAAACTCGACGGTGTGATCGCCAGCGGGAAGTGCAACCCCGCGGAAGAAGTAATTTGCTTTTAATATTGATGCCTCTTGGCCGTCGACGTAGGCCTTCCAACCCGGATAATAGGAATCAGCCAAAATCAGGATCCCCGAGTCGTTCAGAGAAGCATGAATCGTGACGGCTCGATTCCCGTATCGAACGATGTTTGTGGTCGCCAGCAATGGACGTTGCGGCCTGATGCCTGGCTCCTGATCGAGAACAACTTCCTGCATCCGATCGAACTCCGGCGATGCCAGTCGCCGTAAGACTTGCGTTGGGTTGCTTTCGACAATGCTTTTGCTCACCACATAGGTACGTGGAACCGTTCCGTCAAGCCTGTAAAGCCAAGAGGGATATTCAGGAAAGTGCCGGATGAGAGTGATTCCTAGCTCGGGTAATGGCCTGAAACTGATCACATAATTGATATTCAAGGCCCGCAGCAGACGAAATCTCAGTTCGGGGTCCGCCCGGTCTGTAAAGTTTAGGAAGGCGAGATATGGCCGCCGAGAAAAGGCATCGATCTCCTGAAAGTAGTGGAATCCGTGGAACACCCCCGTATTCGGCAAGAGATTGTTATAAACTAGCGAGATGGCTCCTTCGAACGAAGGGCGAGCTAGGACGGAGTACTGAGCGGGATGTAAAGTTTCTCGCCCCGGATAGTAAAAGACTCGCGCAAGATCACTTTCCGGCCGGGAAATAACCCTTGGTCCCTGATTGACCAAATCTGGACTCAAAAGATACTGGTAGTCTCGATGAGCTCTGTCAAAATCGATGAAAACTACTGTGACCAGCAGAACCTGAAACAAGGCCGTCCGGGCAAGCCTTTTTTTCGCAGCCAAAATAAGGATCAGAATGCCGATGCTGAGAAAGACCTGCCTCTCTACAGCCAAAAGCACAGACGCCGCAACTTTGATCGTCTGGTAAGACGGAGAAACCGAATTGGCTTTGGATGCAACCCATTGCGACACGTACTCGGTATTCAACGTTAGCAAAAGCAAAGCGGGCACGAGCATCAAAATGACTGGGAATACGACGACGGAAGTGCGGCTTGGCTTTGAGACATCCCTGCCCATAAAGGCAACCAGACCTCGTAAGATAACAAACCAAAGAAGCCCATAGGTTAAAAAAAAATATTTCTCAGGGAATCGGATAAGGGCGAAAACCGGAGCGTAACGAAGGACCCAGGGATAGAACGGGGTGTACCCCCCAAAAGCGAAGATGAGGGTCAAAGCAATCAGCAATAGTGTTATGGCTCTTTCTTTGGCTGAGCTGTACAGAGCCCAGAACCACGCACCGAACAGGGAAATGGCTCCTAAGTAATAGCTTAAAAATAACGATGCGCGACCGGGGAAAAAAAAGCTCATGCCCGCTAGGATGCTTGTGTCCACCTCCTTATTCAAAAAAACCAGGTTCAAAAGATTGGCCGGATTTAGTGACCAATCCATGGCCTCGGAGTATGGGATGACCTGCGATCTTCTCGAGTGTAAGAACAATTCGACTGTCGGCGCGAGCTGAACCATTGCCAGGCTGGCAGCAAGCAAGTTGCCTCCAAGCAGTAGCAACAAAATTCGGCTGTACGACGCGACCGCCGCACCACTCAGCTTGGCTCTCACAGAGGCCAAAAGGACCAATGCCATGCTCATCACGTAGAACTCCGGAGAGCCAGCGAGAAGCTGCACGAGTAACACGCAGACGAAGGCGACAAAACGGCGCCAGGAAAGTGACCGAAGGCACCTTTCCGCCAACAGGACTACCCAAGGAAGCCACACCGCAGTTTGAAAATGATTGAGAAGGTTAGTGAGTGATACAATCACTCCGCCAAACGTGAAAAGAATCGCTCCTATGATCGATAAATAGAACGGGTATCCCCAATGCCGACAGAGAAAGTAGCACCCGGTTGCAGCCACGAGGTAATGGAACAAGAACATCGTCGCAACGGCGGAAAAAAAAGACACCAGCAGAAAAACGACATGCGGCGGATAGAATGCACCGGACTGGAAATCAGCCAGCAGTGGAAACCCGGCGGCTACTTGGCGGTCCCATAAAGGCAGCTCTCCGATTTTAAGACTTTCGGCTAAAGAGAACCGCATGGGATAAAAGTAGGGACCCAGATCGCGGAAGAAAGGAACTTTGCCGTCCCATATCATCTCGCCGCCAAACCAGAAGACCAAAGTCGTCAAAAAAAGCAGTGACAACCCCTCACGGGTCCAACTGTATCTGTTTGGGAGCATGTCCGGGCGGATTAAGGGCTAGCAGAACAAATAAAAAAAAGGGGAGAGGGCTTCTAGCGCTCCCCTCCCCTATGATTTGACCACGGTGGGAATTAGATACTAGTCACAACCGCCGCTAGTTTCTGTGATGGCTCCGGTCGCGCTGGTAAAGGTCCATACATCATCGCTGGCGCATCCGGCTACATGGGTTGCTGTTATATAGAAGGTGTTGGTACCTACGACTGCATTCAGAGCGGTATCGGTGCTCTTATTAAAGCCGGTCGGCGTCCCGCTCGTAAGGGCCCCAGCCTTGTAGGTGAAAGTTTGCGTGAAGTACGCTTCCTGCGCCGTGGCGGCGTTTCTTAGGTCGGATTTGACCTGGGATTCGTACCCCCTTCTGCGGTATGCCGCAAATTGGGGAATGGCGATGGCGGCCAGGATGCCGATGATGGCCACAACGACTAAAAGTTCTATCAACGTAAAGCCGGACTGATTTCGTAATCTCAATTGATCCATTCTCTAAACACTCCCTTCGTCTATTTTTGCCGCCCATTCATTTTGCGTCGGACTTCGCGCGGAGTGAAAGTCCGATATCAACGACAATTCGATTTACGACCTACCGGAATATCAACTAAGCTCTTCTACCCCTTCACCTCCTTACCTCCAGGATTTAGCAACTCGTTGAAGTTCGCCTGAAGCAAATGTAGGGCCATTGCGGTTTTGCGAATCGAGGCGCGCAAGATCTTTTGTTTTGTTGCCAAGGGGCCGGCAAAAAAACAACTTAGTTTCACAAGCTTAGGCGCCGGCCGCAGACTGACGCCGTTTCCCCCGAGGCGTGTCGCAAACGGTGGGTTCACGCAAAATAGCACCGCGTCCAGTGACAAAATTTGTTACTCGACTTCGGTGTGGTCCACGGCAAAGTTGATGTTCTTTGAATTGAGCAGTCCGTACTTTTCCAACCTGTGGCGCAGGGATCGGTAGTTGATCCCCAGTATTTCGGCGGCCCGTTTCTGAACGCCGTTGGCTCGCTTGAGGGCGCCCAACAATATACATTTCTCGTGCGTTTCTAGTTCCGCATCCAGGGAGAGACCTTTACTGAAAAATACATCCGCCCCTCCCGGGGCGGTTTTTTCGAACAGCTCGGATTCCTCTGCGATCGGCACCCCTTTGATGTGCGCTGGAAGGTCTTCGTCACCCAGTACATTTCCATTACAGACGGCGACGGCATGTTCGAGGATATTCTCCAACTCGCGGACATTTCCGGGATAAGGATAGCTCATAAGGTGCATGAGCGCTGCGGTCGAGATCTCCTCGACCTGCTTGCCGTGAGAGCCGGCGAACTTGCGCAGAAAAAATTGCGCCAGCACCGGAATATCCTCTTTTCTATCGCGCAGGGGAGGCATCACGACCTGTACCACGTTCAGGCGATAAAACAGATCTTCCCGGAACCGCCCTTCTTCCATTTCTTTGCGTAAATCCTTATTCGTCGCTGAAATCACCCGAACATCGACTTTGATCTGCTTGTTTCCTCCCACCGGAGTGAAAGTCTTCTCCTGCAGCACTCGAAGCAGTTTTACCTGAAGGTGAATCGGTAGTTCCCCGACCTCGTCCAAAAATATCGTCCCCTGATCGGCTTGTTTGAATAGTCCGACATGATCCGCGACCGCGCCCGTGAAGGCGCCGCGCACATGGCCGAATATTTCGCTTTCAATGAGAGTCTCGGGAATCGCGCCACAATTGACCGCAACAAAGGGTTTGTCTCGCCGCGGCCCGTTGAAATGAATCGCGCGGGCGATCAGCTCCTTACCCGTTCCGCTTTCCCCGGTAATGAGGACGGTCGTGTTCCCCGCGGCAACCTTGCGCAGAAGGTGATAGATTTTTTCAATCCCGCCGCTCTTGCCCAGGATGCCTTCGAAGCGAAATTCGGATTCATTGGTCTCGTCACGCGGTTCTCGCCGCTCGAACTCTCTCGCTTTGCGCAGCTCTTCCTCCAAGCGGGCCTTTTCTTCGAATTCCTTCTGCTTGCTGATGTCTTCAAAGATCGACACATAACCGATCAGTTGATTTCCGGGATTGCTCAGGGGGGCTAAGGTGAGACGCAACTGCTTCTGGGTTCCCCGGGGGGCGGCAAACTGGATTTCGTCCGTCACCACCCTGCCATTCTGCGCTCCCTCAAAGGTGTAACTGAGGCCGGGAAATATCTGATCCAGCCGTTTACCTTTGACGTTGGCCGCTTGAAGCGTTGTGAGCTTTTGCGCCTGGCCATTAAAATAATTGATCCGCCCCTGCGCATCGGTAATGGCGACGCCGCTGCCGACGCCTTGCAAGAGCGTTTCTTTAAGCGTCTCCAGCTCTTGATAATCGTTTTGTTTCGCTTTGAGCAGCTTTTCGGTGTCGCTCAGTTTCGTCGCGAGAAACCCGCCGAGCCACGCGATCGTGAAAAAGCTCCCGACGTTGAGAACGACCGGCATGTAGGACGGCCCCAGCGACGGCGCCCCGTTTCCCCGGTGCAAGCTTTCTGCCGCGATCAAAAGGGCCGCATAGCACAGGCTGGAAAATCCAGCCGTGAAGAAGGCGCCGCGGTAGAAGAGCAAAATGGCCCCGTTCATGACCGCAAGGTTATAGAGAAAGGCAAAGGGGCTGGCGATATCGCCCGTGATCCAGATAATGCCGGTAATCAAGAGAACATCGAAATCGACTTGGGCATGGGCAAAGAGGCGGAGATCTCCGATCCGCGGGAGCAGCAGGCCCGACCCGAGAGAGATCACGTAGGCGATAATCAGAGGGATCCACAACCCATAAAGGGTATGGGGGTTTCCGTCATCTCTAAAAAAATGAAAGAGCGCGGTCGCGCCCAAAAAACAAGATAGGATAACCACCCGCAGGAAGAGCAGCCATCTTATTTTTTCCGCTAGATTTTGACGCTCGTCACTCAAGATTTTTGCTCAGCCGAGGTCACGCCCTGACAACATTCTTCACCGCCGGACCCGCCAACCTAACTGACCAGCGAACCTAATTGGAAGATGGGCAGATACATTGAAATGACCAAGCCACCCAGAATCACTCCCAAGACAACCATGATCAGGGGCTCCATCATCGCCGTTAGATTCGCGACGGCGTCATCCACCTCTTCCTCGTACAACTCGGCAACCTTGCGCAGCATGCCATCGAGACCACCGGTATTTTCCCCGACCGCCACCATCTGACACACCATCGGCGGAAAAATTTTGCTCTCCCGGAGCGGTTCGGCAACTGTTTTCCCCTGGCTGATACTGAGCCGGCTATCCATGATCGCTTTTTCAACTATTTTATTGCCGGCGGTCTTCGCCGTAACGGCCAGCCCGTCCAAAATAGGCACTCCCGAACTCAGTAGAATCGCCATATTCTGGGAAAATCGCGCCACCGCGACCTTTTTTAGCAAATCGCCAAAAATCGGCAGTCGCAGCATCATTCGGTCGATGGTCATTCTTCCGTGGTCGGTGTGATAATAAGCGCGGAGCGCCACCCCGGCTCCGACCAAAGCGCCGGCCAGGTAGTAATAATAAGCCACGAACCAGTTGCTGATATTGATGGTGATCTGAGTCGGGGCCGGAAGCGCCTTGCCCATGCTTCCATAAAGCTCAGCGAACACGGGAATGACGAAGATCAGTAAAATGGCGACCACGATGACGGCAACGGCAACGATCGTGCACGGGTAAATCATCGCGCCCTTGACCTTTTTTCTTAGTTTGGACGCTTTCTCGATGAACGCGGCAATCCGGTTTAGGATCGTATTGAGAACCCCGCCCGTCTCGCCTGCCTCGACCATGTTGACGTATAGCTCATCGAAGATCTTCGGATGTTTCTTCAGCGCATCGGCCAGCGTGGCACCCCCTTCGACATCCTGTTTGATCGTCCGCACCGTGCTGCGGAGCAATTTGCTTTCCGATTGCTCGCTGAGAATGTCCAAGCATTGAACGATGGGGAGACCGGCATCGATCATCGTGGCAAACTGCCGTGTGAAGAGCGATATGTCGCGCGGCCTGACCTTTTCACCGAAGCCTGGAATCGTGATCTCTTTTGACAGCCCTTTATTCTTTTCATGGATGCGGTTAGGCACAGGGCGGATCCGGCGATCACGAAGAATGGTGAAAACCGCTTCCGGGCTGGGGGCTTCCAGCTCGCCTTTCAAGACCCTTCCCTGCGCGGTTTTTCCTTCCCAGAGAAATATCGGCATAAATTTAACTTCGCGGATTCCCGGTTACATCGCCCATGTGGACCTGCCCCATCGGCTGGCGGCGCTAAAATCCCAACGAAAACACCGACCCAAAACCCTTGTCCGTGTCGGTGACGCGCACGGTTTCTTCGATCGTTGTGAATCCCTCACGGACTTTCTGCAAAGCGCTCATGCGGAGCGTGCTCATGCCCAGCTTGACGGCGTCCCGCTTGAGTTCAATAGCCGAGGTCGCTCGCAAGATCAGCTCCTTTAAAGCGTCATGCATGACCATCACCTCGTAAATAGCCAGCCGTCCTCGATAGCCGCTGCCGTTGCAGGTGTTGCAGCCGCGGCCGTGGAAAGTGGGAAAATTGGCGCCGATGTCGGCCGGGTCGACACCCAGATTGACCAGCACCTCGGGGCCGATTTGCACCGGCTCTTTGCAGCTGTCGCAGATCCGACGCACCAATCGCTGAGCGGCGATAAGATTGATCGACGAAGTAAGCAGAAACGGCTCGACGCCCATGTTGATCAACCGGTCCACCGTCGAAGGGGCGTCGTTCGTATGCAGGGTGCTGAGCACCAAATGGCCGGTCAATGCCGCTTTCACGGCGATCTGAGCGGTCTCCAGATCGCGAATTTCTCCGACCATGATGATATCGGGATCCTGGCGCAGAAATGATCGCAGACAGGCGGCGAAAGTCAGTCCGATTTGCTCACGCACCTGTACCTGATTGATCCCCATTAGGTTGTATTCCACCGGATCTTCGGCCGTCGAAATATTGACATCGGTCTTATTCAGTTCCGATAGAGCTGAATAGAGCGTCGTCGATTTGCCGCTTCCCGTAGGTCCCGTGATCAGGATCATTCCGTAAGGCTTGTGAATCGCCTCCTGAAAATCTTTCAGATTTTGTGGATCGAACCCAAGCTTACTCATATCGAGTTGCAAATTGGTTTTGTCCAACAATCGCATCACGACCTTTTCACCGAACAGCGTCGGTAGGACAGAGACGCGAATATCCAACTCCCCCCCCATTCCCAGTTTGAGCTTGATTCGCCCGTCCTGCGTGAGCCGTCGCTCGGCGATATCGAGCCCGGCCATAACCTTCAACCGCGAAACCAGGGGATTTTTCAGCCGCAGAGGCGGGCTCATGATTTCCTGGAGCACACCGTCGACCCGAAAGCGCACACGGAAGACCTTTTCATAAGGCTCGATGTGAATATCACTCGCCCGGCGTTTCGCCGCATCGGCGAGAATCGCGTTGACCAGCGTAACCACCGGGGCCTCCATGGTGGCTTGCTGGAGTTCTTGCAGGTTGATGTCATCACCTTCCTGGATGACCTCAACGTCACCGTCGCCAAACTTTTTAAGCACTTCGTCGTAGCTGACTCCGCCGAAACGGTGGTCGAGAGTCTTCTTGATCGCCGTTGCAGGCGCCAAAACGACGCGCACGCCGTACCCGGTGATGAACTTGACCTCATTGATGGCAACCAGATCGGTAGGATCAGCCATGGCAACCGTCAGTGTAGAACCTATCAACTTTAGCGGCACGAGCTGATGCTTTTGGACCAGATGGGGGGGCGCCACGCCAAACACGGCATCTTCGATATCGGCTGGATTGAGCTCTACTCTTTCTATACCGAACTGCTTGGCGAGAAACTCTGTGAGCTTATCTTCAGTGGTAAAGCCCAGCCGAACCAGCTCTTTCGCAACGCTGGAGCTGCCATCCCGCTCCTTTTCCTGAGCTTGGGTAAGCTGCTCCCGGGTGACGACGCCGCCGCGGACTAATAGCTCTGCTATTCTGGGTTCCACGCTATTATATTGTAAGGTGAAGAACTAATATGAAAAACGCCCCAAATTATGGGGGATATAGGGGGTTCTGTCAATAAGAATGAAGTTTTATTGACATTCTTAAGCTTCTGAAGTGGCGAGAAAAATTAGGATTTCTTTCCTAGAGCGGCTTGTGCCGCCGCCAACTTTGCAACGGGGACTCTATAGGGAGAACAACTCACGTAGTCGAGCCCGATTTCGTGGCAAAAAATCACCGATTGCGGATCGCCGCCGTGCTCACCGCAAATGCCGATCTCGAGGTTTTTTCGTGCCTTGCGCCCTTTCTCGATGCCGATGCGCATAAGCACGCCGACGCCGCCTTGATCGATGCTAACGAACGGATCTTGCGGCAACACACCATGGAGGACATAACTCGGCAGAAACTTTCCCGCATCGTCGCGCGAGAGGCCAAGACATGTTTGGGTCAAATCGTTGGTCCCAAAAGAGAAAAATTCGGCTTCCTGGGCGATCTCATCGGCGACAAGGCAGGCCCGCGGCAATTCAATCATTGTACCCACGAGGTAGCGAACTTTGACTCCATAGGCCCGCATCGTTTCCTTGGCCACACGCTCGACTATCTCACGCTGCAAGGTGAACTCCTCGCGCGAGCCGACAAGTGGAATCATAACCTCAGGGAAAGGATTTTTGCCGTTTCGGCGAAGCTCGCACGCCGCTTCGAAGATTGCCCTTGCCTGCATTTCGGTGATCTCTGGATATGAGATTCCAAGGCGACACCCCCGATGTCCCAGCATCGGATTGAATTCTTGCAGCACCGTAACTTTGTTCTGCAGAACGTCCGCCGGCAGACCCATGACCCGGGCAAGCTCTGTCACCTCGTCTGCCGTTTTCGGCAAAAACTCGTGCAGCGGCGGATCCAAAGTTCGAATGGTCACCGGCAGGCTTCCCATGATCTCCAGGATGCCTTTGAAGTCCTCCTTCTGCATCGGCAGTAACTTCGCCAAAGCTCGGCGGCGCCCGTCTTCGTCTTCGGCGAGAATCATTTCGCGGACAGACTGGATCCGGTCCCCTTGGAAAAACATATGCTCCGTCCGGCAGAGGCCGATGCCCTCGGCCCCGAACGCCTTTGCCACTCGAGCCTGATCGGGCTGGTCGGTGTTGGTTCGTACTCCCAGCTCTCTTGTCTCATCCGCCCACCTCATTACCTTTTCATATTGCTGATAAACCTTCGAGTTGCGCGCCCCCGAGTTTCCGCCTAGAAGGACCTGAAGAACTTCCGATGGCAGCGTACGGAGTTCACCCCTGATGACTTCGCCCGTGCTCCCATCCACGGAGAGCCAATCGCCTTCTTTTAAAATCGTATCGCCGACGCGCAGAGTCCGGCCGGCATAATCGACTGTCAACGCTTCACAGCCCGCCACACAGACCTTGCCCATCTGGCGGGCGACTAAAGCCGCATGGGACGTCATCCCGCCGCGCGCGGTCAGAATTCCCTGCGCTGCTTCCATGCCGCGGATGTCGTCGGGGCTAGTTTCAATGCGGCAAAGCAGCACCCGCTCGCCCTTTTGCTTCCACGCTACTGCGTCCTCGGCGTGAAACACGATCCGTCCTGTTGCCGCGCCCGGGCCGGCGGCCAATCCTTTGGCCAAGAGCCGTCCTTCTCGATAAGCCCGCTCCTTATCTTGGTCGTCGAAGATCGGCCGCAAAAGCTGGTTGAGATGCTCCGGTTCGATACGAAGCAGTGCTTCCCTTTTACTGATCATTCGCTCTTCGACCATATCGACCGCGATCCGCACCGCAGCAAACCCGGTTCGTTTTCCGGTGCGAGTTTGAAGCATCCACAATTTCTCGTTTTCGACGGTAAACTCGATGTCCTGCATCTCTTTATAGTGCGCCTCGAGCACTCGGGATACCTTTTGCAGCTCCGCGTGCGCCTTCGGCATGACCGACTTCATTTCGTGGATCGGTTTTGGCGTTCGAATACCGGCGACGACGTCTTCTCCCTGCGCGTTGAGGAGAAATTCGCCATAGAACTGTCGTTCGCCGGTCGATGGATTGCGCGTAAACGCGACACCGGTGGCGCAGTCTTCGCCCAGGTTGCCGAAAACCATGGCCTGGACGTTGACGGCCGTGCCGCCGCTGTGGGGAATATGGTAGTGCTCGCGGTAAGCGATGGCCCGGTCATTGTTCCATGACCTAAAAACCGCACCAATCGCGCCCCACAGCTGTTCGTGGGGGTCATCGGGAAAATGGGTCCCGGTGCGATTTTTGACTTCGCGCTTGAAAGCGGCCACCACCTCTTTGAGGTCGGCAGCGTTCAGTTCCGTATCAAACCGCGCGCCCCGGCTCTTTTTCTTTTGCTCGAGAATAGTCTCAAAGGGATCTTTTTCTGTGTTGCTTTTGGGCTTAAGTCCCAGCACCACATCCGCATACATCTGGACGAATCGACGATAGGAGTCGTAGGCAAAGCGTGGATTTCCCGTGCGGCCGATCAAGCCCTGCACCGTTTGATCGTTGAGCCCGAGGTTGAGGATGGTATCCATCATGCCCGGCATCGACTCCTTTGCGCCCGACCGCACCGACACCAACAGCGGCTTCTCGGCAACTCCCAAGCGCCGGCCGAGGATTTTTTCCACTCTGCCCAGGCTGGCGTTGACTTGAGCCTCCAAGCCGTCTGGATAGCGTCCCCGATGTGAGTAGTAGTAAGTGCATACATCCGTTGTGATGGTAAAGCCGGGGGGCACCGGAACGCCGATGCGAGTCATTTCGTGTAGGCCGGCTCCCTTGCCACCGAGGAACTCGCGCAGGCTTGCCCTGCCTTCCGCTTTGCCATTGCCGAAGAAGTAGACGGCTTTTTTCTTGTTGCTCGCCATGCCTGTGTCGATCCTTTTGCTCCCGCCTAGCCGCGCTTCATGGATAGAAAGCAACGTTTTAGACTGAAGAGAATTGCTGGATAAAAGAGGCCGATTTGATCTCTTTCTCCATGTGAAATTGGATGAACCTTAAGATAACCGAACGGATTTCTTTCACCAAGGAGGATGGCAACGATCGGGTCGAGCCCGGTGCGGTTGTGCTTTCCTGAAACTCCATTAATACTTCCAATGTGGCGGCGCTAAGGGGCATGATTTCCTTTCTCGACCGCGAACAGGACTCGCACAAAACCCCCCCATCGCGCAGACTAAAATGCCATTGGAAAACCAATTTGTCGCCGTGATCTCTGCCACATCGTTTGCAGCTGCTCAAACCCGGCTGATATCCGGTCAACCTGAGAAGCTTGAGCTCAAAATAAGCCAGAAAGGTCAGCGATGTTCCGTTCTCTTCGAGATAGTTCAGGCCGTCTCTCAGATGTTGAAAGACCAAACGGTTTTCCTCGCGTTCGGCAATGAGTCCGTCGGTAATCTCGACCAGGTACGATGCGAAAGCGATTTTTTCTAGACTCGTCACCAGATGCTTGAAGCCGCGCATCAGGTCTGAAGACAGAATGAACACCAAGCCGCCATGGGGCCGATCCTGGAAGCGTAGATTCACCAGCGAAAAGGGCTCGAGTGAATTAGGGAATCGTTTGCGCGAGCGCTTTGCCCCTTTTGCAATACCAACAAGCTTGCCATGGTTTTCGGTAATAAAAGAAACTATTTTGTCAGATTCGCCGTACGGCCAACTACGGAGCACGATAGCCGGGGTCGCGTGGCTGGAGCGCATAAGGAAAAATTTACTCGTGTGGTGAAGCGAATTTAGCACGTTTTTCGTAGACCGACAACTAATTAAAATATCGAGAGTTTTTGAATCGTTCGGGTTGACATGACCCGTTGTGGTGATTAGATTTTTGGGACTGTTTAAAAGAGAGAGACCCACATTATGAGTGATGAAACCAAGAAAATCGATGCGGCCGAGGGGGAACCACCGACCCGGGATGAGAGCCGCGACTCCTTGGACGACCGGCAGGCGTCTGAACAGGAAGCGCGAGAGATAGAGGACCTTCGGCGGCGGCTCCACGCCAAGGAAGAAGAGGCGAAGAACCACTACGATCGTTTTCTTCGGCAAGTGGCGGAGCTGGAAAACTTCAAGAAGCGAACGACGCGGGAAAAAGACGAGGCGATTCGCTTCGCCACCGAATATTTGATCAAGGATCTCTTGCCTATCATAGATAATTTGGAGCGCGCCGTTGCTCATGCCCAAGGGGGCGGAAATGGCCGACCCTTGGTGGACGGCGTCGCGATGGTCCTTAAAGGCTTCTTTGATGTGTTAGGCAAACACGGCGTCGTGCAGATATCAGCGGCGGGGCAGCCCTTTGACCCCACGAAACATGAAGCCATGGCTCAGGTCGAAACCGATGCGCACGCCCCTAACACGGTCGTTGAGGAACATCACAAGGGCTATCTCTTGCACGACAGACTGTTGCGGCCCGCGCTGGTAAGCGTAGCTAAGAGTCCAAATACAAAAGAGAAAAAAAACAACGGCGGCGAGGTTGAAAACGGTCCCTCCGATGATTAAATAAGCTACGATTTTTTATTGGGATTTGACAACGGCAATCGAGGAGTAAACACGATGGCAAAAGTGATCGGAATTGATTTAGGGACAACCAACTCCTGCGTGGCAATTATGGAGGGTGGAGACCCCAACGTCCTTGCCAATGCCGAAGGGAGTCGGACCACGCCGTCTGTTGTCGCTTTTACGGACAGCGGGGAAAGATTGGTCGGGCAGATCGCCAGAAGACAAGCCATCACTAATCCAGAGAACACGATTTTCGCCGTCAAACGTTTGATCGGGCGACGGAGCGACGATCCCATGGTTCAAAAAGCCATGAAGGTCTTGCCTTATAAGATCGTTCGTAATGATAACGGCGACGCGTGGGTCGAAATTAGGGGGAAGAGCTATAGCCCGGCGGAGATATCTGCTTTTATCTTGCAAAAAATGAAGCAGACCGCAGAAGATTATCTGGGCGAAAAGGTGACGGAAGCAGTTATCACAGTGCCGGCTTATTTTAACGACAGCCAGCGCCAGGCGACCAAAGACGCCGGGCGGATCGCCGGACTGACTGTTCTGCGAATCATCAACGAGCCTACGGCGGCGTCGTTAGCGTACGGTTTGGACAAGAAAAAGGATGAGAAAATCGCGGTCTTTGACCTCGGTGGTGGAACCTTCGACATTTCGATTCTGGAACTAGGCGACGGCGTTTTCGAAGTCAAAGCCACCAATGGCGACACTTTCCTCGGCGGCGAGGATTTTGACCAGAGAGTCATTGACTACCTGGCGGACGAGTTCAAAAAGGATCAGGGTATCGATTTGCGCCGGGACCGTATGGCGCTGCAACGTCTCAAAGAAGCCGCCGAAAAAGCCAAGTGCGAATTGTCCTCTTCCATGGAGACCGATATCAATCTGCCGTTCATCACTGCGGATCAGCAGGGACCCAAACACTTGAATATGAAACTGACCCGGTCCAAGCTCGAAGCGCTTTGCGCCGACTTGATTGATCGTACCGAAGGACCCTGCCGCCAAGCTC
Organism: Binatia bacterium; assembly: GCA_035762645.1. GTDB lineage: Bacteria > Desulfobacterota > Binatia > UBA9968 > UBA9968 > DASTOD01. Next base: position 7,416 of record DASTOD010000578.1, on the reverse strand, counting down.
TCAAGGATGCCGGCTTGACACCCGGTGAGATTCACGAAGTGATCCTGGTGGGCGGCATGACCCGCATGCCGGCGGTGCAAGAGCGGGTTAAAAAGATTTTTGGCAAAGATCCGCACAAAGGTGTGAACCCGGACGAAGTCGTCGCCGTGGGCGCGGCCATCCAGGCCGCCGTGCTCAAAGGCGAGGTCAAGGACGTGTTGCTCCTCGACGTAACGCCGCTCTCGCTCGGCATCGAGACTCTAGGCGGCGTTTTTACGAAGCTCATTGAGCGCAACACCACCATTCCGACCAAGAAGAGTCAAGTCTTTTCCACGGCGCAAGATAATCAGACGGCAGTGTCCATTCGCGTTTTCCAGGGGGAGCGCGAAATGGCGGCCGACAACAAACTTCTGGGCCAGTTCGATCTCGTGGGAATCCCCATGGCGCCACGCGGAGTTCCACAAATTGAAGTGGCCTTCGATATTGACGCCAACGGCATCGTTCACGTCGCCGCCAAGGACCTCGGTACCGGTAAGGAGCAGTCGATCAAGATAACGGCCTCGAGCGGCCTCAGCGAAGAAGAAATCAAAAAAATGGTAAAAGACGCCGAAGCTCACGCCGCTGAGGATAAGAAGCGTAAAGAAACCGTCGAGGCCCGCAATCAGCTCGATTCGCTGGTTTATTCTACGGAAAAATCCCTGAAGGAACACGGCGGCGATCTCGACGCCAGCGTTAAAGAAAATATTGACTCCGCTTTAAAAAAGGCTAAAGAAGCGTTAGAAGGACAAGACGCGCAAGCGATGCGCGCTGCAGCGGAACAATTGAGCCAGGCTTCTCATAAGCTGGCGGAAGCCGTGTATGCCAAAGCTTCACAACAACAAACGCAGAGCCAGCCTGCGCCGGACTCCAAAGACCAGACGGCCGGTGACGAGAAAAAGAAAAAGGATGATGTGGTGGATGCGGACTTTGAGGAGGTCAAGGATTAGTCACGGGGCAAATCCAAAGGCATTCGCTGGAAAGCCCCTACTCCCAATATAGTAGAGGAGAGGGGCTTTTCTTTTTGAACGAGAGAGCCCCGTCATAGAGAGGTTTCGGCTTGAGCGGCAAACAAGACTACTACGAACTGCTCGGCGTTGCTCGCGGCGCCAGCGAGGACGATATCAAGAAATCGTATCGGAAGCTTGCGCTGAAATACCATCCGGACCGCAATCCCGGCGATAAGCAAGCAGAGGACAAATTCAAACAAGTCTCCGAAGCTTACCAAGTTCTCTCCGACCCGCAAAAACGCGCGCAGTATGATCAATTCGGTCACGCCGCGTTCGGCGACGGCGGCCCGTTTGCCGGCGGATTCGACTTTACGGCTGGTTTTGAAGATATTTTCGGCGATATCTTTGGCGAATTCTTTGGCGGCACGGGCACCGGTCGGCGGCGCAGCCGCGGCCGGGGCGAAGACCTTCGCTATAACCTGTCGCTGCGGTTCGAAGAGGCGGTCTCAGGAATCGAAAAGAAAATCAAAGTGCCGAGGCATGGGCCTTGCGAAACCTGCCATGGGAGCGGTGCGCGACCGGGAACGGCACCCCAAACCTGTCCGACGTGCCGTGGTAGAGGCCAGATCAGTTTTCAACAGGGCTTCTTCAGCGTCTCGCGGACGTGCAACCAATGCCACGGTCAGGGCACGATCATCGGCGATCCGTGCCCGAGTTGCGGGGGCGCCGGGCGAGTTCGCAAAATGCACACGCTCAATGTCAAAATTCCTGCCGGCGTAGACACCGGATCGCGACTTAAACTGAGGGGTGAAGGAGAGACTGGTCCCGCCGGCGGCATTCCCGGCGATCTCTACGTCGTTATCCAGGTGGAGCCTCACCCCATTTTTGTCCGCCACAATCTCGACATCATCTGCGAAGTTCCGATCAGTTTCGTTCAGGCGGCGCTCGGAGCGGAGATTGACGTACCGACTCTCGACGGCAAAGTCAAAATGAAGATTCCCGCCGGTACTCAATCGGGCAAGGTGTTCCGCATGAAGGGCAAGGGCGTGAAAGACGTTCAGGGATACCAGCAAGGCGATCAGCACGTGCGCGTTGTCGTAGAAACGCCGACTCACCTCACCGCTCGCCAAAAGGAATTATTGAAGGAATTTGCCGCCGTCGGTGGTGAAGAGGCCAATCCCCTGTCGAAAGGCTTCTTCGATAAGGTGAGGGAACTGTTCGGCTGAGCGTGTGCGCTTGCCAAGTCCGAGGGTGTCCGGTTACGGGTTCCCGCATCTGTAGTTCTCCAAAACTCGGGGACAATCGATGATTCTTGTTGACCTTGGTAACGACTGCGATTAAGTTGGTGGGAAGGGTCTTAAAGCCATATGAGCGAATCTGAATGGAACGTCGACGCTTCGGAAGGTAAAAGCTCGCAGGTGGAAATCCCGGATGTGCTCCCCTTGCTGCCCATACGGGATATCGTGATCTACCCTTACATGATGCTCCCGCTGTTTGTCGGCCGCGACGTGTCGATCCGCGCGGTCGAAGAAGCCTTGTCGCGGGACCGATTGATTTTCCTGGTTGCCCAGAGAGTGTCTGCCGAAGAGAACCCGAATCCGGCGGACATCCATCGGGTCGGAACCATCGCCTCCATCATGCGCATGCTCAAACTGGCCGATGGCCGGGTTAAAATTCTCGTCCAGGGTCTCTCCAAAGGCGAAGTCGATAGCTACCTTCGCGAGCGCCCCTTCTTCGAAGTGAAAATCCGCAAAGTCATAGAGCCGACGCTGGCGGAAGTTCCCATTGAGGTCGAGGCATTGATGCGCACCGCCAAGGAAAAGATCGAGCAGATTTTGAACCTCAAAAACCTGCCGCCGGAAATCGTCATGGTGACCGACAATATCAGCGACCCCGGGGTCCTAGGGGATTTGGTCGCTTCGAACCTCCGGCTCAAGATTGAAGAGAGCCAGGGCATCCTGGAGATCTTCGATCCGATTGAACGCCTGAAGAAAGTCAACGAACTGCTTAGCCGTGAGCTGGAGCTGTCGACCATGCAAGCGCGGATCCAGAATCAGGCGAAGGAGGAGATGAGCAAAAGCCAGCGCGACTACTACCTGCGCGAACAGCTCAAGCAAATTCAGCAGGAGCTGGGCGAGGGGGACGAGCGCACCGAAGAGATCACCGAGCTCAGAAAACAGATCGAAAAAGCGAAAATGGCCGCCGAGGTCAAAAAGGAGGCGGACAAACAGCTGAAGCGATTGGAACAGATGCATCCGGAATCTTCCGAGGCGTCTTTGGTGCGGACTTATCTCGATTGGCTGGTGGATCTTCCATGGAGCAAACGGACGAAGGACAATTTAAACATCAAAAAGGCCAAGGACGTTCTCGACCAAGATCACTACAATCTCGAGAAGGTCAAAGAGCGGATCTTAGAGTATCTCGCCGTCAATAAGCTCAAGCGCAAAATCAAGGGACCGATCCTCTGCTTCGTCGGCCCTCCGGGAGTCGGTAAGACATCTCTGGGGCGGTCCGTCGCCCGCGCTCTAGGGAGAAATTTTGTCCGCATCTCACTCGGCGGAGTGCGCGATGAGGCGGAAATTCGCGGCCACCGGCGGACCTATGTCGGCGCACTGCCCGGGAGAATCATTCAAGGCATCAAGCAGGCCGGCTCCAACAACCCTGTTTTCATGCTGGACGAGCTCGACAAAGTCGGCGCCGATTTTCGCGGCGATCCATCGGCTGCGTTGTTGGAGGTTCTGGATCCGGAGCAAAACCATGGCTTCAGCGATCATTACCTCAATCTGCCCTTCGACCTCTCCAATGTTCTGTTCATTTGCACGGCGAATCTCATGGATCCCATACCGGCGGCGCTTGCGGACCGCATGGAAGTCATCCAGCTCTCCGGCTACACCAACGAGGAGAAGTTGGAAATCGCCCGCAAATACCTCATCCCGAGGCAGCTGGAAGATAACGGTCTAACGGCCAGACATCTGGAAATCTCCGATGATGCGGTACTGCGCATCGTTGCCGAATACACCAAGGAAGCGGGCTTGAGAAACCTGGAAAGGGAGATAGCTTCGATCTGCCGCAAGGTGGCGCGCAAGGTAGCCGAAGGAAAAACGGACCTGACACGCATCACGCGCGCCAACGCTCATTCCTACCTCGGCGCCCCGAAGTTCTTGCCCGAAGCCGAGCAAGAACATCATGAAATCGGCGTCGCCACCGGTTTGGCCTGGACCAGCACCGGCGGTGAGGTGCTTTACGTCGAAGCATCGCTTTCGAAAGGCCGAGGCAACTTGACGCTGACCGGACAGCTCGGCGACATCATGAAAGAGTCCGCCCAAGCGGCCCTGAGTTATGCGCGCGCGCACGCTAAAAAACTAGGGATCGAAGAAGATTTTTATCAAAAGGTCGATATCCACATTCACGTACCCGCCGGCGCCATCCCCAAAGACGGACCCTCGGCAGGCATTACTATGGCCACGGCGCTGATCTCTGCTCTAACGAAGCGGCCGGTCAGTCGAGATGTTGCCATGACGGGCGAGATTACCTTGCGGGGCAGGGTACTACCCGTAGGCGGCCTAAAAGAAAAATCATTGGCGGCATTTCGAGCCGGGATCAAGACCATCGTCGTTCCCGAAAGAAACGAGAAAGACTTGGACGAGATCCCCAAGGCGCTGCGCCGGAAGCTCCGCTGGGTCATCGCCACGAGCATGTCCGATGTGCTGAAAACAGCGCTGCTCAATGGCCAGCGTCGGGCACCCACAAGCTTGGCGCGGCACACAAAAGGGCTCTTGGACGGTCACCGGCGCTCGAAGCGCCGCGACAAAGCGCCGCGCAAAACTCATCGGGAGAGATCCCTTCCGCTACGCCCTTAGCAGGACTGTTGCCAAACTTACCCGGCACGGCCGCTGGCCTGCGGCCGCACTTCGATGACATGGATCGTTCAAGATTCGCTCCGCGGAACGCTGATCCATGAAACTGAGTCGTCTCGGAGAGTTTGGCCTGATCGAAAGGATACGCCGCTCGCTGCCTCAGGACCGCGGGGTGCGGATTGGCATTGGCGATGACGCAGCTTGGGTTGAAAATCGATTCGGCTCCTCGCTCCTCTCTACCGACCTCCTGATCGAAGGCGTTCATTTTGACCTCAAGTGGACCTCTCTGTTCGCCCTCGGCTATAAGGCTTTCGCCGTGAACCTTAGCGATATCGCCGCCATGGGCGGAATACCCCGTTATGCCCTTGTTTCCCTTGGCATCCCGACCTATTTCGGGAGCGAAGAAATTGCCGAATTTTATCGCGGTGTCAAAACTCTCGCCCACCCGAGTAGAGTTGCCCTGGTGGGTGGGGATACCAGTATTGCTGAATCGCTGCTGATCTCCGCCTGTGTTTTGGGCGACGCTCCGTACCGGCCGATCACTCGCCGCGGGGCAAAGACTGGCAACGACATTTACGTTACCGGAACCGTCGGCGACTCTTCTTTGGGTCTGGAGCTGCTCAAAAGCGGATCGTTGCCGCGCCATACGGGACCGGCGGGATTTTTGATATCTCGCCACCGCCAGCCAACGCCCAGGGTCGGAGTGGGCGTTGTCTTGGCGCGCGAGCGGCTGGCAACGGCAATGATCGACATAAGCGACGGTTTGGTGCAGGACCTCGGACACATCTGTAAGGCCAGCGGCATCGGCGCGCTGATCTGGGAAGACAAGTTGCCGCTCTCCGCCGCTTATCGTGATGTCGCGGGAAAAAGTGGCGCGACCTACGCCCTTAGCGGCGGAGAGGATTACGAGCTCTTGTTTTGTGCCAGGCGACGCGACCGGGCGCGCCTGATGAAGCTCCAGCAGCGCACCAATGTCCCTATGACGCGCATCGGCATCTGCGTTGCCTCGCCTCGACGAGTAAGTGTCCTGGATGTTGCGGGTAAGCCGCTACGCATTTCCGTGAAAGGCCATGATCACTTCAAAAGCCATAACCGTCGATGAGGCGCGGCGCTTTCACCATGCCGCGAAACTTGGATGGACTTCGATCGTCTGGTAGAGCTGCTTCAGAAAGTGCGGCAACAAAAGCTCAGCGTAACCCAAGCCGTCTCACGCCTGCGCCATCTCCCTTTCGAGGATCTCGGCTTTGCCAAAGTCGATCATCATCGGGCCCTGCGGCAAGGGTTCCCCGAGGTCATCCTGGGCCAAGGCAAAGAACCGAAAGAGATCGCCGCGATCATACGTGCCCTGCGCCGCCGGCGCACCAGTGTCCTCATCACCCGCGTCTCTCCTGAGAAGATGGCTAGGCTCAGAAAACTCGTCGGCGGCCTGTCGTATCATGTTGCAGCGCGGGCGGTGACCTGGATCTCCAGGCCGCCGCTGATCCGGGGCCGCGGCACGGTGATGGTCGTCTGCGCCGGTACCTCCGACATTCCAGTTGCCGAAGAGGCGGCGGTGACCGCGACGATGATGGGCAACCGCGTGGAAAAAATTTTTGATGTGGGCGTGGCGGGCATTCATCGCGTGCTGGAGAACCGCGTCCGACTGGACGCAGCCTCGGTCCTCATCGTCGTGGCCGGCATGGAAGGCGCGCTGCCCAGCGTGGTCGCCGGTCTGGTCAACAAACCGGTCATCGCGGTGCCCACCAGCGTTGGCTATGGTGCCAGTTTTCACGGCCTATCGGCGCTGCTGGGAATGCTCAATTCCTGCGCCGCCGGCGTGACCGTGGTGAATATCGATAATGGCTTCGGAGCGGGATTTGCGGCAAGCCTCATAAACCGGCTATAAAGGATCGGACTCCTTCTCAAATAAATCCCGAAGCCTAACGATGCGGCGCTTAACTCTGAATGACACCGTGCAGCGTGCGAGAGCCTTAGAAAAGCTCGTAGGACAGTCCAAATCCGCCATTTCGAGCTGACCCACCCCAGATGCTCTCCCTAAGTTGACTCCAGTCCACGGATGGCTTAAATGGCTGACAGACTGAACGCAAGGGCACGAGATCTTCAGTTGATTAAGGGCGAATGATGATGGATAAAGAAAAGCGATACCGCGTCACGACCCGACAGTCTGAACTAGCCGTAAAAGTTTTCGGCAATTCGCAAGCCAACTTGTTTGTGAATTCAGCCTTCGCCCTCTTTGACGTCATGACCGACATCGGCAAAGTCGAAGTTAAAGACCGCCTGCCGCTGGAAGTCGAGGGGGTGGATCGCGACGATCTCCTCGTGAACTGGATGCGCGAGCTTCTGTATCTGTACCAGGGGAGCGGCTATCTGCTCAAGGAGTTCCGTATCCAGGAGGTCAAAAATACGGCGGTCAAGGCAGAGGTCTGCGGCGAAAAAATCGATCCCGACCGTCACGAGATCCGTAAAGAGATCGCCGCGGTCGCGTATCACCAAAGCCGCATGCAACAGACCGGGGAGCAGTGGACGGCTCAGGTTATTTTCGAGCTCTAGAGAAGTATGGGACACCTAATCGATAGCGAATATGAAGGCACCGC
>DASTOD010000577.1:0-37501 GCA_035762645.1 Binatia bacterium | reverse complement strand
CAATTTTGCCCATTTGGTATTTTCCTTTCTTAGGTATGACGGTATATGGAGCGCACTTTATGAACCCAATTTCGAGCAGGTCACAATAGTCTCATAAGCGACCCCTTTTCAAGTTTTACCGCCTGCGATATACGGGAGAGCAAAGGGAGGACGACAAAATGGAAGCTTCGACTTTCAAACTCAAAACTCCACAGATAACCGGAGGAAGAAGTCATATCCCGTTGGCGAAGACCGAACACATGACGGTTGGACTCAACTACTATACGCCTGGCCGGAAAAACAAATTGCACACCCATCCCGGCGAAGATCATATCTTTGTGGTCATGGACGGCCAAGCGACTTTCTATAACAAAGAGCATAAGGCGACGGTGCTCAACAGAGGCGAAGGCATCATGCTTCCCGAGAACCATTACTACTATTTTCAAAGCACCGGCGATCAGCCGTTGGCGCTATTCCGCGTAAGCGCGAAAAAAGGCAACCCGAAGGTTGTCCGTGTAGATGCTGAAGGCAACAAGAGGACTGCGGAAGAAAACGAATTCGTGGTCGTGGACGGCGCGGCTGTAGAGGGAAAATTTTGGGAGATGAGATAGCACGCCGTTGAAAAGACGACCGCCAATGAGAATCACCGACGTCAAGACGCTCCGATTGCGCGCCGAAATGCCGCCCGAGCGCCGGGTTTTAAGCCGGTCCGGGCTCAGAAGTTCTCGTTCAGCTACGCTGGTTCAAATCGAGACGGACGCGAAAATCACGGGTGCGGGCTCTTGTTCGGGGAATGGCGCGCTGATCGAGGTCATCGTGGATCAGGTCCTGAAGCCACTATTGGTTGGCATGGACCCGCGTGCGATCGAAGAGATTTGGGACAAAGCTTACTATAGAGCCGGCTTTAAAGAGTTCGGCACACGAGGCGTCGGCCTGGTCGCGCTGAGCGGTGTGGACATCGCGCTGTGGGACATCGCGGGTAAGATTCGGGGGGCGCCGCTCTATCAGCTACTGGGTGGCAAGTGCCGTGACAAAGTCCCCGTGTACGCCCCGGCACTCTATCCGGAAGAGCCTTCGAAAGTTGCGAGAAGGGCTCGAGCCTTTGCTGATCACGGGTTTCACGGCGTCAAAATTAAGGTTGGCTTCGATCTCGCGCAGGACATCGAGATCGTTCGTGCTGTGCGACAGGAGCTGGGAAAAGACTTCACGATCATGACCGATGCCAATCTCGGTTACACGCTTGATGTTGCAGTGAAAGCCGCCGAGGCCTTCTCACAATGTGAGGTCCTATGGCTAGAGGAGCCGCTTTTCGTCGAAGACATCGACGGGCACGCGAAACTTAGAGAAAGATCGAAAATCTCCGTCGCTCTCGGTGAGAATTTGCATACCTATTACGCGTTCGAAAATTTCGTGCTGAGACACGCAGTGGATTTTCTCCAGCCGGATGTCGCGCGCGTGGGCGGGATAAGTGAAACCAGACGGATCGCTAGGCTCGCTGCGGAGCACAAGCTCCCCATCTCCTTACATACGTGGGGTGATGGTGTAGCGCTTGCTGCGAGTCTGCATCTATCGGCGGCGTTAAGGGAATGCACGGTCATGGAGCTGGACTATACCTACAATCCTCTTCGTGACGAGCTTTTGCGTGATCCGTTGAAATTCGAGAATGGATTCATGATCCCGCCCGATCGGCCGGGCTTGGGCGTAGAGATCGACCCGGCGGCGGTTACGAGATTCACTTGCTCGGTTGATGAAGAGGTAACTATAAGGCAAAGCGTGCTGCGCGCTTGAAGCAACCGGGCGAATCCCATTTCCGCTTATCTCACCCAAGCCATTTTCGTGCTTAAAAAGCCCTGGTAATTAGACCTCTATCCTGCCGGCTGCATTTTGCCTTCGCCCATGAAGTTGCTAAGATGAAGCCACTTTTTCATGTACAAAGAGGACACGATTGCCGCGATCGCGACTCCTGTCGGCGAAGGCGGAGTAGCGATCATCCGCCTGAGCGGCCCGGATGCCGAGCGGATCGCGACGAGTCTCTTCGCTCGCTCGCGCGCGAATAACGGCAAGCTCCGATCACACACGCTCTACCACGGGTCCATTCGCGATCCCAAAACGAATAAGTTGGTGGACGAGGTGTTGCTCACGATCATGCGTAAACCGCGAAGCTATACAGGTGAGGATGTCGTGGAGATACACTGCCACGGCGGCGGCTTTGTGGTACGACGTCTGTTGGGACTGGTCCTTTTGCACGGTGGGCGCCAAGCGGAGCCTGGTGAATTCACGAAACGGGCGTTTCTCAATGGCCGACTGGACTTGGCCCAAGCTGAAGGCATACTCGACCTCGTCCGCGCTCGAACAGACAAAGGACTCGAGCTCGCCTTTGACCAGGTCAGCGGAGAGCTGTCCAAATGGGTCGGCGAGTTACGAGAGGAGCTGCTCGACATCCTGGTTCAGGTCGAAGCCGCGATCGATTTTCCCGAGGAAGACGTCGAACTCCTGCAGGATGCGGAGCTAAAGGCGAAGATCAATGCGCTACGAACGAAAATCAATACAATATCAGACACTTACGAATGGGGCAGGCTTTTTCGTGAGGGTGCAAGAGTATGTATCTGTGGCCGTCCAAATGTAGGCAAGTCGAGCCTTCTGAACGCGCTCATTGGTGAAGAACGGGTCATCGTGACACCGATACCAGGAACCACCAGAGATGTAATTGAGGAGGCCGTGAATCTTGGTGGATTGCCCGTGATTCTTTGGGACACAGCAGGAATTCGACACACGGACAATCCGGTGGAGAAAATCGGCGTGAATCTGTCGCGGGAGCACCTCGACAAAGCCGACGCCGCTCTCCTGGTTCTAGACGGGTCCGAACCGCTGGCCGAAGAAGACCACGCGTTGCTAGCCCTGGTCAGCGGAAAAAAAACGTTAGTAGTGATAAATAAAAATGACTTGCCGCGAAAATTACCCGTCGCCGAGTTGGAGGAGCGTACCGGACTCACTACAGTTTTGCCCGTGTCGGCGAAATTGGGAGAGGGACTAGAACGGCTACGGAAATGCTTGAAGCATCTGGTGCTGGGCGCGGAAATTGAGCCAACAGCTGTCATCACCAATCTCCGGCATAGAACTGCGTTGCTCCGAAGTTATGAGGCGCTCTCCCGAGCCTTGGCTACTTTGGAGAGATCTCATCCGCCAGAATTGATTGCAGTCGATCTCAACGAAGCTCGTGAAGCTCTGGAGGAAATCGTGGGTGCGGTTAATAATGAAAATATTTTAGAACGTATTTTTGCCAGTTTTTGTATTGGTAAATAGTCTATTAGATATTATATTGTCATCAAGTAACATAACAATACGAGTGTGTTTCACGTGAAACAATCGGTATGACGGCTGATCAAAAAATTTACGACGTTATTGTCGTTGGCGCTGGCCACGCAGGAATCGAGGCGTCGCTCGCCGCAGCTCGCATGGGTTGCGATACGCTGATGCTGACCTTGAATCTGGACCACATTGGCCAGATGTCCTGCAACCCTGCGATCGGTGGTATCGGCAAGGGCCACTTGGTTAAAGAGATCGACGCTCTCGGCGGTGAGATGGCTCGGGCCATCGACGAGACCGGTATACAGTTTCGGGTTCTAAACACCAAAAAGGGCCCGGCGGTTAGAGCGTCACGCGCGCAAGCGGACAAATCGCTGTATCGTCAGAGAATGAAGCGTGTTCTAGAAAACTGCCCCCGGTTGACTCTCCGCCAAGCAAGCGTAGAACGGCTCATCGTCGAAGATGGAGTAGTCAGGGGCGTCGAAACTCAGATCGGTGAAGCGTTTCTCGCCCATAGAGTCATACTGACGACGGGTACATTCCTGAAGGGTCTGATACACGTCGGCGACCGCAATTATGCAGCCGGCCGCGCCGGTGATTTTGCTGTGCAAGGGCTAAGTGAGTCTCTGTCAAACCTGGGGTTCAGAGTTGGCAGGCTTAAAACGGGGACCTGCCCCCGACTGGACAGCCGAACCATCGACTTGGCGAGCCTTCAGGTGCAACGTGGAGATGAATCTCCCGTTCCATTCTCTTTTTCAAATCACTGCATTTCCCAACGGCAGGTTCCTTGTCACATAACTTATACGAATGCATCAACCCACGAGATCATACGATCCGCGATTCACAGGTCGCCCATGTACTCGGGAGTAATCAAAAGCCGAGGTCCACGGTACTGTCCCTCGATCGAAGATAAAGTAACGAGATTTGCGGACAGAGAACGGCACCAGGTTTTTTTAGAGCCGGAAGGTCTGGACACGGTCGAGATGTACCCCAATGGGCTGTCGACCAGTCTCCCATTGGATGTCCAAGTGCAAATGGTGCACTCGATAGCCGGACTGCAGCGCGCACAGATTATGCGGCCTGGATATGCGATCGAGTATGATTATGTGGAGCCGACTCAGTTGTATCCCTCCTTAGAGACAAAACTCGTTCACGGCCTATATCACGCGGGACAGATAAATGGCACAACAGGATACGAAGAAGCGGCAGCGCAAGGAATACTAGCAGGCATCAATGCGGTGCTTAGCTTGCGTGGTCTGGATCCATTGGTCTTATCACGCAATCAGGCCTATCTGGGAGTTCTTGTAGATGATCTCGTCACCAAAGGCACAGATTGTGAGCCCTACAGGATGTTCACGTCTAGGGCGGAATACCGGCTTCTCTTACGAGAGGACAACGCCGACCTCAGGCTAACCGAGATTGGCTATAATATAGGACTAGCCACTACAGAATCGTACCAGCGTGTTGTGAGGAAAAAGCAACTCATGACAGACCTGTTTGAGCTGCTGGAAAAAAAGCACATTACTCCCACAACCGCGGTGAACTCTACGCTGGCATCGTTTGGTTCTGCGCCATTACGCAACCAAGTTTCTCTCGCACAGCTACTGCGACGTCCTGAGCTATCTTTTGCGCAACTCCGAGCGATCGCTGGAGACATTCCGAGCTTACCCTACGACATCGAGGCGCAGGCGGAGATACAGATCAAGTACGACGGTTACGTAGGCCGACAGCTTGAGATCATAAAGCGGTTTGAAAAGATGGAACATCTCCGGTTGCCCGATGGCATCGACTACAGCCAAGTGAATGGTCTCTCGCGCGAGGCACGGGAAAAGCTCAGCACTATCAGGCCGAGGTCTCTTGGCCAAGCATCCAGAATCTCTGGAATCACTCCAGCGGCGATATCACTCCTGTCCGTTTACGTAAGAAAAAAGACGAGCGTCTCTTAGAACATTTGGGCGATCGGTCGCCAATGTTCTGTCGGGTCTCTGATTTTTGGCTTCGACCAGATTTCGGGTTTGGATGGGGAACTTGAAACGACCCCAAAGGGAATGTTTCACGTGAAACCAGTACTGTTCTGGTGGTAAATCCCGATCTGGAACTATCTGTAAGTTAAAAATGGGTCAGAGTAAAATTTTTTTCTTTACCTTTGGCCTACAGTTGTGATACATATAGTGTTCTATCCTCATAAGTATCTGAAATATAAGAGGTTTTTGTGGGTAAGACCCTGGTAGTCGCCAATCAAAAAGGAGGCGTCGGCAAAACCACCACGACCATAAACCTGGCGGCGTCTTTGGCGGTTAAGGGAAACAGGACTCTGTTGGTCGATGTCGACCCTCAAGCGAACAGCACTACCGGGCTCGGTATCGACCGGTCGGAAGTGACCTTCGGCCTTTATGAAGTGCTTGCCGGCACCCACCTTATCTCGGAAGTGGTGTGCCAAACCGAAGTTCCACAGCTGTTCATTTTGCCGGCAACAAAGGATCTCGTCGGCGCCGAAGTGGAGCTGGCAAGCGCCGAGAGACGCGAATATCGGCTGAGAGATGCGCTCGCTGCTGTTACCGATCAATACGATTACGCGCTACTCGACTGCCCACCGTCGTTGGGGATTCTGACGCTAAACGCGTTGACCGCTGCAGATTCTCTGTTGGTTCCGATTCAAAGTGAATATTACGCTCTGGAGGGTTTGAGCGCTTTGCTGGAAACGTTGAGATTGGTGCAAAAGGCGCTTAATCCGAAGCTATATTTGGAAGGCATCGTGATAACGATGTTCGACGGTAGAAACAAGCTTTCACATCAGGTTGTCGAGGAGATTCGCTCTCATTTTCCCGACAAGCTGTTCCGTACGACAATTCGACGAAACGTCCGGCTGAGCGAGAGCCCAAGCTACGGCAAGCCGGTCTATTTGTATGACCCGAGTTCAGCCGGCACGCAAGACTATTTGGAACTCGCCAACGAAGTGATCAGTCATGGAGAGAACAATGTCATTACAGAAAAAGGGATTGGGTAGAGGTCTTAGCGCGCTGATTCCCGGCGCGGCGGAAGCACGGGCAGACACACCCAGCGATCAACGCAACCTGCGGCTTGACGTCGATAGGATCACGCCGAGTCCTTTTCAGCCCCGGCGGATTTTTGACGACGCCAAAATTGAAGAACTTGCCGCCTCTATCCGTAATCAAGGGATCGTTCAGCCGCTGGTCGTTCGACCCAAAGGCGATCAATTCGAGCTCATCGCGGGCGAGCGACGTTGGCGCGCCGCTATGCGGGCGGGACTGAAGGAAGTCCCCGTCGTCATCCGCGAGGCGAGCGACCATGAAGCGCTGCAATTAGCGCTGGTCGAGAACCTCCAGCGCGAAGATCTCAACCCTATAGAAGAAGCCAGCGGCTATCGGCGGCTGCAGGACGAATTTCACTGGAGTCAGGAAGAAATGGCGGAGAAGATCGGCAAGAGCCGTCCAGCGGTCGCAAACGCTCTCCGTTTGCTTTCGCTTCCCGCAGAAGTCCAACAGGAGGTGGCCGCGGGAAATCTCGCGGCAGGCCAAGCCAGGGCGCTGCTTGGCCTGCAGACGCAACCGCTGATTCTTTCCGCATGCCGTGAAGTTATCGCCAAAGGATTGTCCACCCGGGAAACGGAAAAACTAGTGCGTCACCTTACTCTCGGCAGAAAGCGGAGAAGGGCGATTCCGATCATCGACCCCGACCTTCGCGCGGTCGTGGAAAACATGCAGCGAGCCCTGGGCACCCGAGTGCGGTTGTTGCCGAAGGCGCGATCCATGAAGGGTAAAATTGAGATTGAATATTATTCGATCGAAGATTTGAATCGCATCGTTCATACTATCGCCGGCAGCCGGGCCGGCCCGCTGGGTTAAGACCCAGAAGAGTTTCGAGTTTCCCGTTCCCCAACACCCGCTGGCGCGTCTAGGGCTGCAGTAGATCTTTCAGTTCGCGGGAGTCGGTTACTGGCGCCGAGCAGGTAAATTGCTGGCAAATATAGACGGTAGGCCTGCCGTCAATCTGCGTTTTACCCTGCAGTGCGGAAGACATTTTTTCGAGGGATTCACCTGGTGAAACAAACTGCAAAGTCTTGTTCGGCAGATAAGCCGAATGAATTTCTTTTATCAGCGCCGCGGTTGCGGCATCGTCTCGCTTTCCGAGGACGACGATCTCTTTAGGTTTTTCCAAGTAGAAATCCAAAGCGCAAAGCATATGCGCAAAGCCGAACGGCTGGCTCTCTATCCCTGATTGAAAGGAGTGCATGACCGCCTCTCCTCTCCTCAGGTATTCCTCCCTACCTGTGTAGTGATAGAGGCGAAGCAGCAGTTGGGCTGCAAGCGCGTTTCCCGAGGGAATGGAACCGTCAAAGGCAGGCTTGGGGCGACTGATGAGCGGTTCGTGCGATTTGCCTGTGGAGAAAAAAGCTCCGTCAGCCGAGTCCGAGAACTCATCGATCATGGAATCGGCGAGTTGAATGGCTCGCTCTAGGCTTGCCCGCTCGAACGTGGCTTCATAGAGGTCTAAAAGCCCGGCCCCGAGAAAGGCGTAATCATCAAGATAACCGGGCAGCTTGGCGATTCCGTCCTTGTACGTATGCAGCAGGTGTGCATCGCGGTATAGCTTCGCAAAAATAAACTGAACCGTGCGGGTTGCTGCTTCGACATAGCTTGGCTTCGGCGCGATCTTGATAGCCTCGGCCAAACCCGAGAGCATCAGCCCGTTCCAGGAGGTGATAATCTTCTCATCGCGGAAAGGTTTTATCCTTTTCTCTCTCTCTTGAAACAATTGTTTTTTGGCTTTGCTTACGAGATCCGCGATGGTTTTCACGTCGCGTTTAAACAGTCTGGCTGCCTGTTCAAACGTGAGGACCCGGTGGAGGATGTTTTTTCCTTCGAAATTGCCGAACTCGGTCACATCGTAAATCCGGCTGAAGACCTCGGCGGTTTCTTCGCCCAGTATCCGATTGACTTCTTCGGGACTCCAAACGAAAAATTTCCCCTCTTCGCCCTCACTGTCCGCGTCTTGCGTGGAATAAAAACCCGCTTCAAGATGCAGCATCTCCCGCAGTAAATACTCGACGGTTTCTTCTACGACCGTTTTGAAAAGTGCGGTACCGGTCAAGGCATAGGCTTGGCTGTAAATCCGGACCAATTGCGCATTGTCGTAAAGCATTTTTTCGAAATGAGGCACCAGCCATTTGGCATCGACCGAATAGCGGTGAAAACCGCCGCCCAAATGGTCGTAGATTCCGCCCTCGGCCATTTTCCTAAGAGTGTGGGTGACCATTTCCAGGTAGCGCGGGTTTCTCGACCTATGGTAATGGCGTAAAAAGAGCTCGTAGACCCCCGGATGAGGAAATTTAGGCGCTTGCCCCAGCCCGCCGTTTTCGGAGTCATAGGCCCGAGAGATTTCTTCCGAAGCGCGCGCTATGGTGTCCGGCGCGAAGGCCTGCTTGCTTGGTTTCGATTGAGATAGCCGCTGCAGCGCTGCATGGATCTGCTCCACGCTGTTTTGCACGTCTTGCGGGCGTTCTCGGTACGCTTGAGCCACGCTCACCAGAATTCGCGGGAATCCCGGCATGCCGTGGCGGTCTTCAGGAGGAAAATAGGTGCCGCCGTAAAAAGGTTTTCCGTCCGGGGTCAGAAATACGGTCATCGGCCATCCACCCCGGCCGGTGAGCATTTGTACGGCATTCATGTAAATCTCATCGACATCGGGCCGTTCCTCGCGATCGACTTTGATGTTGACGAAGAGCTCGTTCATCAGCTTGGCGATCTTTTCGTCCTCGAATGACTCCCGCTCCATCACGTGGCACCAGTGGCACGCCGAATATCCTATGCTTAAAAGGACGGGTTTGTTTTCGTTTTTGGCTCTCAGGAACGCTTCTTCCCCCCACGGGTACCACTCCACCGGGTTATGAGCGTGCTGCTGCAGATAGGGACTGACTTCGTCAATCAGCCGATTTGTATGTTGAGGATTCATCCGAAGAGTCTTCGCCGATCTCAAATTCACGCTAACACGATTGGATCGCGGCCGAAACCCTGAATTCTAAAATTTCGGCGGACTTGCCAAACGCGACGAGGTCCCTCGGCGAGCGAGGGTCGCGCGGTCGCCACTTTGCGATTATTTCGGATGACCGGCTAGCGATCGCGCGCGCGATCGTACGATCTATCTCGACGCGACCGATGGCTTCAGGTTTGCGATCATCGCGGCGATCTTGGCGGTGTTCTCATCATCGTCGCCGTAAAGCCGCCGCAGTAAGGCATGGACTTTTGTCAGGAGCTCCAGATAATCCGGCTGAACCTCTGTTGAGACTCCGACCGGCAGGGCGCTGAACTTCCGTTCGACGTTTTGCAGCCAATTAGGCAAATATTTCTTCTCGACCTTTTCCTCGCAGTACAGATACCCTTCCAGTGAACCCAACCGTGATGCAACATCAAACAGCAAACGGTTAGCCGACAACGTCTCCGATTTTTGCATCAAGCTTCTCCGCAGGCGGCAGCAATCGCCTCTCTCCAACGCGTTTTCACATCAATTCATTTGGCATGCTTCGTACTCTTCTCAACCTACGCGGTGAATTTTAGTCAACGCACTTTCATATCGAACGCGACCGGACCTTTATCGCCTTTACGCATCTGAAACTGGACGGTATCGCCTTCGTTGAAGTCCTCGATCTGAGTCCGTGGCGCGAGACTGCCCCGGTGAAAGAACACGTCCTCGCTCCCGTCATCGGGAGTGATGAAGCCATAGCCTTTTTGTCTGATGATCTTCTTTATCGTTCCAGTCATGCCAAAAAACCTCCTGTGTTGGTAATCCCGGTGTTGTCACCTGCTTCTCGTCTGCCTCTGATCGCAGCGACAACTCCCCCCAAGTTGACAACTCTGAAGTCCACCCTTATAGGTTGAGGCTCTGGAATACATATATCGAAAGCCCGCTTGAGTTCAATTCTTTACTACATTAGCGGCCACGGTTTCGGACACGCCGTGCGCTCGAACCTGGTTATCGAGTCGCTGAGGATGCGGCGAGCCGATGCAGCGGTTCACGTTCGCAGCACCGCTCCTGAATGGCTGTTTCACGATTCCGTTCGTGTTTCCCGCCAGTCGATCGATATCGGCATGATTCAGAGGGATAGCCTAGATTTCGACGTGCCCGCGACCTTGCGGGCCTGTCAGAATTATCACGAGCGGTTTGCCGAGCTTCTTCAACAGGAGACAGAGTACGCAAAAGATCGCGATGTCGGCCTGATCGTTGCCGATATTCCTCCGCTCGCGTTTGAAATTGCCGCCCGCCTGTCTATTCCCTCAATCGCTGTAACCAACTTTACCTGGAACTGGATCTACCAATCCTACGCGGCCGAGTATCCGGCCTTTGTACCCTTGATTGAAGAGCTGGAAACCTTCTATAGCAAAGCCACGTTGGCGCTGGTTCTGCCCTACCCCGGCAACATGGATGTGTTTCCGCGCCAGGAGCCGATTCCTTGGATGACCCGACGTTCCGCCTTGAGCAAGGAACAAGCCCGTGAAATGTTCGACTTGCCTCGAGAGGCAACGGTGGTGCTCGTAAGCTTTGGCGGCTTAGGACTGAAGCGTTTGGCCTGGGCGAAGCTAAAGGAGCTACGGGACTTTTTGTTTATTACCACGGGTGAATCTGGGGAGCGCCACGGTAACCTCAGGATTCTTGCCGAGACCCAGCGCGACTACGAGGACTTGGTCCGCGCCGCCGACGTGATCGTGACCAAGCCGGGCTACGGCATCGTGGCCGATGCCCTCGCCCACCAAGTGCGGCTGCTGTACACGGATCGGGGTAATTTCCCCGAATATTTTAAACTCGTCGATGCGCTGCGAGAATGCGCTATTGCCGATTACATTCCCCGCCGCGATTTATTGAACGGCAATCTGGCTCCTTACCTACACAGGTTACTGGGGAAAGAGCATCGGTGGCCCCCGGTTTCACTCGATGGCGCGGGAGTCGCGGCGGAAAAGATTCTTAAGCTATACAATTAGCCAAGACCGTTTGCCGAGTTTCGGGTCTCGAGTTGAACCCAAAAGCGAGATGCGAGCCCCGAGACCAGGGTTCCTCCTTGAAGCCACACCGGTTGACACTTGCCGCTCATTCCTCCAGACTTTAAAAACGTATGGCGGTCGAGAAAATCCTATTGGCCAAGCCTCGGGGGTTCTGTGCAGGAGTCGAGATGGCTGTTGAGACGGTGGAACGCGCACTCGCGCGGCATGGCCCGCCCATCTACGTCTTTCATGAGATCGTGCACAATCAACATGTTGTCCGGGACTTCATCAACCGCGGCGTCCGGTTCGTAGGGTCGGTCGATGCCGTCCCCGCTGGCGCGAAATTAGTCTTCAGCGCCCATGGCGTTTCACCGGCGGTCTGGCAAGCGGCGAAAGCCAAACGGTTGGAGATCCTCATCGACGCGACTTGCCCGCTGGTGGAAAAGGTGCACCGTGAAGTGCGCAAATTCGCTGCTCGTGGCTATTCGATCATTTTAGTCGGGCATCAAGATCATGACGAGATCGTCGGCACGAGCGGCGAGGCACCGGACCGTATTTGCATCGTGTCCAATGCTGAGGAGGCGAAGAACGTGAAAGTTCCCGATCCGGAGCGAGTCGTGGTTCTGAGTCAGACCACGCTCAGCGTCGACGATACTCGGGAGGTGATTGATCAGTTGAAACAGAGTTATCCTAGCTTGGTTACGCCAGCCAAAGAGGACATCTGCTACGCGACTCAAAACCGGCAGGACGCAATCAAACAGCTGGCAAAGGAAGTGGACCTGGTGCTCGTTATCGGCTCACAGAACAGCGAAAATTCAAATCAGCTTTGCAAAGTGGCTCGATCGCAAGGCGTACAGGCCTATCTGATCGACAATCATCAGGCGATCAAATCTGAATGGCTCGAAGGTGTTCGTCGGATCGGCATAAGCTCCGGGGCTTCGGTTCCAGACACTTTGGTTCAGGAAACGGCCGAGTTCTTCCGCCGCCAAGGAGCCGACGTCGCTCACGTTGGTTTCATCGAAGAAAATGTTCACTTCGCCCTGCCCGCTGAGATCTCTGAATCAGATTACTCCACTGACCGATCGCCAACTTAAGCATCCCGCCTGCCCGCTGCGTAATTATTATGCAGATGCCTTAACTCTAGGCAGCAGTCTTTCTCCACCGGAGCGCGCCCTCACTTAAGTCTTCGATAATTCGCGCAAATAATTTCTCCTCTCCATGGCACATCTGTTGCTCCCAGCCATATTTGGGGAAGACGTTCTACAAGCCTACCGCGCCTGCTTTTTATAGATCGGAGGGACTTACCGTGAAGCGAAAAAGACACCAGATGCCGTTCTTCGCGATATTGGCTCTACTCATTTGGCTCACGCCGTGTGCATTCGCGCAACAACCGGCCGAGCCGCCGTCCTCACCGCCCGCATTGACAACACCGGCGCCTGCTCCTGCGCCGCCTTCTCCGGCGGCCCCGCCGAAAATCGACAAAGGTGATACCGCCTGGATGCTGACTTCAGCAGCGCTCGTGCTCATGATGACGATTCCCGGCCTATTTCTTTTTTACGGCGGACTTGTCAGGGGGAAAAACGTCCTCGGCACCATCATGCACAGTTTTGTCATTGTCGCAGTGATCACTATTGAGTGGGTCCTCTGGGGTTATAGCCTCGCTTTCGGACCAGATATAGGTGGAATCGTGGGGAGTCTGGAGTGGTTCGGCTTAAACGGAGTCGGTGCTGCCCCAAACGCCGACTATGCCGACAGCATTCCCCATGCGGCATTCATGATATATCAAATGATGTTCGCCATCATCACTCCGGCATTGATCACCGGCGCTTTTGCCGAACGCGTGAAGTTCGGTCCCTTTCTAATTTTTATCCTCCTCTGGGCAACATTTATCTATGATCCGCTTGCTCACTGGGTTTGGGGGGTCAAAGGATGGATGCGCGAAATGGGTGCTCTGGACTTTGCCGGTGGGACCGTGGTCCACATTAGTTCCGGGGTTTCGGCTCTCGTCGCAGCGATCATGTTTGGTCGGCGTATCGGTTACGGACAAGAGGCAATGCCGCCGCACAACCTACCCATTAGTGTGATCGGTGCAGCGTTGCTCTGGGTAGGTTGGTTCGGTTTCAACGCGGGCAGCGCCCTCAAGGCCGACGGTCTGGCGACTTCCGCTTTTGTGGCGACTCATATCGCAACCGCCGCGGCTGTCCTCTCCTGGATGGCCATGGACTGGATTTTCCGAGGTAAGCCGACGGTTTTGGGTGCCGCGAGCGGTGCAGTAGCAGGTTTAGTTGCAATCACTCCAGCGGCAGGGTTTGTTGGACCTATCTCGGCTATCTTTATTGGAATCGGCGGTGGAGTCCTTTGTTCAATCGCGTGTAGCTTAAAACCGAAACTTGGCTACGATGATTCTCTTGATGTGGTGGGTGTCCACGGTGTGGGCGGGACTTGGGGGGCGCTGGCGACCGGTCTTTTCGCTTCTAAAGCTGTGAACGAGGCTGGAAACAACGGTCTTTTTTTCGGCAATCCGGGTCAGCTTTGGGTACAGCTCGTTGCCGTCGTTGCGACCTGGATCCTAGCCTTGGTTGGAACCTATATCATTCTGTCCGTTGTTAAGGGCATCATGGGGCTCAGGGTTGCAGACGACGAGGAACGGATCGGTTTAGACTTGAGCCAACACAATGAGCGCGCTTACGAGTAATCATGGGCGTTGCGGGCTGGCTGTCGATGAAGGAATGTGATAACAAAATTTGGGTTCGAAAAATAAGTTCATAATGAAAAGAGAGGAGTAGTTAGATGAGTGTTAAGGACGTATTGGATAATGCCAAGAAGAACAAGGCCGAGATCGTCGATCTCAAGTTCGTGGACGTACCTGGGCTGTGGCAGCATTTTTCGATACCGGCGGGTGAACTCACTGCGGATCTTTTTGAGGAGGGCATTGGGTTTGACGGCTCCAGCATCCGGGGATTTCAGAGTATCAACGAATCGGATATGTTGCTGATCCCGGATCCAGAGACGGCGATCATGGATCCTTTTACCGAGCACCCGACGTTGAGTTTAATCTGCAACGTTATCGATGCGATCACTCGAGAGCCCTACAGTAGAGACCCGCGTTACGTAGCGCAGAAGGCCGAGAAGTATCTTAAGTCCAGCGGCGTTGCGGACATCAGCTACTGGGGGCCCGAGATTGAGTTTTTCATCTTTGACAACATCCGCTTCGATCAGACCTACAACTGCGGCTTTTACTATATCGACTCCGAAGAAGGCTTTTGGAACTCCGGTAACAATGACAAACAGAACTTAGGCTACAAGATTCGCTACAAAGAGGGTTATTTTCCGGTACCGCCCATGGACCAGTACCAGGATCTACGCTCAGAGATGATCAAGAACATGGAGAAATGCGGCATCAAGATCGAAGTGCACCATCACGAAGTAGGTACTGCGGGTCAAACCGAGATCGACATGAGATACACGACCCTGACCAAGATGGCCGACCAGGTCCTGCTCTACAAGTACGTAATTAAAAACACCGCCCATCAGAGGGGGAAGGTGGTCACGGTAATGCCCAAGCCGCTGTTTCAGGACAACGGCTCGGGGATGCATACCCATCAGAGTTTGTGGAAGAATGGCAAGAACCTGTTTTACGACAAGAAGGGCTACGGGCTGATCAGCGACACGGCAAGGTACTACATTGGCGGGCTGCTCAAACATGCCCATGCGCTGTGTGGCTTTATTGCGCCGACGACGAACTCCTACAGGAGACTGGTGCCGGGGTATGAAGCGCCGATCAACCTGGTTTACTCGGCACGTAACCGAAGCGCGTGCGTGAGAATACCGATGTACTCAACGAGCGAGAAGGCCAAGCGTTTGGAGTTTAGGACCCCCGATCCGAGCTGCAACCCCTATTTTGCGTTTCCAGCCATGCTGATGGCGGGGCTGGATGGGATAAGAAATAAGATCGAGCCGCCCAAGCCGATCGACAAAGATCTCTATGAGCTGGAGCCCGAGGAGGCGGCCAAGGTGAAGTCTATGCCGGGCTCCTTGGATCAGGCGCTCGATGCGCTGGAGAAAGACCATGAGTTTATGTTGAGAGGGGATGTTTTTACGCGGGATGTGATCCAGACCTGGCTAGAGTACAAGCGCAAAAAGGAGGTCGATGCCATCCGCCTTCGACCACACCCCTGGGAGTTTGCCCTGTACTTCGATATCTAACTGGAAGTTTATGGTACGCCGGGGACCGGATCTCTAAACCTGTGGGAAGGAGAACTCCATGAAGAAGATAGAGGCCATCATCAAGCCCTTTAAGCTGGATGAAGTGAAACAAAAGCTCACCTCGGTCGGTATCACGGGGATGACCATCAGCGAAGTTAAAGGATTTGGCCGGCAAAAAGGCCACACCGAATTGTACCGCGGAGCCGAGTATACGGTTGACTTCCTTCCGAAGGTCAAAATTGAAATCTTGGCGCCCGACGAGATGACATCTAAGATTGTCGAGGCGATCCTCGAATCCGCTCAGACCGGAAAAATCGGCGACGGTAAGATTTTTGTCTCGAACGTCGAGGAGGTAATCCGCATCCGCACCAATGAAAGGGGCGAGGAAGCGATTAGTTAGTTTTTTTGCGCATCTAACTTCAGGTAGAGTTGGTGCCTCAAACACGACAAAACCCCGGTCAGGTCAAAACTGACTGGGGTTTTGTTTTTTCGGATTGGCGCGATGGGTTGATAGAGAAAACGGCTCACCTCTTCTTTTGGGGGGGCTCTTCTCCAGGCTGTTTCCCCGGCTCAAAGCCGCCGATTTCATGGTAGACGACTTTCTTCTCTTCCTCGAATGCCCTGACGGTGGGAACCTGGCCTGGCAGCCCTAGTTTTTTCCATTCGGCCACCACCTTGTCGTAAATTTCTTTTCGCAGCGCGGTTCGTTTCGAGAACACCGGCAGATACCGATGCTCTTTGCAGGCATTGATCAAGGCTTTGGAGCCATAAGGTCGTTTTTCCGGTGGATTTTGGGTTGGATCGAGCCAGGTGCTCCAGGTGTTGCGTAGAATGTCGATATCGTCAATGGGATTGCAGCGGCTGCTCATTGCCCAGATGACTTGATCCATATCGGTCGGGTCGACGTCTTCATCGACGGCGATGATCCATTTCGTGTAGTAGGCTCCGCCTGGCACCTGAGCCGCCAGCGCCAATGTTTGCGCCGCATGACCTGCATAGCGCTGCTCCAGACTGATGACCGTCATGCCGAAACCGCCGGCGCCGGCGGGATGGGCGTAGACTCCTTGGATTCCTGGAACGCCCAGTTTGTCGAGGTCATCCCAAATGCGCGCTGAGCGAATGATAGAAAAAAATCCGCTCTGCTCGTTGGACGGGTAATCGGCCATCAACGCATTAGTGAGGATCGGGTTGTTCCGGTAGTGAATGGCCGTGATTTCGACTAGTGGGCAACCGGCTTCGGGCCTGCCGTAGTAGCCCGGAAATTCACCGAAGGGCCCTTCGCTCTTGACCGAGTTCGGCTTGATGATTCCCTCGATCACAAACTCTGCGTTGGCCGGCAGTAGAAGATCGGTAGTTTTACCTTTGACTACCGGAATCGGTTCTCCCTTGACCCCGCCCAAAAACTCGTACTCCGAAACGTTTTTGGGAAAGGTTTGCGAACCGACGACCATGAACAGCGGATCGATCCCCCAAGCCGCGGCCACTTCGACCGGCTTACCCATTTGCC
The DNA here is from genome assembly GCA_035762645.1 of Binatia bacterium. Classification (GTDB taxonomy): domain Bacteria; phylum Desulfobacterota; class Binatia; order UBA9968; family UBA9968; genus DASTOD01. Next base: position 20,509 of record DASTOD010000577.1, on the reverse strand, counting down.
AAGAGCGGGTAATATGCAAACGGGCATCCTTTCCGGGCGAGAGGTAGAGCCCAACCTCTTTCTTGCCCTGAAGCATCATCCGATACGTGCCGACATTCAAGTAGCCGCTATCCGGATCTCGCGTGATCACCACGTCGGCGGTTCCGGCGTAACGACCGCCGTCCAGTGGCCAGTGCTTCGGTACGGGTAACTCTGTCAAGTCAATCTTGTCGTCCTTGAGCGTGTTCTCATAGAAACCGGCCTGAGATTGCGGCACCTCACGCGGCAGGGTGCGGTGCTTGAGTTTATCTTTGACGCGCCGAATCAACTCCACCGTTGAGGTCTCAGGCGGCTCTTCCATAGTCAACGCGATCCGTCGTAAACTCGGGCCAAGAATGTTCCACAGAAGACGCGCTTTAAAGGGGCTTTTTTCAAATCCCTTAACCGAATCAAAGAGAATCGCCGGAGACGGATTTTGTTTGGCCACGAGATAGCCGATGGCGCTCATCTCTTCATCGCAGCTTACCGGCTGCGTTACGCGCACCAGATCACCCATTTCTTCGACCCGTTTGAGCCAATCCCGTAAGTCCTGAACCGGCGCTCTTTTCGCATCTTTTGTGACCGCGGATTCCGTCAACCGTTCTTCCGGTTTCGCCATCGGCATAACCTCCCGTTAACCGTCTGAATATATCTCGAATTAGAACCGGCTTCCCTTGGGAAGCAGCGATTTGAAATAAGCGAAAGCATCGTAGGACCGGTAAACCATATTGTCCTTCATGTAGTCAATGTCCTTCTGTGGCATAGAGACAGGCTTACCGACCGAGCTTGCAATCCATTGCATGTAGGCAGTCCGCTCCAAATAGATGGCATGGACCGTAGCATATTCCAAGCTATCTCCGACCACAATCACGCCGTGCCCTTGGAGCAGCATCGCCATTCGGTCTCCAAGCGTTGCGCAGATTTCCCGCCCGTCTTGCACGGTATAGATCAGTCTCGGGCTGGGAAAAATCGGCGTCTCGGGGGCAAACACAGCGGCTTGATTGTAGATCGGCAGCAATGGCACGCCGGCTGCGGAAAAAGCGGTCGCCAAAGGCTGGTGCGTGTGAACCACGGAGTTCACATCCGGCCTGTTCTCATAGATTGCCGCGTGGATCATCGTTTCCCGCGGCGGCGCCTTTATCCTTGTTACTTCCCGCTTGTTGCCCGCTTTCGCCCAATTTTGCTCGCACACTTGTTTGTATTCGTCGATGTCGACTTGAGTGATATCCTTGGCGGTAATCGCGCCAAGTGGCGCCAGCACGGGTTTGATCAAGAACTGCCGCGTTCCCGGAATGCGCGCGCTGACATGGCCATGGTAGTCGGCCAGCCCCTGATGAAACATGATGCGGTTCCCGAGCGCGACTTTCTGTTTTAGCTCCTGCAAATCCTGCTTACCGATCTTCACCTCAAACACCTCCCCTTTCCGAACGCTCACAGCCGGATTCAACAGTTTCTTGTTCCAAGTTTCTTGTTTCTGTTTCCTTCCCCACCTGAAACCAGAAACCTGAAACCAGAAACGCGGAATGTCCGGGCTATCAGCCAGATGCGATTCTGAGATGAGGCTTTTTCAGCAGGCCTGCTACGAAGTCAATCTTTGCACCTGTCGCTTTTCAGCAGCGACGTCGCCGCTGGGTGTGTCCTGCCAATGAATATTCATCCAATTCCACTGATCGGGATAGGTTCGCACGGTCCTTTCAAGCCACTGCGTCATCGACAAAATATTTTCCCGTATTGCTGCCTGCTTCTTTCCGGTCCGAACTAACGCTAGCTCCGGCTCGATGATCAGTTTCAGTGTCTCACCGTTGCGCACCAAATAGACCGGTACGACGGCCGCGCCCGTGCGTAGTGCCATTGTCGCCGGCCCGCGACGGGCGAGAACGGTGCGGCCAAAAAAGGGCACATGGATGCCGCTTCCCTTACGATGCTCGTCGGCGATGAGCACGGCTACCGCTTTGCGCTTTAACACCTCTCCCAGCTCGCGCAAGGCATCCTGTCGAGGCCGCGCGTGGATGGTCTTCTGCCCCACTTGGAGGCGGTAGTGATCCATGAGCCTGGCAAAGTGTCCGTTTCTGGGTTGGTTCACAAGAACATGGGTAGAATATCCTTCCGCCGCCAGTCGCGTTCCGATCAGGAAAAAATTTCCTAGATGGGCGCTGAGCGCAATAACTCCGTTGCCCTTGGCCAGCGCGGCATCGAGGTTCGCGCGCCCGTAGAGCGGAATTTCCGATCGCAGTTGCTCGGCCGGCAGTACGAGCGCTACGGCAATTTCCATGCAGTCTCGCAAAAAGTTCTGCAGCGAGCGGCGAACTATCTCTCGAATCTCGGCCTCATCCAATTGATCACCGAGCGCCACGGCGAGGTTTTTGGTCGCTCTCTGGCGAAATCCGCGAACAAAATAGAAGCCAAAATGAGCAAGGGCATCCGAGAACCGATACAACCAGCGGCGCGGTAAAAACCTGACCGCAAGGCGTCCTGTTTCTACACCCATCCGGGCGCCTAGGTAGGCGATCTTTTTACTGTAAGAGACAATCATTGGGCATCTGGCTGGGTCGTGACTCGGCGCTTAGGGTACGCCAATTTACGACAGTTTCGGCTTCGTCGCAAGAGAGCTTGAGTTCCGGTCGAGCCGCCGAAAACTGGCCATCTTGATGAAAAAATGACCTACAATCAATGGGTTACGGGGCTCGCCGAATATCGGCGCCGGCTCGCCCCGGTTTTTATTGCCGAATTTTTGTGCTAGAAAGTGAAGGTTATTATAACCTTGGATCGAGAGCCCCTATGCGGATGATATTGCCATCCTTAAGAGAACGTCGCGTGGTCGACCGTCTTCTTTCGGGATTTTTTCACGAATACAAATCGTACGATTTCAAAAAGGCGATAGCCATCCTTTGCCGGTTTTATCACCTCAAGAATCCAAAAGTGGAGTGGTATGAGTATATTGACTGGGGAAAAACGGCCGGAAAGACATACGAAGACGGGCTGATTTATTTGGTTCATCCGGAGAACTGGAAAAAGGGCCGAAAATATAAATCGGAACGGCGTTGGATCAATATGGTCTATCACGAGATCGGTCATTATGTCTTCTGGGCGGATGCGGAAAGCAAAGCGGATAAGTTTGCTTTTCGCATGGTCAGGGGTCTGAACAACCACAAATGAGGCCAGCGTAGCTCGCCAGCCGGTAACACTTTTCATCGACAGCCATGGACTATAAAGAAACGTTAAATCTGCCAAAGACTCAGTTCCCCATGCGGGCGAATCTACCGCAGAATGAACCCAAGCAGGTCGAGAAGTGGGATTCCAAACAAACGTATTTTGGCATGCTTGAGGCCAACGCGGGACAGACGAAGTTCATTCTCCACGATGGGCCGCCCTATGCCAACGGCAACATCCATTTAGGCCATGCCCTAAATAAAATCCTCAAGGATATGATCGTCAAGTATAAGGCGATGACACGGCACCGAGCGCCCTACGTCCCCGGATGGGACTGTCACGGACTACCCATCGAATTGCAAGTTGAAAAAAATATCGGCAGGGCCAAGAAGCTCGCTGTGAGCAAGGCCGAAATTCGCCGCCTTTGCAAGGAGTACGCTGAGACGTTTATCGCGGTCCAACGAGAGGAGTTTAAAAGACTCGGCGTGCTTGGCGACTGGGAGCGTCCCTACCGGACCATGGACCCTCATTACGAGGGACAGGAGATCCGTGAACTCGGAAAAATCGCTGGCTCTGGCATCCTGTATCGCCAGAAGAAACCGGTCTACTGGTGTGCGTCTTGTGTCACAGCTTTGGCGGAGGCGGAAGTTGAATATGAGGACCACACTTCGCCTTCCATTTATGTCAAGTTTCCAGTGAAAGATCCGAAGGGAAAATTCGCTGTAGATCCGGCGAAGGGAACCCATTTTGTTATCTGGACCACGACACCCTGGACTCTGCCCGCCAATCAAGCCATCGCGGTGCATCCGAAATTCATGTACCGCCATGTCCAGACTCCGTACGGGGAACTGATTATCAACCAGGAGCTGATTCCTGCTGTGATGAAGGCTTTGGAGCTTGAGGATTATGAAGTGACCGACGGAGCCTGGGCGGGCGCCGATTTGGAAGGAATCGTTTGCCGCCATCCGTGGCTGGATCGAGATTCGCCAGTTGTCCTCGGTGAGTTTGTCACTCAGGATCAGGGAACCGGGTCCGTTCACATCGCGCCTGGGCACGGGCAGGAGGACTACGAGCTCGGTCTGCGCTACCGCCTCGAAGTGTTGGCGCCGGTGGACGCCGAAGGAAAATTCACGGCGGAAGCCGGCGATTTGCAGGGCGAATCGGTCTTCAAAGCGGACACTAGAATTATTCAGAAGCTTTTGGAGCGTGGAGCTTTACTTAAACAGGAGAAACTGCCGCACAGTTATCCACACTGTTGGCGCTGCAAAAAGCCGGTGATTTTTCGCGCCACCGAGCAGTGGTTCATTTCGATGGACGCGAAAGGATTGCGCCGCGACGCGCTCAATGCCATCGAGCAGGTCCGCTGGATTCCACCTTGGGGGAAAGATCGCATTCGCGGCATGCTTGAAAGCCGGCCGGATTGGTGCATTTCGCGGCAACGTTCATGGGGTGTGCCGATCCCCGCGGTCTACTGTAAAAAATGTCATCAAGCGGTCTTGACGCAGCAGCTCTGTGACCATGTGGCCTCGATTTTCGACCAAGAGGGATCGGACGCGTGGTTCGTACGCCCGGTAAGCGAGCTCGTGCCGCCGGCTCTCAAGTGCCCCAACTGCGGCGGCGGCGATTTTTCCAGGGAAGAAGACATCCTCGATGTTTGGTTCGACTCGGGTGTCAGCCACGCAGCCGTCGTTGAAGCAGACCCGCGCTTAGGGGATCGAGCCGACCTTTATCTCGAAGGCAGCGACCAGCACCGCGGTTGGTTCCATACGTCTCTTCTCACTTCGGTGGCCACACGGGGCCGCCCCCCGTACAAGAGTGTGCTCACCCATGGTTTTACTCTGGACGGCAAGGGCCGCAAGATGTCCAAGTCTCTCGGTAATGTCATCGCACCCCAAGAGATCATCAAGAAGTACGGCGCGGAAATCCTGCGCCTGTGGGTTTCAGCCGAAGACTACCGCGAAGACGTGCGAATCTCCGATGAAATTCTTAACCGGCTGGTCGAAGCCTATAGGCGTTTGAGAAACACCGCGCGTTTTCTGATCAGTAATCTATATGATTTCGACCCCGCACGGGACGCGCTGTCCGCTGAAGATCTTGAGGAACTGGACCGGTGGATTTTGCATCGGACGCAAAACGTTCTCAACCGTTGCCGTGAGGCCTATGATAAGTACGAGTTTCACGTTGTGTATCATACACTGAACAACTTCTGCAGCGTTGACTTAAGCGCGCAATATTTGGATATCGTCAAGGATCGCCTTTACTGTGAGGGAGCGGCGTCCAAAAAGCGCAGAGCGGCTCAAACTACACTGTATCGAATCTTAGATACTCTGGTTCACTTAATGGCCCCTATTCTTTCCTTTACGGCAGAGGAGATCTGGCAATACATGCCGGATAAAGAGCGCCGGCCGGCCAGTGTCTTTCTCTCGTCCATTCCTGTGCCAGAACCGGCTTTGATGGACTCCGAGCTCGCAAGCAGGTGGGACCGCATTTTCCAGGAACGTGGGGAAGTGCTGAAGGCACTCGAACAAGCGAGGGCAGCGGGACTGATCGGTCATTCTCTCGACGCGAAGGTGGTGCTGTACAGCCAGAATGGTAATCAAAACTCGCCGCTTTTGGGAATGGTCAGCTCCGATCGAAGAAAATCAGCAGATCTCTTGATCGTTTCACAAGCGAAATTCTCGAACGAAATCGCTTCATTTCTGGATCAGTTGATCATTGCGAAAAACTCCGGCCAGCGCGGCGCAAACATAATTGTTGATTTGCCGGATGACGTGCGGGTTTGCTCTTTCGATGCCGAACTGCTGAATAGTTTTATTGCGGTTTTCAAAGCCGAAGGCGCCAAGTGCGAGCGGTGCTGGAAATACGATACTCTAACCAGCAGCGACGCGCCCCATCCCAATGTTTGCCCCCGCTGCGCGGAAGTGCTTCGCTCCGGAGTATCGGCTTGACCCGAAAGTGGAGGATCGTTTGCGGCTGGCTGGGGTTCATCTTGGTTGCCGATCAGCTGACTAAACTCATCGTGGATCAAACGATGCCCTTGTATCATTCGATTCCGGTGATCGATGGCTTCTTTAACCTGACGTACATCCGCAACACCGGCGCCGCGTTTGGCATACTTTCGGGCGCCGCCGCCGCTTTTCGATTGCCTTTTTTGTTAGCCTTTTCACTATTGGCAATCGGCTTTATCGTCGTGCTGCTAAGGCGATTGCCCGACCGAGAAACAGGCTTGATCACCGCCCTCTCATTCATTCTCGGCGGCGCCGTCGGCAATTTGATCGATCGCATCGTCTATGGCGAAGTGATCGATTTTCTAGACTTCTACTGGGGGAATTTTCACTGGCCGGCTTTCAACCTTGCCGACAGCTTCATCACCGTCGGTGTCGTGATTACGGTCTTTTATCTGATCAAAGCCAGGGGCGAAGATCCCTTTGCACGAGATTAGCTGTCGATTTTCAAGACCACTATCGTAGCGCCCCATCCGCCGGCTTCCTGCGGCGCCTCCTTAAACGACAGAACGGAAGGATTTTTCTCCAGGATCGCGTGCACGATGTTGCGCTGCACGCCGATTCCTTTACCGTGGATAATTCGGACCTCGCGAATGCCCGCTTGTTTGCATTGTTCGAGGTATTCTTCGACCACGCTCGGAATGTCTTTGGGGTGAAACGTATGAAGATCGATGGAATCCTCTAAAGGCAAAACAATCGGCTCGCTAAACGGCGATTCTGGCGGTTTCATTTGGTTGCAATCTCAACGGATGGCTCGGCGCTTTGCCGGCTTAAGGCGCCGGCGCGTTTGCGCTGCCAGAAATAGACGGCGGTGACAATGGCGATTGCGGCCGTCATTGTCGCCAGTGACGGGATAAACGCAAGCACGGTGGCCAGCGCGAGGAGGATGAACTCAACCATCGTCATCCGGATCAGAAAGAAGGCGGTACTCAAGATCGAGAAGGCTACCGTGCCCAGCGTTGCTGAGCTCACGGCCCAAAGGTTTTGGGTTGGCGTCCCCGTCAACAGAATATGGGTATAGGCCATCAGCACAGGCATAAGGTAGATGCTCTTTGCGAATCGGAAGCAGCTCCATCCGGTCTTCATCGGATCCGCTCCGGCGATGGCCGCGGCGGCAAACGGGCCCAGTGCTACGGGAGGCGTGATGTTCGCGTCAAGGCTCAACCAGAGTATGATCAGATGGGCGGTAAGTAACGGTACTCCGAGGTCGGCCAGGGCGGGCACCGCAACCACCGCGACCATCAGATAAGTTGCCGTAATCGGCAGGGCCAAGCCTAGAACGAGCGTTGCGCAAGCAAGCAAAAGAAGCGTTAGAGGAAGACTTTTTCCCGCCACCTCCAGCAGAATGTACGAAAATCTAATTCCGATTCCGGTAAGTGCCAAAACGCCGATGAGAATGCCGACGGCGCCAGTGAGTGCCGCCACAAAGAGGCTAGCCTTTCCGCCTTCGACCAGAGCCGCCCAGATTTGCCGAGGGCCCATGCGCGTCTCGGAGCTGAACCAGCTCAAGACGATGGCGGTAATGATTCCGAAAACAGCGGACCTTCCGGGCGAGTAACCGCTGATCAACGCGCCCATGAGCACGATAATCGGGAAAAACAGATACCAGCCCTTTCGCATCACATCGCCGAAGCGGGGAAGTTCAGCTTTTGTGAGCCCACGCAAGCCGAGCTTTCTCGATTCGAAGTAGATCATGATTCCGACCGAGAGATAGAACAAAATTCCGGGAATCGCCGCCACCTTGATGATTTCGAGATAGGGGATGTTTGTCATCTCGGCCATGATGAACGCGCCGGCCCCCATCACCGGAGGCATGATCATCGCTCCGGTGGAAGCCGCCCCTTCCACCGCCGCCGCAATGTGTGGCGGGAAGCCGGTGCGTTTCATGAGCGGAATCGTCACGGTGCCTGTCGTCACGGTCTCGGCGATGGGGCTGCCGCTGACGGTGCCCATGAAAAGGCTGGAGATCACGGCGGCCTGCGCTGGCCCGCCCGTGATGCGCCCAAGCGCCGCAAGAGACAGATCGACGAAGAATTTCGCGACGCCGGCAACTTCCATGAAGGCCCCGAAGACGACAAACGGAATGATAAAGCTAGCAACCACATCCGCCATGACCCCGAAGATGCCGTCCGAGGTCAGGTAAACATACTCAATAACGCGGCGCGCGGTGAATCCTCGATGGCCGATGATAAAGGGCAGGTAAGAGCCAAATAAAGCGTAGGCGATGGGAAGGATCGCGCACATCGCCATGCCGAGGCCGAGCACCCGCCTGGCGGCCTCGATGGCAACGATCGTCACGATCACACCCATCCAGAGATCAATCGCCGTGTAAGCCCCTGCCCGGTAGGCGAGTCCCTCATGCTCGACCATCCAGTAGACTACTCCAACCACCGTGGCTGCGGCGAGCAGCAGGTCGAGCAGAGATGGGGCATCGCCACGGGCGCGCTTCCAGCCTCTGTAAAGAAGAAGGGGCACGACCAGGCTGTAGAGAACAGCTACGCCGCGGAAATACTGGAGAGAGAGGACGCCGAAGGAAGATGCCCACAGATAAAAAAGCGAAACTCCCCCCATCATGAGCTGGACGGCCTTGTCCCAGTGCTCTGACAGCGTACGCGCTTGAGGAAGCTCTTCAGCCACGACTCTACAAACCAGGGGCGGGACGGGCTACTTTTTTTCCGAAAACGTTGTGGAGCATGGAAGCTAGCTCAGCGTGCGCGGATTGCTTCTGGAATTTGAATGCCCGCAGCTTTCCAGTGGTCCTCGGCGCCTTTGTGAAGAGGAACCGAGACACCCTGCAAAGCCTTTTGCGGCACCATGTCTTTTGATCCGGCGTGGACTTTAAGCATGTGGGCGTTTCCTTCCTTGCTATAGGCTGCTGCGGCCATCTTCTGTACCAGCGGCGCTGAGAACTCCCGATGGGAGTACCAGATTACGGGGATTCCAACAGTTGAAGTATCCTCAGTGATTCCACGGTACGAACCCGCTGGAAACACATAGCGCGCGAAGTAGGGATACTGTTTGAAGAAGTCGGTTTTTGAGACCGGGGTGTAGATATCGATGGCTCGTATGGGCTTTTTGGTGGCCGCTTCCATTGTAACCCGATCGGGCTCCGGACCCGTCCAGAAAAAAGCATCCGCCTTCCCCTCGTTCATGGCCTCACCCGCGGCTGGCCCAAGGAGCGGGATGCGATTGATCTTGTCCCACATCCCCAAGGAGCGAAAAACCCGCTCCGCGCTGGCAAACGTCCCCGACCCGGGGGATCCTAATGCGACGCGCTTGCCTGCGAGGTCTTGTACAGTCTTGATGCCGCTGTCCTCGTAAGTGATCAGGTGGGCAACGCCAACAAAGACCAGCCCCACGGCGCGGAGATCCGTTAAAGGCTTACCGGCAAACTTCTCCAGGCCATGGAAGGACTCATGCAGGTCTGAGGAAAAAGAGAGTCCCATCTCTGCCTCTTTGGCGCTGACCCGGCGCGGGTTCTCGACCGAGCCGCCGGTTGCAGCCACGGATACGTCAAGGTTGGGGACGTTTTTGGAGAGATAGGTTCCGATACCCGTCGCAAAGATGCCGAAAACTCCTGTCGGAGGACCCCCCGCCATGGTGATCCTCTCTGTCTTCTGTGCGTAGGCGGTGGAAAATCCCAGACAGATCGACGCGGTTCCCAGAAAAAAAATAAATCGTTTCATACGATGCTCCTTTCTTTGAAGCGTTATCGACCCATTCGGTCTTAGACTAAAACTCTCCCTTTTCCAAGTGTCTTCTTAGGTCTTGAAGAAACCTTGCCGCTAGGGCGCCGTCGACAACCCGGTGATCGGCGGACAATGTTGCCGTCATCATGTGGCGGATCACCATGTTGTCTCCGGCGGCGACCACGCGCGGCGCGACCTGGCCGACGGCGAGAATAGCACACTGCGGCGGATTGATGATGGCAATAAAACCATCCACGCCGAACATGCCAAGATTAGAAATCGTGAAAGTGCCGCCCTCGTAGTCGGAAGGCAGAAGTTTTTTCTTCTGCGCTTTCTCGGCGAGATCCCGACTTTGCTTGCCGAGCTCTTGTAGCGAGAGGCGGTCCGCATTGCGGATCACCGGGACGACGAGCCCGTCGTCCAACGCCACAGCGACGCCGATGTTGATATCGGAGTAGAGCTGAACCCCCTGGTCGGTAAAGGCCGCGTTTAGAGAGGGCACTTCTCTTAGTGCGCGCGCCGTGGCATAGAGGATGAAATCGTTGACCGATGGGATCTCTTCCTCCCCCTTAGCCTTAAGCGCGTTTCTTTGCCGGGTGACTCCGGTCATATCGGCATCGATACTCAGGTAAAAATGCGGCGCCGTTTGTTTACTTTTCGTCATCCGCTCGCCGACAATGCGCCGCATGGCCGTGAGCTTGACAGTTTCTTTAATCTGAGGACCCCCTGCCACCGCAGGGAAGCCTGCGCGTGCCGACCGGAGCACATCTTCGGCTAAAACGGCCTCGTCGGGCCCGCTGCCTCTGAGGGTTGCGAGATCGACGCCTTTCTCTCGGGCGATCCGCTTTGCTGCTGGCGATGCGAGTATTTTTCCTCGAACAGCCGAGCGGCCCTCACCCCTTCCCTCTCCCACGGGGAGAGGGTGACCCGCACTCACTGGCGTTCCTTCAGGAACTGGCCGCCCCTCGCTTATTCTCTTTCCCTTAGGTAGAGGTCGTCGCCTCTCATTTATTCCCTCTCCCTCTGGGAGAGGGCTAGGGTGAGGGCTAGAGCGTGCGTGAGGGTACTGAGCCGCAGCTCGACTCGCTACTTCACCAGGCGCAAGGATGACCGCGATTCTATTTCCGACCGGAACCTCATCTCCTACAGCAGCAGTGACGTTTGACAGAATTCCCGACGCGGGCGCTTCGATTTCCACCGTGGCTTTGTCGGTCTCGATCTCCATCAGCGGCTCGCCCTTGGTAACCACTTGGCCTTCGGTCTTGAGCCAATGAAGGAGCGTGCCCTTTTCCTGCGCTACTCCTAGCGCAGGCATGATCACATCGGTGGCCATATTAAAACCGTTGCTCGTGTTCGTGACGCGTGTGCGTAACATCTTTCATTTTCATGGTCAATCGACTCCACTACCTCATCACTCCGTTTTTCATTTGCTGACCTTATCGCAGCCTCTTCCCGGAACTATTCCTCTGCCGAGACCGCTTCGCCATCTCTGACCGCAGGAAGAATTAACTCTCCCAGATGGAAGGGAAGAAGAGTCAGGTCCGCTCCGATATCGGCCAGGAGATCCTGAATCTCAATCCATTCGTCAAATCGTTGGGAGAAAATGGATATGGTGAGAAGGGGGCGCCGAACTCGACCGAGGAGGTCGTTATACCCAGTACGATTGCGAAATCTCGGAGCTGGCAATAAGGGTTCCCTCTTTCACTGTCCAACGTACAGAGATCTTAGCCCGCGGATGGTGCGCCCGAATCCGGCGATAGACCCTCACGGGTCGCTTTCCTTTCCAGGCGGTGCGACCATCGATCAAGATGGCACACTCAAACTGCGCACGAGACTTTTTCAAGGTATCGCCGAAAATACATAGCAGGCTACCGAGAGGGTGTCAAAGGAACAGCAGGAAGGGCGATATCCCAATGATTCCCTCAATGCCAGTAAGAGCGCCAAGACGACGCTGCTTCAAGATCCGAAATTCTTACTATTGCCTATTGCCGCATGCCTATTGCCTACTTAATCACTTTATCCGCTCGCGCCAGCACGTTCGGTGGAATGACCAACCCGATTTGCTTCGCGGTTTTGAAATTTATCACCAGCTCGAACTTCGTCGGCTGCTCCACCGGCAGATCGGCAGGCTTGGCTCCCTTCAGGATCTTGTCCACGTAGGTCGCCACGCGCCGGTAGCTGTCCGCGAGATCTGCGCTATAGGACATGAGCCCGCCGGCATAGACAAACTCTCGGCTTTGGTACACTGATGGTAACCGGCTCCTTAACGCAAAGCTCGCAATCCGTTTTAAGTTAATGAGTATTAGCGTACTGGGGGCCAGGTAGAGTCCATCCGGGCGCTGCTTGTTTATCCCAGCGAATACCTTGTCGAAATCCTCTGCAGCTCGTACTTCCCAAGGCTGAATAGTCAACTTTAGCCCATGCGCCGCCGCCGGGAGAACCTCTTTCACATCGAGTACACTGCCCGGAACGGCCGGCTCGTAGAGAACCGCGACACGGGCAAGTTTGGGAACGGCTTCTTTGAGCATCTCCAACCGCTTCCCGCCTAGTTCTGTAGTAAGGATTGAAAGACCGGTAACGTTGCCGCCAGGACGGGCAAGGCTTTCGATCAGGCCTGCTTTGACAGGATCGAGCACAGCGCCCACCATAACGATGGGAATCGTCTTGGTTGCATTCTTGGCCGCTAGGATCACCCTGCCCCCTCCCGCTGCCACGATGATATCAACCTTGAGACGCACCAGCTCGGCCGCAAGCTCAGGATACCGATCTTGCTTTCCCTCCGCATATCGGTACTCGAAGACGATGTTCTGTCCTTCTATGTAGCCAAGCTCGCGCAGAGCCAGCCGGATTGCCTCGGATCGGGGGGACTCACTAGTGGGATTGCCTGGCGATAGATACCCTATGCGATGAACTTTCCTCGGCTGCTGCGCGTGGGCGGGGACGCTAAGCGCAAAGAGCAAAGCGCAAAGAGTCAAAGCAAAGAGCGGTTTCGTCATGTTTGCTTCTGACACCTTACGACCTAACCTTTCACGTTCATCTGATGATCTGATTTGCCTGCTCGAGCACGCGGACTGGAATTGTCAGACCAATTTGTTTTGCCGCCTTAAGGTTAATGACGAATTCAAACTTCGTCGCTTGCTGCACAGGTAGATCGGCCGGCTTGGCACCTTTCAAGATCTTGTCCACGTAAACAGCCGCGCGCCGATAGTTGTCATCGAAGTCCACCCCGTAGGACATGAGACCGCCCTCATCGACAAACTCCTTCTGCCAGTAAATAGCCGGCAAGCGGTGTTTACCGGCAAGCTCAACGATCCGCTTTCTTTCGGCGAACAAGCGGGTAGTCGCGGTCGTCATAATCGCCCCCACCTGCCTTTGCTTTGCGGTTTGAAAGGCGCTCTCTAAACCTTTGGCGGCGAGTTGAGTATCGATCTCCTCCAATTTGAGCTTCAATACCAGAGCCGCAGCCCTGAGCTCTTTCAATTGGAGGTCTCGTGTTATGGTGTCTTCCGGCGGCCGCAGAAGCCCAACTCGGGCGAGCTTAGGGACCGCATCTTTGAGTACCTCTAGCCTTTTGGTATTTAGCTCGACCGCTAAACCCGAGAGCCCGGTGACATTGCCTCCCGGCCGCGCCAGACTGGCAACCAAACCTACACCCACGGGGTCCCCAACGTTCCCCATCACGATCGGGATGGTAGTAGTCGCTTTCTTCGCCGCTAACGCCGGCGTTCCCGCTGTGACCACAATCAGATCAACCTTAAGGCGAACCAGGTCCGCCGCAAGCTCAGGCAGGCACTCAGTCTTTTGCTCGGCAAATCGGTACTCGATGGCAATATTCTTTCCCTCAATCCATCCAAGCTTGCGCATCTCCTGCCAGAACGCCTCCAAGAGGCCCGCCCTACTGGAAGCAGTGCTTGAATCCAGGAAACCGATCCTGAATACTTTTCCTGGCTGCTGCGCCTGGGCGGGCACGCAAAGCGCAAAGAGTAGAGTGCTAACAGCCAGCGCAACGATTTTTTCAATCACGGCTGTCTCCGTATAGTATTTTTACTTTAATCACGCTGCTTTCGCATTCGCTCCTCGCACAGAACTGCGGGAGAACAGTTTAAAGGATTTCGCTTCCGCACACGGCCGACAGCGTTGTAGATCTTCGGCGCTCCTGGCATAGCTTACTCGGCCAACAAAATTCACCCTTAGCATTTGAGACGGGCGGAGCAGCCCCGCTTGTTGGCATTAGGCAAAAATAGTACAAGGTTGGTAAACGGAGCAAGAGTGAATGGCAACCTCAAAGAAGCCAAAGGAATCGGAACCCAGAGAGGAATCCCTGGTTGCTGAAGAGCGAGCGTTTTACAAAAGACGATCCCGTCTGCTAAAGCGCTACGAAGGCCAGTTTGTCGCCCTCTATCGAGGACGCGTGGTCGGCCACGGACCAAGTGATGAAGAATTGGCACGGCAAATGTTTGAAAAGTTCGGCGATGCACCGTTCTTTATCCAAAGAGTTGAGAAGGAGCCTACTATTTATGAGGTGCCCTCTCCAGAAGTGGTGCGTTGACTGTGCCCGCCTACGACCGCGCGTTTAATCCGCTGGCTCCCGTCCCAGATGTAACCGTCGCAAATCCAGTGGCCACAAATAAAAGTGGCTCCTTCGAGGCAAGCTTGATACCGGTGCTGATGTCACCGTTATTCCTGAAAAGCTTGTTTCACCGCTCGGAATCCGTCCAAGGAGCCGTGCTTGGACACGCGGATACGACGGTACTTACGCGCAACGTCCGGTTTTTCGTCCGGTTTATTATGTTCGGCTCACCTTGGAAGGTTCGGTTCTCCCAGCCGTGCGCTGCATTGCCGCCGATCGCTCCAACGTCCTCCTGGGCCGCAATGTGCTGAACCGCTTTCTTATTATCCTCGACGGTAAAAACCTGACGTTTGAGTTGAAAGACCCCTAGTCGGCGGCAACAGCTCCAAGTTCTAGCTGAGTCCTCAGTTAATTCTTACTTTTCATTCCGTTACCATCACTTAATCAGTCTGTCCGCTCGTGCCAGCACGCTAGCGGGAACCGTCAGGCCGATCTGCTTTGCTGTTTTGAGATTTATAATCAGCTCGAACTTCTTGGCTGCTCCACCGGCAGATCGGCGGGCTTGGCTCCCTTCAGGATTCTGTCCACGTAATACGCGACGCGCCGGTAGCTGTCCGCGAGGTCCGCCCCGTAGGACATGAGCCCGCCGGCATCTACATGTGGTCTGTTGCCCACGGATGGCAACCGGCTCTTTAACGTAAAGCCCGCGATCCGTTTTTGGTTAGCATTCATTAGAGGCCCCCCGGTGGACAGATAAATTCCATCCGGGTGCTCTTTGTTGAGCGCAGCAAAAACCTTGTCGAAACCGTCCGCAGCTCGTACCTCCCAAGACCGAACAGTCAACCCGAGCGCACGCGCCGCGACTGGGAGAACCTCTTTCGCTTCGAGTATGCTGAGTGGAATGGCCGGATCGTAGAGAACCGCGACACGGGCAAGTTTAGGAACGGCTTCTTTGAGCAGCTCTAGGCGCTTACCGCCTAGTTCTCTGCCAAGGTTTGTGATGCCGGTGACGTTGCCACCGGGACGGGCAAGGCTTTCAACCAGGCCTTCCTCGACAGGATCGGTCCCTTCGCCCACCATAACGATGGGAATCGTCTTGGTCGCATTCTTGGCCGGCCGGACTATGTTGGCCCTCCTGCTGCCACGATGATATCAACCTTGAGACGCACCAGCTCGGCCGCAAGCTCCGGGAGCCTATCAAGCTTTCCCTCGGCATGCCGGTACTCGATGACGATGTTCTTTCCGTCTATATAGCCAAGCTCGCGTAGAGCCAGCCGAATTCCCTCGAAACGGGCCGACTCATGAGCTGGCTCCTGCGTTGATAAATACCCTATCCGAGGGACTTTCTTCGGCTGCTGCGCGTCCGCTGTAAAGCTAAGCGGCAAGAGCAAAGCGCTTACTACAAGGACATAAATCTTTGCTCATGTGTTGGCCCTCACCCTAACCGTCCCGCACCGGGCGAAAGAAATAGGAATAAAAAACCCTCTCTAAGCGGAATGGCTCAGTCAAACCATTTAGATAGCAGTACGATTGCGTAGCGAGCCAGCGAAGGGCCGTCAATTGCGGCGCTTCGTTAAGTGGAGTAGTGACCACTCCGTGCAAATGACTTGTTCAAAGTTCGTGCGGTCCGGCGCGGCACCTCGATCACCACGAAGTACTCCGCCGGATACAGATAATCTTCGCCGCTCTCGTCAATGACCCTTAAGTCGCCATCTTTAGCAGCTTCCTCATCGGGCAACACCCGATAAATCTTGTGTAACTCCAGCGAGGCGGGATACTCGGAGCTGTCTACGCAGATGGCGAACTGAGGACTCGAAGTCTTACGTGTTTTCATAGGGCTAATCCAGATAGCGTTTGCGTTTGATTTCCTTCTTTCCGATCCCATGGGCTTCATACCAGTGCAACTCAGCTTTACGGATGCGACCATTTCTAAGACGGATCATAGCGACTCCCTTGAGTTTCCGCCAACGGCCAGGACCGTATTGCTTACGCAGCCGGGTACGCTCGCGGATGGAACTCCCAGCGGCAATCAGCTCAGTATCAGTAATCTCACTCAGAATTTCAAAGGATTTCATCGGGGGATATGCACAACATCGAGTTTAATCTCTTTGGGTGAATTCCCCCTAACTTTCTGCGTACGAGCCATTCCCAGACCTCTAAACGCCCGTCATTCCCGAATGCTTCCATCCCTCGATTTCCCTCGGGGACGATGAGGTGTCGAACCGTCGGAAAATTCAGACGAGACCGGAACTGGACGCCGACCCATTCGACGTGGCTCAGGGTCGTGGTGAGCACAGTCGAACCACGATTAAAACATTCGGGGGGGACAACCTTGGCAGAAATTCTCGTAAATGTTTTGATATCCGGCAGCTTGTTGCTGTGTCGTTCATTTTCGTCGGCGACCGGCCGGTCGCCCCTACCTAGTGCCTAATGCCTTTTGCCTTCCTTCAGCGCTTTACTCTCTCCAGCGCTCCCGGATTGTTAAGAGGAGACTGCGTTTCACGGGTGTTTGGTAACGGACCACTGAAAGTAAAATACTGGTTTCCCGCTACCGGGATCTTTTCCGACGGAAAGCGCGTGATCACTTCACAACCATCCTTTGTCACGACCACCTCTTCTTCCAGGCGCGCCGCCTCCCACCCATTGGATGCCGGCCAGTAGGTCTCAAGGGCAAAGACCATTCCTTCCTCGATGACTTCCGGATTATCGAGAGAGACGAGGCGGCTGAAGATCGGTTTTTCCCAGATGCACAGGCCAACACCGTGGCCGTATTGAAGCGCGAAGGCGGCCTCTTCGTTGGCGAAGCCGAATTCTTCGGCTTTGGGCCAAAGCTTAACCACATCCGCCGTGGTAATGCCCGGCTTTACGATGCTGATAGCCGCATCCATGTAGTCTCGACAACGCTTGTACGCGTCGACCATGGCTGACGAGGCGCTGCCCACGGCGAAGGTTCGATAGTAGCAGGTGCGATAGCCGTTAAAACTATGGAGGATATCGAAGAAGGCTGGGTCCCCCGGCCTCAAGAGGCGGTCTGTATAGACATGAGGATGGGGGCTGCAGCGTTCGCCGGAAATCGCGTTTACGCCTTCGACGTGTTCCGATCCCAAATCGTAGAGGACTTTGCAGACCAAACCCACGCACTCGTTCTCGCGCACTCCCGGCCTCATGAAGCGATAAAGCTCTTCATAGGCTGCATCCACAAGAGCGCAGGCTGTGTTGAGTAGCGTAATCTCGTCCTGCGTTTTGATCTTTCTCGTCTCCAGCATCAACTGCTGGCCATCCACGACCTTGATCCCTTCTTCTTGCAGCGCAAAGAGAACCGGTAGCTCGATGACATCGACGCCGACGGGCTCGTTCTGAAGCCCGCGCTTTTCGAGTTCCCTTTTGATCTTGCGCGCGACATCTTGAGCGAGTCCTGATTTTGGCGATGTAGCGCCACGCAAAGTCGAGATGCCGGCGCGGGAGCGCTCGCCGAGCCACGGACAATAGATCTGATGGTGGCGCGCCGCCGAACCGAAATCCCAGATAATCGGCTCGTCGTCCTGCGGCAAGAGCGAGAAGCGCACGAGTTTATCCATGGCCCAGGTGCCGATGTGGGTAGCGGTGATGTAGCGAATGTTGTTCATGTCGAAACATAAAAGAGCGCCCATGTCGGAGGCTTTGAGGGCTTTCTTTACTCGTGCCAAACGATCCTGCCGCAATCGCTCGATATTAACTCGCTCTTCCCAATCGACGCCCATTAGGCCAAATGTTTTTAACCCCATAGCCCACCTCCATGTTCAATGTTCAACGTTCAAAGGTTCAACGTCGGGCAAGTCTTTCTCGTTAATGTAACCTTGAACCTTGAACTTGGAACCTTGAACAGTGTTTTCATCTTTTGTTGCACAGTTGCTTCGCCACCGCCGCCACGGTTTCCGCCGTCGGCACCGTTTGATCTTCCAATACCGGCGAGAACGGCACCGGAACGTCCATCGCTCCCATTCGACTCACCGGCGCATCGAGGTAATAGAAGGCGCCGTCGGCAATCACCGACGCTATTTCCGCCGTTACGCCGTAGCGCGTGTAGCCCTCGTCCACCACAACCGCGCGGGAGGTCTTCTTCGCCGACTCGATCAGTGTTGCCTTATCCAGCGGCGCCGTCGTCCTCACATCCACCACTTCCGCGCTTAGGGCGTCTTCAAGAATTTCCGCGGCGCGGAGACAGACCTGCACCATGCTGCTGGTCGCGATCAGGGAAATATCTGATCCGGCGCGTTTGACATCGGCGACGCCGAGCGGAATGGTGTAATCCCCTTCCGGTACCGGCCCCTTGAGCTGATACATCATCTTGTCTTCGAAAAAAACAACGGGGTTATCGTCGCGGATGGCCGACTTGAGCAAACCTTTCGCGTCGTAGGGGGTGGCCGGGAGCACGACCTTAAGTCCGGGGATATGACTGAACCAGGCATGCAAGCTTTGACTGTGTTGCGCCGCGGAGCGGCGCGTTGCCCCTAACGTCGTACGCATGACCATCGGCACCTTCAGTTTGCCGCCTGACATGTAGTGGATTTTCGCGGCCTGATTGACCATCTGGTCCATCGTAAGCGTGATGAAGTCCCCGAACATGATATCGACGATGGGGCGCATCCCGGTCATGGCGGCGCCTACAGTTAGTCCGCTGATCCCCGCTTCGGAAATCGGCGAGTCGATCACCCGTTCCTTGCCGAACTCTTTCACCAGGCCGGCAAGCACCTTGAAAGGGGTGCCCGCCTCGGCGACGTCCTCACCGATGATAAATATAGCCGGATCGCGGCGCATCTCCTCCGCCAGCGCTTCGTTGATGGCTTGCGCGAAAGTGATCTCACGGGTTGAGGCAATAGGCATTAGGCAATCGGCAATAGGCAAACTGGCTTCACTGTTTCAGTTTGTTAATCAGTGCTCCCAGCATTTTTCAACAAGTTCCATGCCCTTCTGCCAAACGATCAGATCCTTGTAGCTCGAAATTTCGCTCAATGTCTTCTCTAATGCCTATTGGCTGTTGCCTATTGCCTGCTTTTCACGCGTAGACATGTTGATCGACTTCGCTTAACTCGGGATACGGCGCGTCGAGGGCGAACTGAACCGCAGCCTGGATTTCGTTCTGGAGGTGGTGTTGGATTTGTGAGAGCGAATTTTCATCAGCCATCTTTTCTTTGATCAGGCGCTCCGCCAGCAACTTGATCGGATCGCGCCCACTTTTCCTCTCATCCTCTTCCTTTTTCGAACGATAATAGGCGCGATCCACATCGCCCACGTGATGGCCGTAGAATCGATAGGTATTGCAGACGAGAAACGCGGGACCTTGTCCCTTGCGCGAGCGCTCAACCAAGCGCTGGCTCGTTCGGTAAACGAGGACGACATCCTGGCCGTCGATCGATTCGCACTCGACGCCGAACGCCGAGGCTCGCGCCGTGACTTCGCCTGCCGTAGTTTCCCTGTAGTGAGTATACTCGTTGTAGAGATTGTTCTCGCAGACATAAATTACGGGCAGCTTCCAGAGCGATGCCATATTTATGCACTCATAGAGTAGCCCCTGTCCGAGGGCCCCCTCGCCGAAAAAGCAGACCGCCACCTGGTGGCTGCCGCGCATTTTGGCAGAGAGCGCCGCGCCAGTGGCGATGCCCGCGCTCCCGCCGACGATGGCATTGGCGCCGAGGTTTCCGGTGTCCTGGTCGGCGATGTGCATCGAGCCGCCCTTGCCGCGGCAATATCCCGGCGCCTTGCCTAAAAGCTCCGCAAACATAGGTTGAAGCGCCGCCCCTTTGGCGAGACAGTGGCCGTGACCCCGATGCGTGCTCGTGATGTAGTCATCCTGCCGAAGCGTTTCGCATACGCCGACCGCCACCGCCTCCTGTCCACTATAAAGGTGAGCCAGCCCCGGCATCTTGGCGCTCATGTACAGTTGATTGACTTGCTCTTCAAAGAGCCGAATCTTCATCATCTGACGATAGAAGCGGATCAATCGCTCATCGCGAATCACAGAGGTCTTCGTTGTTTTCGGTTTGGTCTTTTTTGATTTGGCCATGGATATGTAAGTATGACAAATATAAGTTGGAGTA
>DASTOD010000576.1:0-3611 GCA_035762645.1 Binatia bacterium | reverse complement strand
CGCGCCATCGGCGAGCGACTTGTTTGCGTTTTTGTCAATAACGGTCTTCTACGGCAAAACGAGCCTGAGCGTATTTGCGGGTTGTTCGTCGAGCGCTTCGGCCGGAGCTTTCGCTACGTCGATGCCACGGACCGGTTTCTCCGAGCTTTGAAGCGAGTCGAAGATCCGGAGGAAAAGCGGCGCCGCATCGGACATCAGTTTATCCAGGTTTTCGAAGAAGAGGCCCGCAAACTCGGTGCCATCGAGTTTCTCGCTCAAGGGACGCTCTACCCCGACATAATCGAATCGGTTTCCTTCGTCGGCCCCTCGGCTACCATTAAAACCCATCACAACGTGGGCGGCTTGCCCGCGGATATGAAATTTAAGCTTATCGAGCCCTTACGGGAGCTATTTAAAGACGAAGTTCGGCTTTTAGGACGAGAGCTCGGGCTGCCGCCGGAGATAATCCAGCGGCAGCCTTTCCCGGGACCCGGTTTGGCCATTCGCGTATTGGGCGAGGTGACCGAGGAGCGGCTCGAGATTTTGCGCGCCGCCGACGTTATCGTTTTGCACGAAATCAGAGCCGCGGGGTTGTACGATAAGGTTTGGCAATCTTTCGCGGTGTTGCTGCCGGTCAAGACCGTAGGGGTCATGGGTGACGAGCGCAGTTATGAGAACGTGATCGCTCTTCGGGTTGTGGACAGCCAGGACGGGATGACCGCCAACTGGGTTTCCTTGCCGGCGGATTTGCTCGGCAGAATCTCGAGCCGTATCATTAACGAGGTTCGCGGCGTTAATCGAGTCGTTTACGACATTTCCTCGAAACCCCCCGCAACCATTGAATGGGAATAGGGGTTCTTGGCCCGTGCGAGGCAACCTCGTGAGCTCATACCGGATTCAGGAAAACCCCCTCACTCTAACTCTCTCCCCCGTGGGGCGAGAGGAGGAATTCTCTCTGCTTCTCCTCTCCCTCGACGATGGGAGAGGATAAAGGTGAGGGCACATGAAACAAATCGCAATGGCGCTTCTTTTCGATCGCCACGGTCGATTGCTGATCTATCTACGAGACAATAAGCCGGAAATCCCGTTTCCGAATCATTGGGATTTTTTTGGCGGCCATATCGAAGAAGGGGAAACGCCTGAACAAGCATTGGTTCGCGAAGTCAGGGAGGAATTAGGGATCGAGCTACGGCAGTGGAACTTCTTTCGGATCTACGCATGTGAGGAGGGCGACGCCTATCCGAATCTGAAGTATGTGTATTGGGCTAAGATCGACAAAATTGCGCCAGAACTGACACTGTATGAAGGAAGCCGGCTCATGAGTATCAGTCTGGAGCAACGCAAAGACGTGAGGTTCGCAAATATTCTCGGCCAGATTCTCGAGGAATTTATTGAGAGCGGCTTCTGGCCGAGGGCTGTGGATAAGTTTCATCCAAGATCGACAGAATAATAATTGAGCAGCGAAACGCTTTGTGCTAAGGGTGACTGAGCTGCAATGCATTCTCGTTTCGTTCATCTACACTGCCACACGGAATACAGTCTTCTCGACGGCGCCAATAAAGTCGAAAAATTAATCGATCGAATCAAACGCCTGGGCCAGCCGGCGGTGGCCATGACCGACCATGGCAATATGTTCGGGGCCATCGAATTTTATCGGACCGCGGCAAGCCAGGGCATTAAGCCGATTATCGGTTGCGAAATTTACGTTGCGCCCACCAGCCGGTTCGAAAAAAGAGGCGTCGACAAAGGACCGAAGGAGTACAACAACCACCTGATTCTCCTGGCCATGAACGGGGAGGGATACCGAAACCTCTGTAAGCTGGTCTCGCTCGCCTATATGGAAGGTTTCTACTATAAGCCTCGGATCGACAAAGATCTGCTCAAGGAGTTAAACGGCGGACTGATCGCGTTGAGCGCTTGCCTGCAGGGGGAGTTGTCACAAGCTGTTTCCGCGGGCAACGTCGAAAAGGCGAAAGCGGCCGCCGAAACCTACGCGGCTATTTTTGCCGATCGTTACTACATCGAGATCCAGGACAACAAACTGCCTGAACAGGAGAGGGTGAATCGGGTCCTGGTGGAAGTGGCGAAAGATCTCTCGCTGCCCGTCGTGGCGACCAACGACTGCCATTATGGCGAGCGCGAGGACTACCATGCGCACGATGTCCTCCTGTGCGTGCAAACCGGCAAGACGGTTCAAGAGGATAACCGCTTGAAAATGGAGACCGACGAACTGTATCTCAAATCCGCGGAGGAAATGGTCAAAGGATTTGACTACTGTCCGGGCGCGGTGGAGCGAACTCTGGACATAGCCGAGCGCTGCAACGTGGAGATCGAATTTGGCAAGTATCACTTTCCTAATTTTACGCCGCCAAAGGAAATCAGCCTGGACGACTATCTCGATGAGCTGGCCCGCGGCGGTCTTGAAGAAAGGCTCCAAGCGGTTTCGGATCCGTCCGTCAGAAAGACCTATCAGGACCGGGTCAATTATGAATTGGACGTCATCAAAAGAATGCAATTCCCCGGCTATTTTCTAGTCGTTGCCGATTTTATCAATTACGCGAAAAAAAACGGCATCCCGGTCGGGCCGGGGAGGGGATCGTCCGCCGGCAGTCTGGTGGCGTACGCGCTCAAAATTACCGATCTCGATCCGATTCGCCATGTCCTGTTATTCGAGCGATTTCTCAACCCGGAGCGCCGCTCCATGCCGGATATCGACGTCGATTTTTGCATTCGCGGTCGGGCTCAGGTGATCCAGTATGTCAAGGACAAGTACGGCGCCGACCGGGTGGCACAAATCGCGACCTTCGGAACGCTAAAAGCCAAAGCGGCGATTAAGGACGTGGGGCGCGCGCTGGGATTTTCGTTCGCCGAGACCGATGCCATCGCCAAGTTGATTCCGGCTCCGAAGCAGGGTTTTGATTATGCGCTAACGGAATCCATCAAAATGGAGCCGCGCCTTCACGAGCTTATGAAAAGCGATCCGCGGGTGCAAAATTTGATGGATCACGCTCTCAGGCTCGAGGGACTGACGCGCCATGCTTCCACGCACGCGGCAGGGGTCGTGCTGTCGAATTTGCCGCTCGTCGATCACCTGCCGCTGTTCGTCGATAAAGAAGGCGGCATCGTCACGCAGTACGATATGGGAAGCGTCGAAAAAATCGGCCTCGTCAAGTTCGATTTCCTCGGCCTAAAGACGCTGACGCTGATCCACGACTGTTTGAAGTTGATTGAAGAGACGCGCGGGGAAAAACTCGATATTTCCAATCTTCCGCTCGACGACAAGAAGACTTACAGACTCCTATGCAACGGCAATACGACCGGCGTGTTCCAGCTGGAAAGCACGGGCATTCGCGAGATGACCGTGAAGATCCGCCCTAACTGCTTTGAGGATCTCGTGGCGATCCTGGCGCTTTATCGCCCCGGTCCCTTGGATAGCGGGATGGCGGAGGAATACATCAAGCGCAAGCACGGCAAAGAAAAGATTAAATACCTGCATCCTTTGCTGGAGAAGATTCTGAAAGATACCCACGGGGTCATCGTCTATCAGGAACAAGTGATGCAAATCGCGCAGGAGCTCGCCGGCTATACGATGGGCGATGCCGATATCTTGCGGCGCGCCATGGGAAAGAAAG
>DASTOD010000575.1:0-5387 GCA_035762645.1 Binatia bacterium | reverse complement strand
CTCGCTCGCGATCGCGGATCAGTCGGAAGAGGGCCCGGAAAACGGCTCGAACCAGATCGAAATCCAGGGAAAGGATGTCATAGAAATCCTGCGCGTTGAGCTTGAGGGCGCGAACAGGATCAAGAGCCCTCGCAGTATGGATAGCCGGACCGAGGTCAAGAGCCGCGACCGTTCCAAAGTCTTGTTTTTCGCCCACCTCACGGATCATGTGCCCGTTTCTCTCGACAGCCACTCGGCCCTGCAAGATAAAGTAGATTGCATCAATAGCGTCGCCCTCACGGAAGATAGTTTCCCCGGGCTCGAAATGAATCTCGTCGGTCAGCGCGGCCACGCCACCAAGTTCTTCTATGGCAGCGTGTCTAAAGAGATCCACCGACTTAAGGAAGATGACCTTTTCTATGGTGGTGAGCTTTCCTGGGTCCATAACCAAAACTAGATCCTGTGAATAACAGTACCCGCGGTCTCACTCAACAAAATATCCTCAGAATTCACAAGCGGCAAAATCCTATCACGAAACTCTGCAAGTCCTCTGGATCCAATCTCCCAGAGGGTCGCCGCTGTGAGCCACCTGTCGCCCTGTTCGAGCAGCGCGCGCAGAGCGGAATCTGTGTCGATGGTTTTTACTCCGAGTAAATCCATGGACGCGCTGAAACGCTCAGCCTGCTGGGCATCGCTAAAAAGAGGAAAGACATACCGTTTCATATTTCGCGGAAGCAGATTATCGAGAAACTCGATGGCATGCGCCCGTATTGTCGGGTTGCTCGAGCGCAAGCCAGCCCAAGCGCGCCGAATGTCTTTTGGCGGATAGATGAGGGAAAGGAGCCACATAACTCTCTCCTTGACGCGCTCCATACTATCCGCGAGCGCCTGGCTGAGGAGCGATTCTCCGGCGTGCAACGGCTTTTCCCGACGGGCAAATAGGACAAAGAAAATCGCGAACCTTTGAGAATAGAGCGTCACATCAGAGACGATGGCGCTCTCGATTATCTCTCGGTCCACCTTGAGATCCGGGAAGCGCCGGGCGATTTCTTCGAGAGCAAGAATAACTTTGAAGCGGATAGAGCGGTCTTCCTCTAGCAGCCCGGCGAGGAGCGCATTCATCGCTGACTGGGAATGGATCTTGCTGAGAGTTCGAGGGATGTTGAGCCGGACCTCACGGGGAAGGCGTGCGTGGAACAGAGCAGTTCTCAATCGCTTAACAGCAACCTCGCCGTACTGTATCAACGCGTCACGCGCTCCGGCTTTCGTGGCGTTATCGCCGAGACGCAAGATGATCTCTCGAATAACTCCCGGGTATCCTCGTTTACCTGCGGCAGTCATCGCCGCGCGAACGACCGCGGCAGAACGATCCTCGCTGACAAGTCTGCTTAGATGGGCGGCAAACTCCAGGTCGTCGAGCTCGCCCATGAGACGCGCGGCTTCAATGCGATCTTCCTCGGGGCTTCCATCCGTGACCATTTTGCGAAACTCGTTTAAGGCAGCTTCGCGCATGACGCTGTCGCCATGGCGCAGCAGACATTCCAGAGCTCGCCTTTTGACCTGTGGATCCGGGCTCTCAACATACGGGCCCACGATGGGTATCGCGTCTCCTTTGAAAATGGCACAAGCCGCGCTGATAGCCGCCGCATGGACCTCCTTATTTTTGTCCTGCAGCATGTGGGTTATTTCTTCCAGCGTAGTGGCATCCGGGCGTATGGCCAAAAGTTTTATGGCTCGGACTCTGACTGCAGGAGAGGAGTGACGGAGCAGCGCGCGAGGAAACCGTGACACAATGACTTTTGGGTCTAATTTCTCTGCGAGGTCCAGACCGAAAAGGACGGAGTGCTCCTCGTTTTCCTCCAGGGTCTTCAATACAGCCTCGACCGTTCCCCTTTCGGCATAATCGATTCGCGATTCCTCCAGCGATATTTCACGGTGTGCCAAACTCCTGCGCAAGGCTTCCATGTAGCCTCCTTGCACAATGAAAACAACAGCAGCCCAGATAACAATCAGACCGATACAAAAATAGCTCAGGAGGGCGATCTCAGAGCCTCCCAAAAAGAACGTGTAGAAGAGAATGAAAAAGGCCGCCGTGCCGTCTCCCAGCCGTTCAACCGTGACATCCAGGAAGACCTTGATCCTTTTCTTTATAAAATCAGGGACCGGGAGATAGAGAATCTCAATTCCACTCCGATGGACACTCGTGCGCAAAGCTGCTTCAGCCAGTCGAGTCCCTGTCGCCGCAGAAAGGCCTGGCCAGACCAAAAAGCCGATAGATCCCACAAGGAGCGTAACGGGGAGAAGAAGGAGACTTGGGGTTAGACCTAAACCCGTCAGAAGCCTGCCGGTTAGCCACACCTGAGCAACGAGCGTGACGCCGCTCAGCCAGGCATAGTAAGAACCAAAAAAACCTGCCAATGCATCTGTCGACAGATAGGCTTGCTTGGCCGCGGCCTTAAATTGATAGTCGATCAAAGTCGAAACTATGACCGAGACAAAAAGAAGAGCAGCGATTGTCTGAAGATAACGGGAGCCGCGCAGGGTCCCAATGACGCCATTTGCATCGCGGGCCTGAATTTCCCTCGGTGCCGCGCTTTGCTCAGGAGTTGGTCCGCGGCCCCTTTCCCGTTCTCTGACGGCGAACCAGACCACGCCA
Source organism: Binatia bacterium (assembly GCA_035762645.1). Classification (GTDB taxonomy): domain Bacteria; phylum Desulfobacterota; class Binatia; order UBA9968; family UBA9968; genus DASTOD01. The sequence continues at coordinate 2,752 of DASTOD010000575.1, read as the reverse complement.
AAGGCGCCGGCGAAAAGGACCACAATGAGCCATAGAAGATGTCTTGTCCCAAAGAGAAAATTAACCGCCCAATTGGCTCCGAAGCCACCCATCATGGCTCCGAGTGTCCCAGCCGCCGTGAGAACGCCGAAAAGGCGCTTGCCGTCGCGTGGAGTGAACATGTCGTTGGCCAAAGTCCAGAATTGCGCCACAACCACAAGACCGACGATGCCCGACCACATGTAAAAGGCGTAGAGTATCCAACCCAAATCGTAAAAAGCGATAAGGAACCAGAAAACGATCACGTTCAATATAATGAAGGCATGTGAGCCAAGAATTACCTGAGAGAGTGACAGCTTCGCGGTGTAACGAGAATAGATGCTTATGGCCGCGCCGGCGAGAAGCGCGGTCATAAGATAGACGTAGGGCAATTGAGTTATCGGAAAGCGGCTGAGAAAAAGAGAATCCCTGACAATTTTGATAACGTTGTTGGCAGCCAGCAAGAAGAAGAGAAAAGCCGCCATGAACCCGATTCGCGCGACATCGCCTGAGCGAACGTCAAGGAGTCGCCAAAAATTGATCGTCAAAGAGCGCAGGCTCATGGCGCTTCCATTCGAATGGCCTCATGTGAAGAGATTCCGGGTGGCTCCGGTGGTTTAGCCAGCCTTCGGCTCCTAAAAGGAACCGCCATAAGGCCGGCGCTTCTCACAGCGGACAGGGAGAAGTTTGTGCCTGGCGATGGAATACTTCAGGTTCGACTTTGACTCTGCTCTTGATGGAGTTGGTGACAAGACAATTCTCTTTCGCTTTCTCCAGTATTCGGGTCATCCGGCCCAAGTCTTGAGCAGAGGCGAGGACGACTCTCGGCTTGATCACGATCTCAGTGACCTGATAAACGGCTCCTTCCACTTTCTCCAGCTTGCCTTTGGCTGTGGAAGAGAAGCTGACCAGCGGTAGCTTGGAATTGCCGGCAATCGCCAAAAACGTGAGCATGAAACAAGTGTTTACCGACGCCACGAAGAGATGCTCGGGAGTCCATTGCCCTTCACGTCCCTTGAACTCAGGCGGCGCGCCCACGGCAAGCGGCGGCAAGCCCGGCCCTCTTAACTGCCCTTCGCTTTCCTTCCGCCATTCGATTTCCGTTTCGTAATAGAATACGCGTGATTCAGCCACGGGTCCAATCCTTTTTTCTCTCCGTTACTGCGACACCAATATGGATTTGAATGTCACTGAGTTTCCTCGCGTCCCACAAACTCTCGCAACAGATCCGTATAAGTAAGGATACCAACGAGCTTGCTTTCAGCATCGACGACCGGCAGGCCGCCCACGTCCCAACGCAGCATGAGGTCCGCGGCCTCTTTGAGCGTCGTCTCAGGTCCCACCTTTATCGGATCGAAAACCGCCGCCTGCTGGACGTAGATCGACCAGAGCTGAACCATCGCGTCCTGTTTGTCGACGAATGCAAGCGAAGGCCGGATCAAACGAACGTCGCGATCCGACAGCATACCGATTAGCTTGCCCTCGTCATCAACCACGGGCAGATGGCGAAAATGGCCTCTCTCCATTTTCCATATGGCATCTTTGATCCCGTCCTCGGGTTTCACCGTTGAGGGATGTTTGGTCATGCGTTCTTTGACCCTGGCAGCCCGCTTCTCTTTGCGCACCCGAGACGGAGTGACTTCCATCGGTGTATGTTTGATGTACTCGGTCACCAAATTCTCGTATTCAATCAACTGGACTCTGCCATTGGCCAAGATGTCCTCGATTTCACGGGAGGCCGCCACCTCTTGTTCGATCCAAAACGTGGAGACCCTTTTTTCGACGGCATCTTTCGCCAGTTGGATAAAATCGATTCCTTCCGCTGGATAGACTTGAACGATGTCGATACCGCCAGGAATGTCGCGCAAACGGGGATAACAACGAACCCCAAGCAAGCTCTCGCGCTCCGGGCACACGGGGACAACCTCAAGCCCTAAGCCCAACAACTTTTCGACCGAGACAAAGCTGTCGCTGTCAGGGTCTCTGCTTACGCCGACCACTGCGATCCTGCGGCAATTTTCAAGGATAGCCTTCCTTTGCCTGCGGAGAAGGTAGACCTTTCGCGCCATATCGCCAGCCCAGTACTTCTCAATCAGTTCTTGCCTGTGGTTTACCGGAGATATATTGTCTGATCCGTTTGTTGAGAACATGAGCCCACTCCTTTCCTTCCTGCGAACTCCGGCCGGTTCCAAGGCCGGCACCGGTAGTTCTTACAGACCTACATCAGCAAGAGACATACCATGCGACGGCTATGAATTACCGCGACACCAGCGTCTGCTTTTGTTGGAGTTGGGAAAAAGACCGTCCAGGAATCGCAGGCTTGCGAAAAGAGTCAGGTAGAGCCCTCGGGAGAGCGGCCAGAAAAAACTACGACACAGTGTCCATCAAGGCTAGATAATTGTGCGGCCCCGCCCCAGCGCGTTAGGATACAGCGCATTAGATGAAAACCAAAAGATTTCTTCCACTGTTCGGCTTCCTTGTGTTTTGCGGGACGGCGTACGGTCTATATCGGGCGCTCAACGAGTACGACGCTGCGGAGATCGTCGCATCTGTTTTCGCCATCTCACTGCCCCGGCTCGCACTGGGGGCGGTGTTCGTGGCCGGCAGTTACTTCTCGCTTACGCTGTTCGATACTCTGGCCGCCCACTATGTCGGTGCCAAGCTTCCGTACCGGCGCATCGCGCTTGCCTCCTTTGCCGCTCTTTCCATCGGCCACACAGTAGGCTTCGCCGCC
>DASTOD010000574.1:0-2467 GCA_035762645.1 Binatia bacterium | reverse complement strand
GGCGGTGACCGATCGCCAAGAAGTAAATTGCCCACACCGCAAGACTTACGCCAAGCACTCCGAGGCGCTCGGTGTAGCCGATGCTGCTCGGCGAGACAAATCCTTCGATGAAGCCCGCGATCACCAACATGGCCATGCAGCCGAGCTCGATTACGAGCGCGTCGGCGCCAATGCGCTTGAGAGCCGTGCTGCGACGGAGTTGGCCGGGCGCGACGATCGCGCCTGCCAAGAGATAGCCGGCCGCTCCTGACAGACAGATGGCGAGCAGCTCCGTCCCGCCATGAGGCATGATCCATCCCCATAATGCTTTTTCTTTTCCGTGAAGCGTCAGCCATCCCGCCACCGACCCCAGGTGAATCCCATTGAAGATCAGCAGCAAGCTCGTGCCGATGCCTGTGGTAAGTCCGAGCCCGAAAGCCAACAGCGTCACTTGAATATTGTTCGTAATGATCGCCGAGGAGATTACCGGACGGGCTAGGCTCGGAATGTGGTGAAGATTTTCTTCACTCGCGGGATCGAACTCGAGAAAGCCGTCGGCGAGTAGATCGTAACCCAAGGATGGCTCGAGCTGGACCGCAACATAGCTTGCGACGGCGGGGCCGAAAAACATTATTGCCGTGAACGCGACGGCCCAGGCGTGCTTGCGGACCGTGCGCGCGAAACTAACGAACCAGTGCGAGTCGGGGTTGGACGGACGGCGAATTTGACCGTATAAGAGGTTGTGCCCGGCGATGGCGATGCGATTCAACTGATCCACTGTCGACGGTGAGGCTCCCAAAGACCTTGCGCGCGCCAGATCGGCGATGAGCGATTGATAGTCGTCGATCAGCGCTGTGAGTTCGGCGCCGCTCAGCTTGCGTAGCGCTTTCGGACCTTGCCTCAAGAGGGTTTGGACCCGCCCGGAAAATTGCGTCCAGTGAATCTGTTTGTCTTCGGCGCTTGGCAAATTTTCTCCTTCTTAGAACAGCGGAGGTTGCGCGACTTCTTTGGAACTTACCGGTCGTTTTGAGTTTCGCGCTTGAGTCATGGCCAAGATTTCCAACAGCAGCTTCTCGCATCGGTCGGCGCGGTCCGGGCTTTTCACGAGCGTATCGCGGTCCTCGCCGAGTAAAGGCAAAAGCGGCTCGGTGATTTGCCACAGCAAAAGCTCGCGGCGCTCCTGAGACAGATCATGGCGGCGCGCGATGAATCGCTCGATCAGTTCGATTTGATGGACCGAGACTGTCCCGCGCGGCAAGGTGAGGGGCTGGCGCGAAAGGCCCTGTTCTACTCGGGCCGCCCAAGCCGCTCCGGCGGTGCCTTGTAAAGCCAGCTCGAATTTCTCGACCACTACGAAGGTGCCCGCCAGCATGTCGCCCAACCGGCGGCCGAGCGGGTCAAAATGCATGACCAGGCCTCCCAGCAGATAACAAGGCGGCGGCAGCATGTCGGCGGTACGCACTAGGTTGCGCAGCGCGGCCTCGCGAAACCCGATGGGCAGCCCGTCCTGTCGGATGACCCGGATTCCGAGTCTTTTTTTGCCGGGCGTCGACCCTCGCCGCAGTCCCTCGAAGAAGACGTAGTAGCCCCAATTGATCAGGAAAACGATCAAGAGAAGAACAGCCAATCCCCACGAGGCCGCCCAGCCGGACGCGCCTTCAAAAATTTTCATCATCGAACCCAAGCTCGCAATCCCCGCTAACAGGATGACGACGCCGACCAGAACAATCAGCAACACGATAAAGACAAGGTCAATCAGGTAAGCCGAGAATCGCGACCCCAAACCCGCAAGCTCGAACTCGAGATCGACATGATCGGGGATGGGGATGTAAACGCTGTCGTTCATGATCTATTGCAGATCGGCTTGCCGGATTTCGAGGTAACGCTGCACTAAATGAACGCTCAAGTGTTCGGGATCGGTCTCCAGAACCAGGATCCCCCGAGAACGCATGTGTTCCAGAGCGAGTTTTCGTCGCCTCAGGAGATCGCAGGCGGCGGCTTTCTGATAGGTTTGTTCAACCGATGCCGGGCTCAACGCGGCGATCTCATGAATCCTCGGCTCCGTCAACACCACGCACAATACGAGATGTCTCCCGGCGGCGCGGGTGAGATTATTGATCAACCCGGCGCTGGCGGAACTGTCGAGCACGTCCGTCAGCAAGATTAACAGGCTCCGGCGGCGCAGCAAGGCCATCACTTCCGCGATCACCTGCCAATAGTCCGACTCTACCGGCCGCGCCTGGACGGCATAAATGGATTCCATGACGCGGGAGACGAGGGACGCGCCGCGTACGGTCGGTAAAAACGATTCTATCCTGTTCGAGAAGGAGGCCACGGCCATGGCGTCTCCCCGTTTCTGTGTCACATAACTTAACATGATAGTCGCGTTTAAGGCGTGCTCTAACTTTGAAACCGTTCCAATGGTTTCCGCCATCATGCGTCCGGCGTCCACGAGCACCGCCAGCTGCTGTCCCTTTTCCACCTGTTT
>DASTOD010000573.1:0-15178 GCA_035762645.1 Binatia bacterium | reverse complement strand
TGATTTGACATGGGACAAGCCGATCGGATAGTTTCAGCCAAGGAACGGGGCGCGTCTCAGGTCTCCTCTCTCAAGCAAGCGGGGACGTTTTGAAGAGCCAGCTACGACGCGCGCTGGAATGAGTTCTGACCTCTGCTGAAGAAGGAGGCAATGCACATGCCGAAGATCAAAGGGCTGAGCCATATAGTGCTCTACGTGAATGATATGGAGAAGATGGTGGCGTTCTACCGAGACGTTCTCGGGCTCATCAAATACCGTGAGAACGTAAGAGGACTGGTGTTTTTGACGCCGGATCCCGAGATCGATGACCACCAGCTCGCTCTGGTCAAGGGACGCGAGGGTAACGCCAAGATTATTGCGCACATCGCCTGGCGCGTAGAGACGCCAGCCGATGTGAAGGCTTACTACGAACGGTTCAAGGCGCAGGGAATCCCGATCGACCACTGCGTAAGCCACGCTTACGAGGAGATGGGAAACACCGTCTCGTGCTATTTCCTCGACCCCGAGGGGAATTGTGTTGAGATCTACGCGTTGGTGCCGGAGCGTGACGAGGCGCGCATCAACCGGCCGCTTGACCTGGATAAGAGCGTGGACGAGATCGTCGCCCAGGCCAGCGGGCTCGAATCCGGAACTCCATAGACTAAAGCAGTTACAATGAGTTAGATGTCGTTGCCTCAAGAAGAACTTTCTATCATTTAGCTCACGGGCGGTAACTATCGCCCCGTCCTTCGAACCGGCCCTCCCATAGCCTTGACAGCTTGACGGTCGCCGAATAGATTTGCCGACACAAACCCGTCCGATCACCACAAAGCCAAGGAGTTTTCATGACTGCGAAGAGAGCCACTCTGCCCGCCTTTGATTCATCTGATTTCAAGGAGCTTAAGGAGAAGCTGGTCACCGCCTGCCATATTCTCGATCGCGAAGGCATTACCGACGGGTACGGGCATGTGAGCGTGCGCGTGCCCGGCGCGGAGGCGTTTATTACGATCGCGAATGTCAGCCCCGGTTGCGCCACGGTAGACCGCCTGATCATGCAAGACTTCGACGGAAACCATCTGGGTGGCGCCGAAGCGCCCCCCAACGAGTGGCCCATCCACGCCTGCATTCTAAGGGCGCGTCGAGATGTCGAAAGCGTCGCTCACACCCACTCCAAATGGAGCACGATTTTCAGCGTGCTGCCGGTCAAGCTGCGACCGCTGCATCAGTACGGCAAATTTCTTTCCGTCGATGGCCCCCCGGTGTACCAGGGCGTTGGACTGGTGCGCACCGTACAGCGCGGCAACGATCTGGCGGCCGCACTGGGAGAAGCCCCCGCGGTTTTGATGCGCGCCCATGGCGACGCCGTGGTGGGCGCTTCTATCGAGCAGGTCATCGAGCGCACAACGCGGCTCGCCATGCTCGGCGAGTGGAATCATCTGGCGCTGCTCCATGGCGAACCGAAATATTTAACCGCGGAAGAATTGGATGTGTACAACGCCGATCAGCGTTTTCCGATGCGCGGCTGGGAATACTTCGTGAGCCGGTTGGAGGCGAAAAGATAAACCGGAGTGTTGGAGTACTGGAGTATTGGAGTATTGGAGTATTGGTTAATCGGTTCACTCACACTCCATGAGACCTGTCAGGAATTTCACTCACTGAGGAGGAAATTCGAATGGCAACTATTTCATCCGCGGAGTTCGTTCAACAACTCAAAAAGGACATTCAGGCATTTCCGAAGATCCGGATCAAGCATCCTTTTCTGAAAGCCGTCTGCAACGGCACCGCGACGATGGACCAGATCCGGGCGTGGGCGATCCAGGACTATCAGTTCCGCGCTGCCGTGCCGCGGATCGCGATGATGCGCTATCTTGCGTGCACCGATCCGGACATCGCGCAGAAGCTTTGGGGGGTCGTCGAGGAAGAAACCCGCGGCATGGACACCGGCAGCGCCGGCCATAACGAACTCGCGATTCGATTCGCCAACTCCATCGGACTTACGCGTGACCAGCTGGAAACCGCCGAGCTGCGGCCTTCCACCGCGGCCCACTTCTATTATGTCGAGCTGATCATTCACACGCTACCGTGGTTCGTGGTCATGGCCGTTCAGATCGGCGCGGAAGGAACCTTCGGCCCAGCGGCGGCCGCATTGGGCAACGGTTTCATAAAGCAATACAACATGAAGCCCGAGGACGTCCGCTTTTTTACCGTCCACTCCGAAGCGGATGAAGAGCACGGCAGCCTGGCGGAAGAGATAGCGGTCCGCTATCTCCACTCGCCGCAGTTGCAGGAGCAGACGCGCAAGCACACCTTCCGCCGCATGGAGCTGCTCTACGACGTCTGGTCGATCGACGGATTTTAGAAATGGCGAAGCTGGCTCTAGCCTTCATTTCCGCTTACAACGAGCGCGTGGAACCGCTCATGAACGGAACGATCGAAGCGGACGGCATCGAGCTCATCCCGACCTATTCACATCCGTCGGAGACTTTTTGGCGGCAGCTCAAATTCCAGGAATTCGAAGTCGGTGAAATGTCCATGTCCTCGTATCTCATCGGCCGTGAGCGCGGCTTGGACATGATTGCCCTGCCTGTTTTTCCGAGCCGACGGCTGTTCCATACCGAACTCATGTATCACACGGACTCCGGCATCAAGGAACCGGGAGATCTCGCCGGCAAGCGGCTGGGCGTCGCCGAGTATCAACAAACCGCGGCCCTTTGGATACGGGGAATTCTGGAACATGATTTCGGCGTGTCACAATACAAGATTCACTGGCACATGGAGAGAAGCGAAGAGATGAGCCACGGCGGCGCCACCGGCTTTACACCGCCGCCGGGAATTTCTTTCCAGCGCATTGCGCCCGATAAAAGCCTCGCGTCGACTCTGGTGAATAACGAGCTGGATGCCGCGCCGATCGCGAGCCCATGGGTGCTGCAGGCAAACGCGCTAGACCGGTCCAGCCGGATAACCGGCCGCGGCGGAGATTGGAGCAAGATCAAACCGCTCTTCTCCGACCGCATGGCTGAAGGATCACGTTTTTTCAAGACGCACGGGTTTCTCCCCGTTAATCATGCCTATACGATCCGCGGCGACATTTATCGGAAGCATCCCTGGGTCGCGGCCAGCCTATACCAGGGCTTTGTTCGGGCGAAGGCTCTTGCGCGCGAGCAGCTGTCGGAGAGCATCCCCTCGGCTCTGGTCTTCGGACCGGAGTATCTGGCCATGACTCACGACGTGGTGGGCGACGACCCCTTTCCTTACGGCGTCAAAGCCAATGCGGCGATGCTCGAGACCATCACCGGGTACTCTTACGAGCAGGGTCTAACGACGCGAAAGATGAAAGTCGAGGAACTGTTCGCTGAAAACACGCTCGATCTGTAGCGGCAGTTTCGAAACAGAAGGCAATATCGCCGGAACTCGGGAGGAGAAAGAGCATGCCCAAACTCACCTTGAGCTTCATTTCCGCATTCAACGAGCGCGTCGATCCGTTGATGAATGGAACCATCAAAGCCGAAGGCATTGAGATCGTTCCCACTTATTCCCATCCTTCCGAGACTTTTTGGCGCCAGCTCAAATTTCAGGAATTCGATATCGGCGAAATGTCGATGTCCTCTTATCTGATCGCGCGCGAGCGCGGCTTCGACATGATCGCCCTGCCCGTGTTCCCGAGCCGGCGGCTGTTTCATACCGAGCTATCGTACAACGTAGATTCCGGCATCAAGAAGCCGGCCGATCTCGCCGGCAAGCGAATCGGCGTCGGCGAGTATCAGCAGACGGCGGCATTATGGCAGCGCGGCATCCTCGAACACGATTTCGGCGTTTCTCAATACCAGGTCCACTGGCATATGGAGCGAACCGAGGAGCTCAGCCACGGCGGCGCCACCGGCTTTACGCCGCCGCCGGACATCTCGTTCCAACGGATTCCGCCGGACAAAAGCATGGCCTCGATGCTGGTCAATAATGAATTGGACGCGGCGGCCATCGGCAGCCCATGGAGAAACATGCCCAACGTCATCGGCCGGTCGCACCGGATTCCCGGAACGGGCGGCGATTGGGGCAAAGTCCAGCTCCTTTTTACCGACCGCATGGCCGAAGGCGCGCGGTTCTTCAAAAAGTGGGGCTTTCTTCCCGTCAACCACGCCTACACGATTCGCGGCGATATCTACAAGAAATATCCATGGGTGGCGTTCAATCTGTACACAGGCTTTGTCAAGGCCAAGGAATATTTCAACGCAAAGCTTCTCGACAGCATTCCGACGGCGCTCTTTTTCGGCCGGGAATATCTAACCATGACGCGGGAGATGTTCGGCGATGATCCGTTTCCCTACGGCGTCAAAGCCAACCGGAAAATGCTCGAGACGCTGATCGACTTCTCGCACGAGCAAGGGCTCACGTCTAAGAAAATGAAGATCGAAGAGCTGTTTCCCCAAAGCACGCTGGATCTGTAGACGTCTGGCGGTCTCGGGTCTCGGGTTCCGCGTCTCGGGTTAAATACCAAACTCGCACCGCCGTCGGCCGTTGCATGTGAAATTTTTTTGAACACCTATGAATGGCTGCCAGCGCTCGATGGCCAGATTGACCAGCTCGTAGGGAGGAAACGATGAACCGCATCGCGACAACACTGCTTGTCTTGATTGCCGTAACCGTGGGGTCGACCGCCATCGTTCAAGCGAAAGCCGTAACGTTCGCTTACAACACGCCGACGTTAAGCGGGACGCTGCCGATTGTCGTCGCTCAGGACTTTGGCTTCTTTGCCGCCGAAGGCCTGGAGGTAAAAACCGTGTTTATTAGAGGCGGCCCGACCGCCATGGCCGCCCTGGTCGGGGGCGGCGTGGACTACACCTTTGTCGCCGGAGTCGCGGCGGTTCGAGCCATAGCTCAGAACGCGCCGATGCTCATTGTCGGTGGAATGCAACCGTATATGGATTACACGCTCATCGGCGGCAAAGGGATCACCGGTGTCAACGATCTCAAGGGCAAAGTCGTCGGCGTTACCGGCCCGGGCGGCATCGCGGAATTCGCCTCGGTCGAAGGCTTGGCCAAGAAAGGATTGGTGCGCGACCGGGATTATAAGATTCTCTACGGCGTCGGCAACAGCCCGGCTCGAGCCCAAGCTTTGGAATCCGGCAAGATTCAGGCCTCGCCGTTTTCTTTTTTAGAAAGGTTGGAGCTGGAAAGGAAGGGCTTCCCGATTCTGTTCGACATCGGGGAAGTCATGCCGGGGTTTCCTTTTGTCGTCATCGCTTCAAGCAAACAAAAAATACAAAGCGATCCGGAAGGGGTCGTCTCGTTATTGCGCGCCATCAACCGCGGTTTGCAGTTTCTCAAAACGAACCGGGAAAAAGTCGCTGACGCCGTTATCAAGAAAAACACTTTCGGCGACCCGGCGACGGTGCGAAAGGTCATCCACCAGTTCGCCGAGCTTTATTCGATCTCGATCGGCAAGCAGGATATCGAAGCGCTCATCGCCGCCACACGGATCGAAGCGGAAGCCCGAAAACTCGGCGGCGCGGAGAAGTTCTTCACCGGACAATTTCTGACGAAAGCCCTCGGCCCAAGCCGATGAATCCTCACTTCTTTTCTTCGATCTCCACTTTGCCGACGCGTTTGATGGCGTCCGCCAGCATCTTGGCGTCTTTATCCCAAAACTTCTGGAACTCGGGCGCATCGAGATAGGCGATCGGGGTCTGAAGCTTCTCCATGGCCGCTTTGAATTCGGGCGTGCCCACCGCTTGCTTGACGCTTTCGCGAATCCGTTTCATCACGGGATCCGGCGTCCCTTTGGGCGCAAACATGCCGGCCCAGATATAAAATTCGATGTCGTATCCGAGCTCCTTGAAGGTGGGGAGATCCGGAAGGGAGGCGACGCGTTTTGCGCCCCAGCCGGCCAGGGGCCGCAGTTTGCCCGCCTTGATCTGCGGAATGACCACGGCCGGTCCCGAGGCGAGCGTATCGACGTGTCCGCCAAGAATCGCTGTGAGCGCCGGTCCGGCTCCGGCATAAGGAACGTGCTTCAGGCTGATCCCGGCCGCGTGAGAGAGCATCTCCATCGCCATGTGCAAAGTACCGTAGACGCCGGAAGAAGAAAAAGAGATCTCGCCGGGACGTTTCTTGGCGTCCTCGACGAATTCCTTTACGCTTTTCCACGGGCGAGCGGCGTTGACGACAAAGATCGTGGGATCGGCCGAGATCAGGGCGATGGGAATGAGTTGGTCCATGGTGTAAGCCGGTTTTCGGTCGAACAGCTTGTCGGCTTCGGGAATGATCGAGATGCTGGAGAGAGCCATGAGGAGGGTGTAGCCGTCGGGTTTGCTATTGGCGACGGAAGACATTCCCACGGCCCCCGCCGCTCCGGTCCGGTTCGCCACCACGACGGGATTCTTGAGCACCTTTTCCATCGCCGCTGCGACGGGCCGGGCTGTCAGGTCCGCGACCCCGCCAGGGGGAAACGGCGCGACCAGGGTGATCGGGCGGTTGGGATAGCTCTCTTGTGCCGGGGATTCAGCCGTCGCGCTGAAAAGCAAAAAGAGCAAAACGAAGAATAAATAAAAACGCCGGTTCAGTTTCATGGTTCACCTCCGTACGCAAGACGATCAAGCGCTTTCTTTTTCCTGTGCCGAAAATCCAAGCCTCTGCCGCCAGGCTGCTCTCTTCATGACAAACGGAACGACGCCCAATAGCAGTAAGGCCAACCCGACGATCAGCATCGCCAGGGCGATGGGCCGGTTGACGAAGATGCCATAGCTGCCCGAGGACATCGAGAGCGACTGGCGAAAGCTCATTTCCATCATCGGAGCCAATACGAGTCCCAATACTACCGGCGCGGTCTCGAAGTCAAACTTGCGCAGCATGTAACCCAATGCGCCCATGGCGGTCATGATTCCCAAGTCGACAACGCTGCCGTTGACCGCATACACGCCGAGAACGCAAAAAATAAGTATTGCCGGATAGAGCAACGGGTACGGAATTCTCAGCACGTTGATGAAGATTCCGATCAGCGGCAGATTGAGGATCAAGAGCACCAGGTTGCCCACGTACATGCTCGCGATAAAACCCCAGAAGAGCTCCGGCTGATGCGCGATCAGGAGCGGGCCCGGCGCGATTCCATGCACCATCATGGCGGCGATCATTACCGCCGGAATCGGGCCGGAGGGAACCCCCAACGCCAGCATGGGAACAAAGGCTCCCGAGGTAGCCGAGTTGTTGGCCGATTCGGGACCCGCCACCCCCTCGATGGCGCCTTGGCCGAAGCGTTCCGAATGCTTGGAGAGGCGGCGCTCCACCGCGTAGGAGACGAACGATGAAATGATATGCGCCGATCCCGGTATGATCCCAACCAAAAAGCCCAAAACCGTTCCCCGGCCGATCGGCCAAAACGAATCGCGCCACTCCGCGCGCGACGGAAGCAGCTCCCTTAGACGGGGCCTGACGACCTCCGATGCTGTGGGTTGCCCCGCGGTCAGGAGTATCTCCGAAAGACCAAACAGGCCCACCGCCACCGGGACAATCCCGATTCCATCACCCAATTCGATCACTCCGTAACTGAAGCGAAGGAATCCCGTCATCGGATCGATGCCGATCATGCCGAGGAAAAGCCCTAACGCCGCCATGGCCAGCGACTTGAGCATAGAGCCGCCGCTCATGTAGGCAAGCACCAGCAACCCCAGCAACAGAAGCGCGAAATACTCGGGCGGTCCGAACCTGAGAGCAAAGCTCGCTAAAGGCGGCGCGAGAAACATAAGCGCCACGATGCTGAGCGTCCCGGCAACGTAGGAACCTACCGCCGCAATGGCCAAAGCCGGTCCCGCCCGGCCTTTGCGCGTCATTGCGTACCCGTCGATGCAGGTCATGACCGAGGCGGCCTCGCCGGGGATGCGCATCAGGATCGATGTTGTCGAGCCGCCGTACATGGCTCCATAATAAATCCCGGCTAAAAGCACGATTGCGGAGGTTGCATCGAGACCAAACGACACAGGCAAGAGCAAACTGATGCCGGCCAGCGGACCGACACCGGGCAGGACGCCGACAAGCGTCCCGATCACGCAGCCGATAAAGGCATAGAGCAGGACGCCGGGCGAAAGAGCGACTGAAAACCCGAGATAGAGATTGTGCAGAGTTTCAGTCATGGGCTATTTAAATGTTTTCAGCGCGCCAAGCCGCTAAGCACGCCAAGAAAAAGTATGTCATTTCGACCAACGGGAGAAATCCTTCTTAGATCCCTCGCATTCGCGCGGGATGACAGGCCGCGGCGCTCCCTTCGACGGAGTTTATCCTGAGCGTAGCCGAAGGGCTCAGGACATGGCTTTGCGCGATTCAGTCCGACTTCACGATTCCTTCAGGTGAACATCGGCTTTCACTTCAGAATCCGAATGGCCCCTGAGGCAAGGGCACGCGCAAAATGGTGTAGAAGAGGAAGAACGAGCCATAGGATAAGCCAAAGGCAAGCGCCAACGAGAGCGCCCAACCGCGCCTTTCCACAACTTTCACCAGAAAGCCCAGCACGAGCAATACCGTGAGTCGGTAGCCTAGACGCTCGATGGCAATAACCGAAAACATGGACGTTCCCAATATCGCCAACGCGTGGCGCCATTCCGTCCAGCTGACGGAAGACAACCGTGGAGCGCGGCCGCCCGTGAGAACGAGGGAAACTCCGAAGACCAAGAGGAGAATCCCGAGAAGCACCGGTATGTAGGCGGGTCCCGGTTGGCGGAATGTTCCGAGCGGAAGAAGACGGCTCTCCCACATGACCGCCAGCGCAAAAAGAACCAGAACGCTCCCTGAGACCCGGTCAGTCGTCAACTGTCGGATCCTTTCACTTTGGCTTTCCCTCTTTTGGCTCCGTGCTTTGATGATAGGGCCGCGTCCCGGCATAAGCTCTCGGATTGACCCGGCTGTGCTCCTCTTGCATCAACCAAGCAATCTCAGCCGCCAATGGCACGCTCGAAGCTTCCATGGAAGCATGCGCGGCCATCTTGCAGTATTTCAATGTCGTGTGGTCCCATCTCCCAATCTCGGCGGCCCACTCCCATGCCGTCTCGTGTAGCTGGTCGTGCGGTACCACGCGGTTGATCAGCCCTGCCTCCAGCGATCTGTTGGCGTCCCAATTTTTGCCGGTAAGAATCAATTCGAACGCCAGCTTCGTCGGAATCAACGCGCGAAAAATCGTCGCCACGATGGGATAGGGAATGAATCCTCTCATGATCTCAGGCAGGCCAAACTGCGCTCTCTCCGACGCGATGGCAAGATCGTGCGGCAAGAGCAGCGTGATCCCCGCGCCAAGGCAGTAGCCGTTTACGACGGCAATCGTGACCTTGGGAAAAGTTCTGATCACCTCCGCGAGATGATACGCGCGCGGCTGCGACCTGCGGTCCGGGTCCGCCGCCGCGCCGCCCTCGGTGGGAAACTCCGACAGATCGCGCCCGGCACAGTAGGCGACATCGCCCGCGCCCGCCGTCAACACCACCGCGACGGCTGGATCATTTCTTAGCTCTTCGAAAGCAGCCAACATTTCGCGGATAGCGGCGCGGCTCAAGGCGTTTCGCTTGTCAGGCCTATTGATGGTGATTTTCGCCACCGCCCCGCGTTTCTCGACGAGAATGTATTTTCGCTCCGGCGCCATTGAATGAATCCTTTCACCCTCACCCTTACCCTCTCCCATCGAGGGAGAGGGTGCCGATGTAGCCCTGACCACCGGTTTGTCATCTCGACGGCAGACTGTGTGAACCCTCTGTTGATGGTGAGAGCGCCACCACGAGCGGTTGCGGAGCCAGCAAGATTGACTACCTAACCGATCGCCCTGAGCCCGGTCGAAGGGCTCTTATTGAGTTTTCACACAGTCTGCCAAACACGAGGGATCTAAGATCCTTCGCGCCGCTATGCTGAGTGAAAATGTCCTTTGTTCTCCGGCGAAACTCAGGACGAGCAGTGGAAGAACTCGAGCCCTCAGTGCCCGTCACTTTCCAATACCGAGAGCGCGGCCCGGCAGCAGAGGATGTCTTGTTCCGCTCGCGCCGCGCCGGCGACTCCGATAGCGCCAACGATCGCGATGCCGTCGACTATCGCGATACCGCCGCCCGCCGCCATAATGCGGCCCCGGTGGGAGATCGCCAGGCTGCGCAGCCAGGCTTGCTGCGCCTGAGGGACCAGTTCGGCGGTCGCTACATGAAATGCGGCCGCCGTGTAGGCCTTGTTGAATGCGAGGTCTGCCGAATTGCGCTCGGCGCCATCCATTTGTCCGACAGCAATCGGACACCCGGCTTCGTCCACCACCACCGCCGCTACCTTGATACCGGCTGTTTGCGCGTAAGTATGCGCTCGCCGCACCATCTCCCATGCGGTCTCTACGGGAACAGGCCCGACAGCCGTTTTGTTCTGCCGGAAAAACGCAGAGTTGACTTCGATAGAGGCTTCGTGTTCCGCAGGCAGATCGGTATCACGGAAGATCGCATCCACCGGACAGACGATCTCACACTGCTCACAATCGATACAGACTTCAGGGTCGATATAGAACTGTGGGGCTCCCGGTTTAGTGTGGATGCAGGCGACGGGACAAACCTCGACACACGCTCCATCGTTGGTACATAGCGACGTAATTATGTAAGGCATTGAAGGATTCTCAGCGGCCGTTCCAGATGTTCCAGTCGTTCAAATCGTTCAACGGGTTGAACAGCTTAAACGCCTTTGAACTCCTTGAACGCACAATTAACCATCAGGCGCCAGCGGCAAATCGGTGCAAATGACGTCCGCCACATAAACACGGTCGCCGAATTTCGAAGTTACCAACCTGCCATCTGCATTAAGATTCCCTAGACCTGCGGCGGCGGCGAGCGCTTCGGCATTACCATCCCGCGTCACCGTAGCGCGAAAACCCAACTCTCTAATCCACGCGCTCAAGACAAACGTAATAAACAGCCCGTTCTGTACCGCTACCTGCCCGCCAATACCGGGCGAGGTGCGCGGGTCGTAGTCGGCGCGCACCACGCAAATGACGCCGAAAGGATAGTGGAAGGTACCCTCACCCTTACCCTCTCCCGCACGCGGGAGAGGGGACGAATCTTCCGCGTGCAACCTGGCGACGCCAATCAGATCGGCTCCGAGGTAACGTGCCATTCCCTTGACGTGACTCGAGGTAATTTCCGGCGTGTGAAGCTCGGCTTTGGTCGGGAACACGCTGCCTTCGGGCGCGTTGCGAATCATCTCGATAACCGTGTTAGCGAGATCCACCGGCGGCGTGTTAATGAAAAAATCCCAGTAGGGGTCGTCCCTATGGGAATCTTTTCCGGGCCACGGAATTTTTAAGGAGCCGAAGCGTAAAGCCACTAACCGTCCCGCTTGACGAATCGATTGGTGTTTTCTTTTAGCGGCGCATAATAGCCCATGTTCCCGTTTACTTCTCCCGAGTGGCCCGCGCCCGCATGCGCAGCGGTGCACCCGGCAACCGTGCAAGCGTGCTCACCCGGTTTGATCCCGGAATCATAGCCAAGCCAGCGCACGCGACTCTGGCGCGTCACCCCCCAGAACTGGTCATCGATCCATTTCAGCGCGTGCACGACTGCCGGTCGCGCGGGGATGGGACAGGTGCGGAGCACCCATACTGCGAGGCTATGCCACCACACGTTGGGTTTGGTAAACGGGCAGACGGCTGCACAGGTGAGGCAGCTTCCCCAATAATCGTGGACGTAGGGTCTGAGCTTGTAGCAGGTGAGCCAGTTGATCTTGTATTTCTCGATGCCGTTGAAGACGACCTTATCGCCGAACGGAATGCTGTTAGTGGGACAGGTGTTAGCGCATTTCCGGCAGATCTTGCAAAAATCCTCTACACCGATGTCGACGACATCGTCAGGCACCAGCGGCAAGTCGGTAAGAATCGGGTCTGGCATGTGGATGCGCGCGCCGAAATTCTTGTTGATGACGAGCCCGTTTCTTCCCAACTCGCCTATGCCACCGGCGACTCCGGCGGCTTGGGGCGTTACCACGCCTCGGAGCGCCGTGTATCCCAACTCCTTGATGTAGCCCTCCAGCGCCTTAAGTAAAAAAACCCCTTTCATTTGAGAGACATGGTAGGCGGAATCGCCAATGTGATGGCGGTGGGCCTGAAGCTTGTTATAATCCCATGCCGTCACCGCCTGGATGATATAGGGAAATTTCCGCACCAAATTCACCGGAGTCTCCTGCTGGTAGGAGTCCTCCGCCGTCCCGTCTTGCACGTACCGGCTGCCGGCGTACAGAAAAGACGGATGCGCCTTGGCGATTCCGACGAGGTCGGCGCCCATATAGTGCGCCACCGCCTTGATGTGTCGCGTCATCTCCGCAGTGTCAGTCACCGGCATTCGTTTCGGGTTAATCTTGCCGTTGGTGGACCGGTTGATCAGGTTGGTCAAAAACTGTCTGCGATCCGCGAAATGATTCGGCGCCGACACGCGGGTCAGGGGATCCTTCGAGACGGTGTTGCGGTACCAATTGAAGAGGGCCTTGCCCAATTCGCCGCGCTGGTTTTTGGGATGCGGCGACTGGTTCATGTCGACGTTGACATGGGGCCCGACAAAACGGACCGTTCGACCGAGGTATGGAGGGGACGGAAGATCTGCGCTTGCTTCGGCGCCGCCGGGCCCCTTGTTCAGAGGTTTTGTTGTTTTCTCCAACGTCACGGCCATAGCTTCTCCCCTTTCTCGAGTACTCCTTTTGCTACTATCTTATACTTGATTGTACAGCCATTGAAAACCAGTCCCGGTTTCGGGTCTCGTGTTTCCGCGTTGGGGAGGAGGGTACTCGAGACCCCATACGCGAGACTCGAAACTGCTCACGTATAGGAGGCCAGAGCCACTTCGGCGCAGCGCTGATCCTGATCTTCCGTGCCGCCCGCCACGGCGATCGCGCCGACAACGCTCCCGCCTTCTACGATGGGCAGCGCGCCGCCACCGGGCATGATGCGACCGTTGCTCGATACCACTAGGCTTTGAAACCATGTCTGGCCGGCGACCCCGGCCAACTCTTTCGTCGGCTGCTGAAAGCTGGCGGCGGTATAGGCTTTGTTCAAGGCGATTTCTACCGTAATGGGTCGCGCACGGTCCATGCGGCCCAATGCGATCATCCGGCCGCTTTGGTCGACGACCACTGCCGTAACTGCGATGTCCAACTGCGCCGCCTGCGCATGGGCGCTGCGGACCATCTGAATTGCTTTTTCTCCAGGAATAGCCATGTTCGCTCGTGATCCTCCTCGAGGTCAAATGAGGCCCCTAATCTAGCAGGTACCGGTATCCAGGAGTCAACAGGCCCATGGGACTGGATGTTTGTGCCCGGACGATACATGATCCGCCAACATTCAAATGACGAGCGTCCGGATCGAAGGTCCTCCGGTTTCGGGTTTCGGGTCTCGTGTCTCGCGTTGGGGAGCGCTCCAGACTCCTAACCAAAAACTCGAAACTACCTTCATAACAGTGCAGTTTCACTGGACGCGGCGCACTCTTTCTCGTAGCGCGTCCAGTGTCGGCGCGATCGGAAGCAGCTCGTCGGCCGACAGCCCGATCGCATCTGGTTGTTTCAGGCCATGGCCGGTTAAATTGCAAACGACTAGATCGTTGCCGCCAATTACGCCGGCAAGACGGAGCCTGCGCGCGGCCGCCACTGAAGTCGCAGCCGCAGGTTCTGCGAAGATTCCCGCAAGTCTACCGGTGAGTGATTGAGCTTCGAGAATCTCCCTGTCCGTCAGCGCCACGGCAGTTCCGTGGGAATCGCGCAGCGCAGCCAGCACCCGCCAGCCCAGTGAAACCGGGTTTCCGACCTGAATACTCTCTGCGACCGTCGGTCTGGCGATAACCGGCTCGATATCGGCAAGTCCCTTCTCGAAAGCCGCCACAATCGGAGCGGCGGTTTCGCTTTGCGCCGCGACAATCTTCGGCGCGCTCTGGATCCAGCCCATTGTCAAGAATTCCTGAAAACCTTTCCACATCGCGTAAATCCCTGTGCCGCCGGCCGTCGGATGAATCACCCAATCGGGGATCTCTTCATCCAACTGATCAATCATCTCGTAAGCGTACGATTTTTTTCCCTCGTCACGGTACGGATTCGAAGAAAGGCAATCATACCAGCCGAACTCTTTCAGCGCAGTTTTGTAAAGTTCCGCCACTTCGTAATCGAAACGGCCGTCCACGACGACGACCTTCGCTCCATAGGCGCGCGCTTGCGCGATTTTCGCCGGCGCCGTGCCGACCGGCACCATCACAATACTGCTTAAACCGGCGGCCGCCGCGTAGGCCGCGACCGAAGCCGCGGCGTTCCCTGTGGAAATAACGGCGGCCGTCGTATAGCCAAATTCTTTGGCTTTTGAAAGCCCGACGCTATTGCTGCGGTCTTTTAGCGAGCCGGTGGGTAAAACCGTATCGTTCTTTAAGTGCAGACGTGAAATTCCCAACTGCTCGCCGAGCCGGCTTGCATGAACGAGCGGTGTATACCCTTCGCCTAACGAGACAATCGAGGAACGATTTTCCACCGGAAAGAAATCAAACCAGCGCCAGATCGAGTGGTCGCGGCTATGTCGGATGGTATGAAAGTCAGATCGTGTCAGATGGCTGATTTCGACATCGACTTCTAAGATTCGTTTACACAACGGGCACTGAAAAACAGTTTTGGCAGCGGCCTCCTGACCACATTTCGGACAACGGAGACGCTTCTGTCGGCCCATAGACCTACGAGGCCCTCCGCTCTAATTCACGCAGCGACTTATCGAGCCCTTCCTCCAAGTCGCCCACGTCGAATCCTGCCGCGCGGGCCCCATCCAACATGGCGAGGCAGATTATAACCAGATCCAGCGCCTGCTTCGGCGGTGGCTCGTCTGGATGGTCGTAGAGATAATGATCGATCCGGCTTTTGAGAGTGAAGAAATCCTTCAGGCACACAACCGGCGGCAGGTTGGGAATCGCGCCCGTATTCTCCGTTGACGGAGCAAAAGCGACTCCCCCGGGGTCTACTAACGCCAACTGCTTCTCGTTTTGAAATAGAAAAATCAGATAGGTGTCTTGGGTTTCCGGGTGAATTTTTTCCTGAAATGCCTTTACCTCACCCCAACGCAAGTGGGTGCTTTTCCCTGAAGCGATATCCAGAAGCGCCGACTTCTCCTCGTCATAGAGCACCGCGTTTGGGTGCTTGCCCACCCAATCGCGAAGTTTACGCTTGCCCTGCTCGACAACGGATTCCATGCACGCATTCT
>DASTOD010000572.1:0-4065 GCA_035762645.1 Binatia bacterium | reverse complement strand
TCATCGCCGAAGCCGGAAATGTAATTCTCCGGCGCGAAGTTGCGCGCGTGAATCACCACGCGATCCGCCTTGCGGATGGCTTCTTCGCCCAGCTCGCAGTCCTTCACGCAGGTCGCGTGCACGCCGGGCTTCATCCACTCGGGCTCGATGACCCGGGTGATGGCATTGGTGGCCGCCACGAGTATGTCTGCGCCCTTTGCCGCGTCCGCCGGCGAGGCCATCGGCTCTACCGGCACGCCGACGAGTCTTTCCATTTCCTGGGCGAACCTTAGGCGGTTAGACGGGGTGGGGCTATACGCATTGATCTTCTTAAGCTTGCGCACCGCGCAAAACGCCGGCACGTGCGCGCCCGCCTGCCAGCCTGAGCCGAAGATCGCCATCACTGAGGCGTCTTGCCGCGCCATCTCTTTGGCCGCCAATGCGCTCGTCGCCGCCACGCGCATGCGTTGAATCACGCCGTCGGGGAACATTGCCAACGGCTCACCGGTTTCCGCGGAGAAAAGCTGAATCAATCCGACCCACTTTTTTCCGGGCGCCGACGGCACCTTATTTTTCACCACCCGATCCTCCCGTTGCTCCCAGCGAATGACGTCGGAATTCAAACGCAAGGCCACGATTCTGGACTCGACCAGCCCGCCTTCCATGGTTTTGAAGACATACACGCTGCCTTCATGCACGCCCGGAAGATAGAGATCGCTGCGCGGTCGGTTCACTGCGGTACCCTGCGCCTGACCCAAATAGGCCCGCTCGAGGGCCTTCAAAGCCAATTCGACCGATAACAGGGATTCGATTTCTTCATTGCTGATAATCAGCATAACACCCGCCTTTACACGAGGATCTGGAACGGCTATACCAACCCCATAAAGCGGCTGTCAACAAAGCGGCTGTTACCGCGACGGTTGAAAAAGACAAAATATCGGGGTCGTAGCCGAGAAAATTCCACGCAAGCAGCGAAAGCTCAACCAGCCGTGCAGCGGAGGCGATCGAATGATTTTTCTAACCAATGAGCAGATCCAACAAGTTCTCGACATGCCGACCTCCTTGAAGGCCATGGAAGAGGCGTATCGCGAGCTCAACGAGCAGCGCGCCGGCTATCGGCCACGCATCGATTTTTACGTTCCGCAGGAGCCCCACTATTATCGCTGGGGCACCATGGAAGGCGCCTCTCGCAAGCTAGGCGTCTTCGCCATCCGCATGAAGTCCGACATGCTCGCATGGGAGGAACAGGATGGCTTTCAGGTGGAAGACAAATATTGCATGCAGCGTGGCACCTACTGCGGCTTGATCTTTCTGCTCAGCACTCGAAACGCGGAGCCTTTGGCTTTGATGAACGACGGCTATCTGCAACATATGCGCGTCGGCGCCTGCGCCGGGCTGGGGACGAAATACCTGTCGCGCAAGAACTCCAAGGTGCTGGCGATGATCGGCTCCGGTGGCATGGCGCGAACTTACGCAATGGCGATCAAGGAGGTCCGGCCCATCGAACTGATGCGCGTGTTTAGTCCTACCAAGGCAAACCGTGAAGCGTACGCACGCGAGATGACCGAACAACTCGACCTCGAGGTCGTCGCGGTGGATTCGCCCGACAAGGCTCTCAAGGGCGCCGACGTGGTGGCATTAACCACGGATTCGCTGGTTCCGGTGATCAAGGCCGAATGGCTGGAGCCGGGAATGCACATCAATAATGTCCGCAATAACGAAGCCGGACCGGACGTCCTCAAACGAGCGGACATCATTGCCCGCCTTGGAACTTCGACGCTGTTCGCTGATCGCTCGGCGCGCGACGTGACTACCGGAAGTGACGGCATGTTTGGTTATATTGCCGGCAATGCCCAAGAAAAAAAGAAAATACCCTCTTCTCCGTTTCAAGACATCGACAACCCCGACATCGGCACGGTTCCCGATATCATTTCCGGCCGCTGGATCGGTCGCGCCAATGATCAGCAGATTACGTTTCTCAACAATCAAGGGACGCAAGGGCTGCAGTTCGCCGCGGTTGGCGGCACTGCGTTCAACCTCGCGAAAGCCAAAGGACTGGGCCATCCGATGCCGCTCGAGTGGTTTACACAGAATATCCGCGATTAGCAGTTCATAGCCGGCTTATGCGGAGTTACCTATGGCCAAATTGAAGCTCACAATTGCCTGTGACAAGTACGATTATTTGCAGCCCCTGCGCGAAGGAAAAGTTCAAGCCGAGGGCATCGATCTCAATCTGATTGCGGTCGAGAGCGGCATTCGTCACCAGCGCATGTACGACTACGGCGAATACGAGGCGTGTGAGTTTTCTATGTCGTCCTACCTCGTTGCCAAGAGTCAGGACGTGGATTGGTTTCAGGCCATCCCTTTCTTCCCGCGCCGGATGTTCACACACAAGTTTTGTTTCATCCGCTCCGGCTCGGGAATCAAAAAACCCGCAGATTTGAGGGGAGGCAGAATAGGTCTGAGGACGTACGAAAATACCTTGGCTTTGATCACCAAGGGGATGTTTCACAACACCTATGGATTGCCGGTCACGGATGTGA
This sequence comes from Binatia bacterium, assembly GCA_035762645.1. Lineage (GTDB taxonomy): Bacteria > Desulfobacterota > Binatia > UBA9968 > UBA9968 > DASTOD01. Next base: position 1,543 of record DASTOD010000572.1, on the reverse strand, counting down.
CCTGGGTCATCATCAATAAAGAGCCCGTCGGCTCGAAGCTCCCGGCTTCGATCAAAATCGAGCGGGTCGAAGGCAAATGGAGACTGGAAGATCTTTTGATCCAGGGGAAGATCGATGCCGAGGCGGAGCCCGACCTGCCCGAAGCCTGGATTCGCGGCGGAGACACGGTGGCGCGCCTGTTTTCCGATTTCGAGAAAGAGGAGCGCGACTATTACCAGAAGACCAGGATCTTTCCCATCATGCATCCGATCATCATCAAAACCGATATTCTCAAGAACGATCCGTGGGTCGCAACCAGTCTGTACGAAGCCTTCATGGCGACCCGGCGCGCCTATGACGAGTTCATGCAGCAGCCCCATCGCTTGAGCTTTGCCTGGGGCCGTTCCTATCTCGAAGAGGAGCGCAAGTTTTTCGGCAAGCATCCCTTTTATCAGGGATTGAGAGATAATTACCACGACGTCGAAAACATGATAATGTTCGCCCAGCAGCAAGCCATGCTCGTCCGGCCGTTGACGGTCGAGGAGCTATTCACTGAAAACACGAGAAACACTTAAGTCGCGGGGCAACGACTGATGCTAAACGTATTCTTTAAGTAATCGAAAGTGATACAGGAGGTTCTGGAAATGGCCGATTTCAGAATTATCGACGCTGATGGTCACGTGATGGAACTGGACAGCGAGCTGCGAGAATTCATCGGTCCGCCGTATAAAGAGCTCGAGTGGCACCAGAGCTATTCTTTTTGGCCCGGGCTGACGATGGACGGTTATCTGCGATCGCTGCGGCAAAAGGGCGGTTGGGCAGGCGGCGGCGATGGTCCCAAAGCGAATCATTGGCTCGACTTCCTCGACAAGAATAAAATCGAGCTTACGGTTCTCTATCCCACCCAGGGCCTTACCCATGCCGCGATCCAGGACAAGGATTGGGCCATCTGCATGGCGCGCGCCTATAACGATTGGCTCTACAATAAATTCATGGCGGTTAGTCCGCGGCTCGTCGGCGTCGCTCTGTTGCCCGTGCAAGACATCGCCGAAGCGGTCAATGAGCTGCGGCGTGCGGTGAACGACCTTGGAATGGTGGGAGCGGTTCTCCCCGCGGTGGCGGCGGGCGGCCGGCTTTTTAGCGGACCCGAGTTTTACCCCCTCTGGGAAGAAGCGCAAAGGCTGGATGTGCCGATATCCACTCACGGCGGTCTCAGCATGCCGGCGCTCGGTCTCGACCTGGTAGGCAATTTCACCATCGGCCACACGTTGGAGCACCCGTTTGCGCAGATGCGCCAATTCGTCAGCATGATGTTCGAAGGCGTGTTCGAGCTGTTTCCGAATTTTCGCTTTGGCTGCATCGAGTGCGGCGTGGGCTGGGTTCCCTACATGATGGATCGCATGGACGAGGAACAGGAGCGCAAGGGACACTACTCACCCCGGTGCAAGCTGAAGCCGAGCGAGTACGTGAAGAACGGCAATATCTTTTTCGCCGTCGAAGTCGACGAGTCGGCCCTGCCGCTGGCGGCGCAGGTCGCCAACGAGAACGCGTTGATCTGGGCTTC
>DASTOD010000571.1:0-5061 GCA_035762645.1 Binatia bacterium | reverse complement strand
CCCGTCCTCACGCCGCGCTGCTGTTTCTCGATTACCTACATTCCAAAGAAGGGCAGCAGGCGGCCATGAAAGGAGGACTAAGCTCGCCTCGAAACGACATCGGCTCGCTCGAGCAGAAGTTCAAAAAACTTTACCTCGAGAGCAAATACACGCCCGAGGAATTCGGGAAAAAGATCAACGAATGGGAAACGTTGATGCGCCGGCTGTTTATCCGAAAGCGTTGAAGCCTTTGGAACCGGAAGATTCACCGCCCCGGCGCGGATGAGAGTGGTCGCCAGTACGGATAAACTCTTTTGACTAGTCTAGTCCTAGTTCTAGTTCAAGTCCAAGTCTTTCAACAAACCTTCCCTGAGATCATAGATCCAGCCATGAACGACCACCGGATGTTCCTTTCTCCAGGACTGCTTGACGACCTCAGTTTCGCGCACCGCATGAACTTGAGCCATTACGTTCAGCTCGCACAAGCGACGCCAACGTAGTTCCTGGTCGGGCGCGCTGTCCAACTCTTCCTTGTGGGCGCGGTAAACGGCCCGCACATGAGCAAGCCAATTCTCCAAAGGCAGCCCCGCCCACTCGTTCAGCGCGGCGAGCACGCCGCCGCAGCCGTAATGACCGCAGACGATAATGTGTTTGACACGAAGCGTCTCCACCGCGTATTGCAGCACCGAGTGGACGTTGGTGTCGAACGGCGGGACGATATTGGCGATGTTGCGGTGCACGAAAAGCTCGCCCGGGGCGAGGCCGACAATCTCGTTGGCCGGTACCCGGCTATCCGCGCAGCCAATCCACAGGTATTCGGGCTTTTGTATCTTACTCAGACGTTCGAAATATTCCGGATCCTGGCGCTTGATCTTGGCGGCCCATCGCCGGTTGTTGTCGAAAAGGTGCGATAGAAATTTCATAGAAAGCCCGGGCCACAAATTCTCCGTGGACACTAACAAATCGCCGATCAACTTCCAAACGGGCGTTGCGTCAGAACGATTGTGTATCCACGGCTTACGGAATGGACATTTGCCGCTGCGTGGGGTAAGGAAAATTTGACTGGCGTTTCGAGGCAAGGAGGACTCCCTGGATGAAGTCGCAGACGACACCCTACCCTGATTTGATTCTCTTCAACGGAAAAATCCGGAGTTTTGCTCCGGACGGCTCCACGTATGAAGCGCTGGCCTGCGCCGGTGGTCGCATCGTCGCCACGGGCCGATCCGATGAGATCCGACACCTCGGCGGGCCCGACACCCGCGCCGTCGATCTCAAAGGCAGGACCACGATTCCCGGCCTGACCGATACTCACGTGCATCTCTCCGAAAAAGGCACCGCGGAGATGGAGCTTGTGGACTGCCGGGATTTCTACACGGAGATTCACTCGATCGCCGATATTCTGGAGCGGCTTGCGAAACGCGCGGCGGACACTCCGAAAGGCAGTTGGATCGTAGCGCACGGAAGCCCCATGCAGGACTTTCGACTCTCGGACCGGCGATTTCCCGACCGGCGCGACCTCGACCGGGCGCTACCGGATCATCCGGTGTCGGTTTCTTTCGGCGCGCACATCACGGTCGGCAACAGCAAGGCGCTCGGGGCGGCCAAGATCACGCGCGATACGCCTGACCCGGCCGGAGGCGCCATTCGAAGAGATCCTCAGACCGGCGAACCCACGGGCGAGCTGCACGAGCGCGCCCAGCTGATTCTAAAAAAAGTCGCCCCCGAGTTCGACTATCTCCAGCTCAAAGACGGCATCGTTTTCGCCCTCAATCAATGCCTGGAGCGCGGCGTGACGACGGTCCATGACATCGTCCGTTCAGGAGAGCCGGTGCGCGCCTATCAAGAGCTGCTCCGCGAAGGCAGGCTCGAGGCGCGCGTCAGTTTGCTCCCGCGCGTCATCGAATCCAACATCGGCTCGCAAAGTCTCATCGAGCTCGGGCTGATCACCGGGTTCGGCAACGAATGGTTGCGAGTGGCTGGAGTCAAAATGAGCATTGACGGCGGTATCACCGGCCGTAACGCCTGTTTCTACGATCCCTACGAAGATGACGCGCACAATCACGGCATCATCCGTATTCAACAGGACGAGCTGAACGACACGGTTCTCAAGTGTCACAAGGCCGGGTTGCGCTGTTGCGTGCATGCGATCGGCGATCGCGCCTTCGATATGGCGTTGGACGCCTATGAAAATGCCATCGACAAATTGCCACGCAAAGACCATCGCCACCGCATCGAACATATGGGCAACTGGCTCAGCACGCCGGAGCGCATGCAGCGGATGGTGCGCTCGGGGATCATCGCCATTCCCAATATCGCGATCGGCTATTATGTTGGCGACGCCATTCTCGACTGCTTGGGCGAGAAGCGGCTGACCAAAGCTTTCCCTTTCAGAACGCTGCTAAAAAACGGCGTCATCATCGCTGGCGGTTCCGACTCTCCGGGTTACTGGCCGGTCGATCCGCTGCGCGACATCGCGGCATGCGTCTCGCGCATAATGCGCTGGGGCGACGTATGGGTGCCGGAGGAAAGAATCAGTCTTGCCGAAGCTTTCGCGATGCACACGACCACGGCGGCGTACGTCGGCTTCGAAGAAAACGATAAAGGAACTCTGGAGCCGGGGAAACTGGCGGATATGGCCGTGCTCGCCGAGGATCCATTCGAAATTCAGCCCGAGCGGATCAAGGACCTAAGAGTCGAAATGACCATCGTCGGCGGTCAGGTGAAGTATCAAGTCTAAAGGAAGCGGCGAAACTACTTGCCGGCGGCTACGCTGACAAACGAGCGGTGAACCGATTTGTCGGTCCCGGCGGCAATCTTTTTTTTCTGCTTGTAAAGATGGATGCAGAGCTCTTCGATTGTCTGCGGTTCCGGCAATTCGTTGTGATCGGTGTATGACAGCCCATACTGGATCGTCACGGACTGAATCCTGTCCGCCTGCTCCTGCCACGAAACTCTGATCAAACGCCCGCCGCTTCGGTCCACATAATTTCCCGCCAAGCGAAGGACCTGCGACAAAATCAACAGGTTGGGCGGCCCGGACAACGGCTTGCGTGTTTGCCGCCCCTCGGCCTCGAGTTTCTTAATATCCTCCAGAGTGTAGTGCTTCTCCAGGTTCATGGTGATCGAGGTGCCTTTGTTCCAGATCTGGACGACGTAGGTCTCGCCCTGAGTTCTAACCTCCAAAGCTTTGAGATCCATCGCCTCGACGGTTTGGCCAATGCAGCGAAGGATCTTGGAGTAGACAACTTTGGTCGGCGAAGCCGAAGGCTGATTTCGAGCGAGCGAACCAATAGCCATGATGCTTCACCGGGAGCAACGTTTGTGCCAGCAAAAGTCGACTCAGTTTTCCACTTTTGTCATTGTATTCGTTGCAAAATTGTCCCGCAGAAACACAAAAAGTCGCGCCTTTGGACACAATCCGGCAACGAGACGCCGCCGAGTCTAGCGAATCTTCATGTCTGCGCTTAAGATCTTTTCATCCGGTCGCGGTCTCCAGATGACGTTGCGTGCCACGCCGTAAATTTCAGCTAACGTGTACAAAGGCACAAACGGCACGTCCTCCATAAGTATCTTGCTCGCCTGCTGCAAAATCTCGAGGCGCTTTTTCGGATCCCCGGTCTTTTGCTCTTCGTCGATCAGCCGGTCGAATTCGGGGCTTTTGTAACCGATCCGCCTGGTCACACCCGAACGGAAGTACTGATCGTACACGGTGTCTGCATCGATGGCTGGCCGACCCACGTAATAGAAAGGCAGCTTACCCCCATTCACTCCCTCCTTACCCCAAAAGATGACAAATTCTTGTGACACGAGCTCGGTTTTCACCCCGCCCTTGAGAAGTTGATCGGCGATGACCTGGCAAACCTCGCGGGCCTTGGGGTACCGATCCGGTGAAAAATAGAGCTTGACCTCCACCCCGCTGGGGAAGCCGGCTTTCGCCAGCAATTCCTTGGCCTTTTTTGGATCGTACGGGTAGCGCTTCACTTTGGGGTCATGGCCGATCACGTTGCTGCCGACCGGACCGTTCATGACGTAACCGTTGCCTTCATAGATGTACTTGATCACAGCCGCCGGATCGATCGCGTAGTTGATCGCCTGGCGCACCAACTTGTTGTCAAAAGGCTTGTGGGTGACGTTCATGGCCAGGAAGTACATGCGCAGCCCTTCCACTTTCTCGGCGCGCACTCGCGGATGCTTCTCTATGCGCGGCAGCTCGTCTACCGGCAGGTTATTAATGACGTCACCCTGTCCGGCCAAAAGCCCGGCTACCCGTCCGGCCTCCTCGCCGACCTTTTTAAGAACGATTTCCTTGATCGCCGCCCTGGTCCCCCAATACTCATCATTGCGGGTCATGACCAGGTTGCCGTCGCGCTGCCAGCTGACGAATTTGTAGGGTCCGGTTCCGATCGCGCGCTGGTCGGCGTCATCGCCGAACTTATCCGCTGCCGCCTTGCTGATCATAAACCGATTGTACAGGCGGTCGAGGAGGACTGCATTGGGCACTTCGGTCGTTACGGCGACCGTATAGTCGTCCGGCGCCTGCACCTCGGTCACGTCGGAGAAGTTCGATGCTTGCAGGCTCTTCTTGTCGTTCTTGATCCGATTCATAGAATGAACGACATCTTTAGAGGTGAAAGGGCTTCCGTCGTGGAAACGAATGCCTTTGCGCAAGCGAAAAACCCACTTTTTCCCCTGAAATTCCCATGATTCGGCAAGCACCCCGAAGTACTCCTTGCGCGCGTAATTGACCTCGACGAGCGGCTCGATCATGTGCTGCCAGATGCCGTACTGGGGGCTCGAGCTATGGGCATACGGGTGCAGCGAGTCCAGCCCGATGCTGCTTAGAATGGTCAGTCGTTCCTTCGTGGCGGCCAGGCTCACCCGCGGCCAAGACGCGGTGGCGAGCGCCCCTAAGCCGGCACGAGTTCCGTACTTTAAAAAATCTCTTCGTCTCATTGCTCGGTTGCGTGAATGCATTTTGAAACCTCCGGTTTAAACGTTGAAACGGTTCGCGTCAGCCGACTTTCATATTCCAGGTGAGAATTTTTTCATCCGGTCGAGCCTTCCAGATAACGTTCTTTGCGA
>DASTOD010000570.1:0-6081 GCA_035762645.1 Binatia bacterium | reverse complement strand
AGTACGCCGGCCGTGAGCATGCCCAGATGGAGCGGATCGGAGAACTTTTCCAGAGCGATTAGGGCGGCATCCCACATGCGAGAAGTTTAGCCGGAGGGAAGTGGACTGTTGGAGTATAGGAGTATTGGAGTGTTGGGTTTTAAGAGCATCACTCCATTACTCCAGTACTCCAACCTCATTCCGGCTTTACTCCGCAGATGAGCGCGTACGAGAAGCTACCTTTCACGTGCACGTGGTCGTCATGTCTGTGCCACGTAAAATAATTTTTCCTCAGCCGTTCAGCCAGTTCAGGTGCTTCCCTTTCCAGCTCTCCCGCCGCCTCCAACCAATGACGCCCCGTGGGAATGCCGTCCATGCCCTCCTGGTTGAAGGAGTACGTGAGAACGTTGCTCCGCGGAATGCGATAACCGGCTTTCATCAGGAGCCGTTGGATGCTGCTCGCCGTGTGAAACCGAAAATCGGGGCCATGGGTGCGGCGAAACACCTGGTTGATTTTCGCCTCGAGAGCGACGTCAACCCGGTCACGCGCCTCTTCGATAACCGGATCGAGGACCACGAACCGAGCGCCATTCTTTAGAACTCGCAGGACTTCCTTCACCACACCCTCCGGGCTGCCAAAGTGGTGCAGGCTGAACGAAACAAAGCCGCGGTCGAAGCTATTGGACTTGAACGGCAACTGACCAGCCTCAGCCGCAATCTGGTCGTAAAACGGAATCGGATCGCTGTGTTGGTGACCGACATCGAGCATGGCGAGAGCTTGATCGACTCCGACGATGCGACCGGATTTGATGCGGCCGGACAACGGCCGGGCCACTCGGCCGGTTCCGGTTGCCAAGTCCAACACCCGCTCATCACCTTTGAGCGCGAGCATCTCGATCAGCTTGGTCGTCAGCGAACCGCGAATTTCTCCCATTGTCGAGCGCTGATCGAACGCCGCGGCGTGTTTAGGATCATGAAAACGGGTTTTGTGGCTGTGGCCGAGTTCGTGATCGTGGTCGTGGTCGTGGCCATGAACGTGGGCATGATCGTGACCATGCGGATGACCGTGATCGTGCTTGTGATGATCTTCTTGGCCATGACGATCTTTGTCTTGGTGTGTGTGCGAGTCATGCCCGTGAGCGTGGCCGCTTTCGTGGTGTTCGTGTTCGTGGTGATGATCCTCGTCTCGTTTCATTTCTTCGCCATCCCTTCTAAAGTCTCCCATTGATCATCGGTGACCTTCATGATCGACAACCGCGACAAACGAACCAGATCAAAGTTCGCCAATTTTTTGTTTGCTTTGACTTCGGCCAGCGTCACCGGCCGCGGTAGCGGCTTCACGGCTTCGAGATCCACCACGAGAAGCTTGGGATCGTTCCTGCTCGGATCCGGGTAGGCCTCGCCCAGTGCGCGGGCGATACCCACAGCGGCCTTCTCGTCGCCCGTATGATAGATGAGAATGGGATCACCCTTTTTGATATCCTTGAGATTTTTGAGGGCTAGATTGTTTTTGACCCCGTCCCACATCGTCTTTTTGTCCTTTTCCAACTGCTGATACGAATAAGCGCTCGGCTCTGTTTTAAATAGCCAACGATTCGCCATGTCCCGTCCTCCCGTGACGCCTTATAAAACACCATCGGCACGCAATACAACCACCCGGGGATACAGGGGCGGACCGCAGCGCACTGGTGTTCGTACTGACCTGATTTTGAGCAATAGAGAAATTTGCGAGCGGGATCGGGTTGAGGCGTTTAAAAGTCAGAAAGAACCGGCATTACTCTTCCGGACTTACACTGAGGAGACTTTGGCGCGGATCAACTGGAATGCCGTTTACCCTGACCTCGTAATGGAGATGCGGCCCGGTACTCTTTCCCGTGTTACCCACCTCCGCGATCGGCTGGCCTTTGCGAACGTGGTCTCCTTTGTTGACGAGGACTTTAGAGAGGTGCGCATATTGAGTTTTAATCTGCTGGCCGTGATTTAAAAGTATAGTCCGACCTTTAGCCTCGCTCTGCTCGATTGACTCCACAACGGCATCTCCCGGGGCACGGACTGGCGTCCCTATCGGATTCGGAATGTCCAGTCCAGAATGAAATCCCGCTTCCCCGGTCCAGGGCGACAACCGCATCCCAACGCCAGAAACGACCCGTCCCTGCACGGGCCAATCCGAAGGTAAGGCAGCAATCATTTGCTTGAGATCGCTTTCGAGATCAGCGAGGATCTTTTGTAATTCCTCACCTTCGCGCTGAACGTGGGCGGAGTTTTTGTGCCGGGGTGGCACGGATGCCTGGATTTTTTCTCGAAATCCTTGCCACTGGGAGAGAGCTTCCTGAACCTCGGTTGTCCTCTCTCGCAAAGCGACTAACTTTTCTTCTTGAGCTCGCGCTTTCGCGACGGCCTCCTGGACCTGTTTTCTCTGGAGCGCGTGGTAATCGCCAAAGAACCACCCGGCCCAGGCCAACACGGTCATTCCGCCCAGCAGGAGACAACGAAGGCCTCTCGGGGAAATGACGAAGCGCCTCATTTGTGTTCCCTTCAGAACGAATATCGAATATGGTCTATTCATATTGAAACCTCCTGTGGGCTGGTGTTGCACTGCCCATCAAAGCTCGCGCCCTCGGCCAGCACCAACACAGGCGTTACAATGTTCCCGGAAATGCGAGCCGTTCGGCTGAGCTCGACACGCTCACGGGCAGTGATGTTGCCTCGAACTTGCCCACTTATGATCCCCACGCCCACCTGGACCTGAGCTTCCACCTCGCCCTTCTCCCCCAACAGTAGGGTGTCCGCAGCCAATACCTCGCCGCGAAATTTTCCGTTCATCGCGAGCGTCCCGGTAAACATGAGACGGCCTTCGGCTTCACAGCCATGATCAATAATCGATGTCGCGTGATTAGAAGATGACCTCTTTTTCCAGAGCCGCATAAATTTTTCCTGTGTTAGTTGAATGTCAGATCTCGCGGTTCGCGAGAAAGGGGGGACCTCTGCACGAATAAAAGTCAGAGGGTAGATCTATTTAGGGCAACAACTGTGCCAAGCTACTTTTGCTGCGTTTCCTGTTTTTGCATATGACAGAGCGCGCCACCATGTCCCTGCTGTTGTCAACAATTTTTGGCAGGGACAAATCTTGTCCGTAGAGGTGCTTTTTCTGTACACTGGAATAATAGGCGCAAGCCGCCTTTAAAAGACGATCCTGCGAAGCTTTTGTTGAAACAAGAAATGCATGTTCCCTATCGGGCGATATGCGGAAAAATTGCGCCCTCTGCTTTTCAGTGATAAGAAAAGCCTCATGGCTTCATTTTCTGATTTCTGCGCCGACTATTTCAAAAGATATTTCGAGCTTCACCCGACCGAGGCCATTTATTACGGTATCGAAGGTTACGATCACCTCCTGAAGGATTACTCTGACCAAGCCTACGGTGAAGAGAAACTCTTCGTAAACGAGTCGCTGAAAAGACTCCGAGAAACGTCGGTCAAAGAGCTGGACAAAGATCAGATCATCGACTACGCGTTGCTCGAAGGACGTTTGAGGATCCACCAGTACGAACACAACAAAGAGGATTACCGTCTCAAGTGGCCGGACATTTACTTGCCCGTCGAGGCTATCTACATACTCACGGTACGTTCGACTAACGATTTCCGGCGAAATTTAATGAACCGGCTGGAGGGATCTCCGGCTGTAATCGCGCAAGGCGTCGCCAATCTCAGCCGCGCGGAAGCCAATCCGCCAAGGCTGTGGACCGAAATGGCCATTGAAGCCGCCAGAGGTGGGATCAGCTTTCTCGACAGGCTTCCCAGCCATCCGAAAGTGCGGTCGGAGATCGCTGAGCCTGAAGGGTTGCGCCGAGCTATCGAGGCAGCGAAGAACGCCATCCGTGACTTCGCTGTTTTTCTCGAACGGGAGCTTTTACCCCGGAGCCGCGGCGTCTATGCGGTCGGCGAAGAACACTACCATCTGCTCCTCAAAAAGAAACATTTCCTGGATCTGGATGCCGAGAGTCTTTTGGCCTTGGGCCAAAGTTTGTTCGAGAGAACCAAAGCGGAACTCGCCGCGTTGAGCGACGAACTGGCGCCCGGCAGCAATATCGAAGAGGTCGCCAGGCGGATCCAGACCGATCACCCTTCGACAGACGAAGTCCTTGCCGCGTATGAGCGCGCGATGGAAGCCGCGCGCGAGTTTGTGAAACAGAACAATCTCGTCTCCTTTCCACCCCGTGAGGAGCTGCATGTGGTCCCGACGCCGGAGTTTCGCCGCCATGAAATTCCGTTCGCCGCGTACTTATCGCCTTCGCCTAAAGATCCGAACCAGGTGGGTTATTACTATGTCACGCCGGTTACGGATGACGACCTGCTACGAGAACACAACTGGGTGGGATTGGAAAATACTTCGGTGCATGAAAGCTACCCCGGACATCATCTCCAGTTCTCTGTCGCCAATTCCATTGCCACCGCTTCCACGCTGCCGCGTCTCATGAACGAGTCGTCGGTCTTCTATGAAGGCTGGGCACTCTATTGCGAACAACTGATGCACGAACAAGGCTTTCTGAAATCGAGAGAGCACCGCTTTGTCATGCTGAAAGACCGCCTCTGGCGCGCGCTCAGAATCATCATCGACGTTAAGACGCAAACCGGCAGGATGTCCTACGACGAGGCGGCAGACCTCATGGTGCGCGAGCTTCACTTCCCGCGGCCGCAAGCCTGCGCCGACCTGAACTGGTATAGCCAATCGCCATCCGGTCCGATGGGGTATGCGCTTGGCTGGTCCATCATCAATCGATTGAGGGAGCAAGAGCGGGCGCGCCGCGGTGGGAGTTTCGATCTGAGGGAATTTCACGACAAACTGCTGAGCGCGGGCAGCATCTCATTGCCGCTGGTTGAGAAGAGGCACTTCACGGAATGACCGGAGCGTATCCGCTCCGCGTTTCGGGTCTCGGCTCTCGCGTTTCGTGTTTAAAAACCCGAGACTCCAAACCCGAGACTCGAGACGGCGCGCGGCCATCTATAACGATAGCGAAGCTGACAAACCGAAGGATGGAGAAGATGACCGAGCGTCAGAAGCACCCGCGCGGCCCCCTTTTGGGAGCTCAGATGTCGATTGCGGGCGGCATTCACAACGCCCCCGTATTGGGGAAACAGGCGGGCTGCGATGTCATTCAAATCTTTACCAAGTCTTCACGCCAATGGGCGGCGGCACCGTATACTAAAGATGCGCTCGAAGCCTTCGCGCGCAACCATAAACAGTCGGGCGTTGGCACCGTGATCGCCCACGACTCCTATCTCTTCAATTTGGGCTCGCCTGCGAACGGGCTCAGGAAAAAATCCATTCGAGCTTTCATCGATGAGATTGAGCGCTGCGAAATGCTGGCCATTCCCAATTTGGTCGCCCATCCCGGAGCGCACCTCGGGGCTGGCGAGGATGTCGGAATCAAACTCATCGCCCGATCGTTGGATCAAATCCACACAGCCTGCCCGGGATACAAGGTCAGAGTAACGCTGGAAATTACCGCGGGACAGGGATCCTGCCTGGGTTATCGCTTCGATCAGATCGCCAGGATCATCGAGGCGACCAAACAAAGCGAAAGGGTCCGAGTCTGCTTCGACACCGCGCATGCGTTTGCCGCGGGCTATGACATTCGAACTAAAGAAGGTTACGACCGGACCTTTACGGAGTTCGACGAAGCCGTAGGCCTGGAGCTCATTGCCGCGTTCCATCTGAACGATTCGAAGAAGGATCTCAACTCTCGTGTCGACCGCCACGAACACATCGGCAAGGGGTACCTGGGCGCTGAAGCCTTTCGCCTGTTGCTCAATGACCGTCGATTCTGGGGCGTGCCAATGTGCCTGGAGACCCCCAAAGGACCCGATCTCAAAGAAGACCGGGAGAATCTTGCTCTACTGCGAAGTCTTATCGATTAATCGCACCCTCACCTTTATCCTCTCCCTCTAACGAGGGCGAGGAACGGACATTAGGAGAGTTCATCGAGACATTCAGTTTTGGCAACCCTCGCCCGTTCGACGGGAAGGGTGAGGGTTCTTTCAAGCGCTGACCGTTAAACCGGGAAAGAAGTACTGCACGATCTGCCCAATAGCGTAGCCGAGCCC
>DASTOD010000569.1:0-3703 GCA_035762645.1 Binatia bacterium | reverse complement strand
CCAGTGATATTCTATGCCGCCGAAGTCAAGAACAGGCAAAGTCTCGACGAGATCGTCGAAATTCTCGACCAAAAGGTCGGACTAGACTAAAAACAATCTGCTGTATTTATTAATCCCGGATTGTGGTTCTCCTTTCCTGGGATGTCGCGCTTTGATAAAGGAAGGCGACATTCTGTCGTAACCCCTGCTCAAAGATAGCAAGGGAAATCGTGGAACTGTGGCAGAATAACGTTGGCAATAGTAACGGCGGAGATCGGAGGGTAGCGGAAGGTGGACACGACGTCAGTCGAGCGGGTCTATGCACTTGTCAGCGTTATTTTGGTGAGCCTACTTTCGCTCGTCGGTATCGCCTTTGTCTCGATAAGTGAGAAGAGGTTGAAACAACTTATTTTTGTCATGGTCAGCCTCGCTGTCGGCAGTTTGTTTGGGGACGCCTTCATCCACCTGTTGCCTGAATCATTTGAGAAATCTCAACCGAAGGTGGAAGCCTCTCTATATGTCCTGGCTGGAATATTCTTATTCTTCATCCTCGAAAAGTTTCTTCTGTGGAGGCATCAACATACTCTAGAATCCAGTGGCGCTATACGTCCCATGGGCTACATGAACCTGTTCGCCGACGGTGTTCACAATCTGATAGACGGGATGATTATCGGAGCATCGTATACGGTCAGTGTCCATGTGGGATTCGCAACGACCATGGCTGTGATCTTTCATGAAATTCCGCATGAGCTCGGCAACTTCTTTGTATTGCTCTATGCCGGGTTCACAAAGAGAAGGGCGCTGTTTTTCAATTTTATATCAGCGATTTTTGCCGTCTTGGGGACGATTATCTCCCTGATGATCGGCTCCACGGTAGAGAACTTCTCTGCGTTGATGCTGCCTGTGGCTGCTGGCGGTTTCATCTATATCGCCGGCTCTGATCTGGTACCCGAACTCAATAAAGAGCTCCGGCCGTCCAAGTCGATCGTCCAGTTGCTCGCGATAGCAACGGGCGTCGGATTGATGCTGTTATTGGATTTGCTTGAGTGAGACAAAAAGAGGTGGCGCTTCTCAGGCATTATCTCTCTCAGGGAATATCTGAGGGGTCCTGTGGTTCGGTACTTTTTTTCCCGGATTGAACTTTCTGCGGATCGGAATCAGGACTTGAGGCTTCTTCCCGAAAGCCGTACTTTATTAGTTTATATCGTAGCGCCCGTTCACTGATTCCGAGCAGTTCTGCGGCGCGGGTCTGGACCCCATCGGACCGGGCCAGCGCTTCCCGGATCATTCGGCGCTCCAGCGCTTCCACCGCGGCCGTGAGGTTTGTTTCCCGGTCGCCCCGGTCCCCCTCCACCTCAGGGTTCTGGACGATCAAGGGCAGATCGCCGATCGCGATCACATCGTCCCTGGTGAGAACCATGGCCCGCTCAATAATATTTTCCAGTTCCCGCACGTTTCCCGGATAGTCGTAGCGTAAAAGAATATCCCGGGCTTCACGCGTAAGACCCCGGATCGTCTTGCCGTTCTTCTCCGCGAAGAGCCGAAGGAGGTGGTCGATCAGCAGCGCGAGATCCGAGCGTCTCTCGCGCAGGGGTGGAAGCGAAATCGTGACTACATTGAGCCGGTAATAGAGATCCTCCCGCAACTGTCCGGCTTTAATAAGCGCCTCCAGCGGCCTGTGGCTGGCAGCCAGGATCCTGACGTTGACCTGGACCGGACGGCTGGAGCCCACCTTCTCGTATTCGCGCTCCTGAAGGACTCGCAGGAGCTTCGCCTGCAAATGCAGAGGAAGGTCGCCGATTTCGTCGAGGAAGAGAGTTCCTCCATCGGCCAACTCAAAGCGCCCTTGACGCGTAGTTAGCGCGCCGGTGAAAGCGCCTTTTTCATGGCCGAACAATTCGGATTCGAGAAGAGTTTCAGGAAGCGCCGCGCAGTTTACCTTAACTAGAGGACCGGAGGCTCTTGGGCTGGCAAAGTGGATGGCCTTGGCAATCAGTTCTTTTCCCGTCCCGCTCTCGCCGCGGATCAAAACCGTCGCTTCACTCGGTGCCACCCGGCGCACCAGAGAGACGACTTCAAGCATCTGCGCGCTCTCGCCGATGATTCCTTCTATGCGATGGCGTTCCCGTAAGGCTTCCCGAAGCTCGCGGTTCTCGGCGATGATTCGATAGCGCTCGCTGACCTGTCGAATGCGGTAAAGCAGCTCATCCAAATTTAGCGGTTTGGTCAGGTAGTCGGTCGCTCCTCCTTGGATGGCGGAAACGGCCGCTTCGATGCTTCCAAAAGCGGTCATCAAAATGACCGGCGTCTCGGGGTTGATGGCGTGCACGGCCTGCACCAGATCCGCACCCGACATGTTTGGCATCTTTTGATCCGTGAGGATCAGATCGATGGAGTCCTGACGAAAAAGCTGCAGGGCCTTTGCGCCGCTTTCGGCCGAGGACACTTCTAAGCCCTGCTTTTTGAGAAAACCCGAGACCAGCTCGCGCTGGGCCGGTTCGTCGTCGACTACGAGAATACGGAAACGATAGGGCATTTACACCTCCAGACCGTTAATGGGAAAGGAAATCTGGAAGCGGCACCCCTGGCCGGCTTCGCTGAAAACAGTGATCGTTCCACCGTGGGCCTCCATAATCCTCCGGGCGACCGCCAACCCTAGCCCGGAGCCCTTGGCCTTGGTCGTGAAGTAAGGCTCGAAGATTCGCATCCGGCTTTCCGGAGCAATCCCGATTCCGGTATCTGTGACGCTGATTAGAAAATTGCCGTTCGACGTTTTTGCCTCCAGCGTCAATGTCCCGCCTTCGGGCATCGCTTGAAGTCCGTTAAGAACAAGATTCAAGAGCGTTTGTCGGAAATATCCACGATCCGCCTTGAGCGGTGGCAGCGTCAGCGGAGCAACGACTCGGATCCGCACCTTCGATTGCCGAGCTTCGCCTTCCACCAATGTGCCTACTTCATTAAGAACATCCTGTACTCGCAACGCTTCGGGTTTAATTTCGAGAGGGCGCGCCAGCGAGAGGAATTGCTCCACTATCGAGTTGAGGCGGTGCACTTCGCCGAGCATCAGGTCTGTAAGACGAGAGTAGTCCTCCCGATCATCGGTTGGTTGAAATTCGACCTTGAGACGTTGCAGTCCCATCGAAATGGCATTGAGCGGGTTTCTCACCTCGTGGGCGACGGTCGCAGCCATGTTTCCCAGTGCCGAAAGGCGTTCTCGGTGTAAGACTTCGATTTCCAAGGCTTTGACCTCTTGCAGGTGCAAGTGCTGGTTATGGAAAATCGCCGCCATTCCCAAAATACCCGCGGCTACAATGGCCAGCCCCAGAATGACGATGGCATGCAAGCTGTTGCGCCAGGCGAGCTCCATCGATCCCAGGGCAAGACCGATTTTTAGGAAACCCAGATTGGATTCGTCCAGAACAACCGGTTTGACTACCTCCAAGTACCGCTTGCCCCCGCTGCTCTCGACGATTTGGCTCAAAAGCTGACGCTCGCCTTTGGCTCTTAAAAAAATGGTTTCTTTTTCTTGCTGTCCGATACGGCGCGGGTCGGTATGGGCGACGACATTGAGGTTGCTATCGAGTAGAGCGACGAACTCAGTCTCCGACTGACGGCCCAGCTCCTGAATCTGACGTTGAACTCCGATCTCTTTCTCGAAGTTCAAAATATAGTCGGCGTTGGCGTGGATTGCGATAATCCCCGGAAAACTGCGGGCGCCGACGGC
>DASTOD010000568.1:0-3739 GCA_035762645.1 Binatia bacterium | reverse complement strand
CGTTGCCGAGCCGGTGCAGCTCTACCGCGTGATTTCACCGGGGCTCTATGCGCGGGTAGAGCGCGAAGGCTAGATCGTTAGGGTGAGGGGTGAGGCGTCAGGGGTAAGGGGCGGGAACTGCAACACCGGCACTCCGATTTCGTCTTCACGTTCTTCGCGGTTCCTTGGCAATTGCGCCACGTTAGCGCCATCGCTGATTAGATATTTGCCGTTCGCTTCTTGCTCTTCCAGTCTGTTCCCTGTCTTATCCGCTGACCCCCTCACGCCTGACGCCTCACGCCTAACGGCCATCAAAAAGGTTGATTTCGAGGCCTTCGTAAGCCACCAGACTTGGCGGGAAGAGACGCCGGCCGAGCTTCTCCATCTGCTTGAGGGTTCTGTCATCGTGCGTCGGTTCGTGATGAAAGAGAACCAGGCGTTTGACGGAAGCTTTGCGGGCAACTTCGGCGGCCTGCTCGACCGTGCTGTGACCCCAGCCCTTACGCGGGCTCGCGCGGGAAAAATACTCTTTATTGAGGTATTGGGCGTCGTGAATGAGCAGATCCGCACCGCGAATGAAATCGATGATATCGGGATGTCCTTGCCGGTTCTGTTCGACGTCCGTGGCGTAAACCATGCTTTTGTCACGCCAGTGAACGCGGTAGAGCAGGACGCCGTTGGGATGGGCGGAGCTCTTGTGCACGAGGACACTCACATGATCGCCTGAAGGACTGACGGATCGTTGGTCCACAACGGCGGAATCTCTCCCGTCGCGCAGCTCGATGCGCTCGCCTCCCCGCAATGAATAAATCTTTTTATGTGCGGTAAGGTCGCGCAGAGGAACGGGGAAAAACCGTGGCTCCATCGCCGCATCCAGCGTTTCCTTGAGGGATTGGCCGGAAGAGGCAGGACCAAAAATGCAGACCCGGGCGCCCTCTCGAAAGAGCGGTTGGAAAAAGTAGAAGCCGAACACATGATCGTGATGGGTGTGGCTCAGAAACAGATTCAAGGTCTGCGGCCCGGGACGACCGTTGCCGAGCCGGTTGCCGAGGGGAATGATCCCCGTGCCCGCGTCGAAGATCAGGCGCTGTCCGCCGGCCTGCACCTCGACACAAGAAGTATGGCCGCCATAACCGAGAGTGGCCTCGTCCGAAGTCGGATAGCTTCCGCGGACCCCCCAAAACCTCACAAGAAAAACGGGTTCTTTGAAAGTTGTCTTCGAGGCCATGGGATTATTTCATGCGCAGAATGTTGAAAGCGGCCACCGGCCGCGCAAATCCCTTTAGCTGGAGCTCCGTCAGCGGTTCGACCTCGACCAGCTGTTCGATCTTACTCAGGGTCTTGCGATCGATCAGAATTTGCCCTCCCATCGCCTCGGCGCAGAGCCGAGCGGCGAGATTGGTGACATTGCCTACGGCCCCATAATCCATCCGACCCTCGAACCCGATGTTCCCGAGAGTAGCATATCCGGTGGCCAAACCGATACCTAAATCCAAGTCGTACCCTCTCTTACGCCAGTCGTCGCGCAATTGGCGCACGTGAGCGTGCATCTCCAGCGCCATGTGCACGGCTTTTTCAACGTGATCGGGACACGGAATGGGGTCGTTGAAAAAAATCATAATGCCATCGCCGGCGAAACGCTCGAGGGTGCCGTCAAACTGAAAGATCAGCTTGCCCATTTCCGCGTGGTAACGCCGGAGCACTTCCATGACCTCTTCGGGTTCGGCGCTGTCGGAAAAAGCAGTGAAGCCGCGAAGATCGAGGAAGACCACCGTGATCTCGCGGCGGTGACTCCCAAATAGGTTTTCGTCCTCGGCTAATATCGTTTCGGCGACTTGCGGCGAAAGATACCGTTTGAGCCGGTTCATGCGCTGGAGTTCGCCGACTTGCTGCTCGACTTTTTCAGCCAGGGTGCGATTCCATTCTTCCAAAGCGTCATGCATCTGCTTGATGCGTATCATGGCTCGGACCCGGGCCAACAGCTCGAAGGAGTCAAACGGCTTGGTCACGTAATCATCCGCGCCGGCATCCAGCCCTTTGATCTTGTCTTCCTGAGTCGCTTTTGCCGTGAGCAGGATCACCGGAATGGCCTTGTGCTTTTCGTCTGCGCGAAGATGCCTGAGCACTTCCAACCCGTTCATCTTCGGCATCATGTAATCGAGAAGAATCAGGTCGGGAAGAAAAGACGGTACTTTTTCCAGCGCTTCGGCGCCGTCGTTGGCTTTCTCGATCACGTAATCGTGATCGATGAGCTCTTGCTCCAATAAATCCAGATTAAACGGCTCGTCGTCGACGATCAAAATTTTGTTCGACATTACCGCACCTGCCAGATCCCTACGGGGTTTCGCGTCTCGGGTCTCGTGTTTCGGGTTCCTCACCCGCTTCTCCGCGGGCTAGATCGCGAAGCGGAAGTGGATGATGTCGCCATCCTGAACCACATAATCCTTGCCTTCAAGGCGCAGCTTTCCTGCTTCTTTGCATTTCGCTTCGCTCCCCAAGGCGACAAAGTCTTCGTAGGCCATGACTTCGGCTCGGATAAAGCCCCGCTCAATGTCGCTATGGATCTTGCCGGCGGCCTTGCGCGCGACGGTTCCTTGGGTGATCGTCCAGGCTCGGACTTCATCTTCACCGGTAGTTAGAAAGCTGATCAAATTCAGCAGGCCATAGGAGGCGCGAATGAATCTATCCCGCGCCGGCTCCTGGACGCCAATTTCCTTCAAAAACGCTTCCCGGTCGCTTTCGTCAAGCTGCGCCACTTCCATTTCGACTTTTCCCGCCAGAGCCAGACCTTCCAATCCGCGCCGCTTCAACTCCTCCTGATAGGAGGCTGCCAAGGGTCGGCCGGCCTGATCCTCGGCCTGATTGAAGAGCACGAGCAGCGGTTTGCGGCTAAGGAAGCCGAAACCGGAAAGCAGGTTTTCTTCGTCCGTTGTGAATGTGAGGTTCCTCAGGCCCTGCTCATTCTCGAGAGCTCTGGCGCAGCGTTGCAGAAGCGCTTCTTCTTGCGGCCGAGCTTTTTCTTTTTTTAGGCGCGTGCGCCGATTTTCGACGACCGTCAGATCGGCGAGAATCATTTCCGTCAGCAATTCGTTCAGGTCTTTGACAGGAGCGGCATCGGGGTGAAAATCGCACAGCACCAGAGCGATTGCGTCCACCTCGCGCATTTGGGTGACGAGAGCGTCGTTGGATTTGAGCGCCTCCTCGCCTTGGCTCGGCGGAAAATCGGTGAAGCGAATCTCGGCATAGGTCGTTTTTTTCGGTTTGAAAATCTGCCCGAGTCTATCGACGCGGACATCCGGAACCTTGATGACGCCGAGGTGAACCTCGTCCTTGCCGCCATAGCCGCCGATCTGTGCCTGCAATCCGGTGAGCATGTTAAAGATGGTGGTTTTTCCCGCGCCGCGAGGGCCGATCAGACCGACTTTCATTCCGTTCCCTCTTCCTCATGGATCCGCCCGACTCTAGCAGGAATTCGAGAGCGAATAAAACCGGCCTGAATCTGGCTAACTCCCGCTCGACTTCTTGCGGGAGTGTTGGAGTACAGGAGTATTCGAGTGTTGGATTTCAGACCATACTCCATCACTCCATCATTCCATGACTCCAACGGTGATCGTGGCGGTTTGACCTCATGCCCCAAGATGGTAGATTAAGGCCCTATGCCTCTGGCCACCATAGAGGAAGCCATCGACGAAATCCGCCGCGGGCGGATGGTCATCTTGATGGACGATAAAGATCGCGAAAACGAAGGCGATCTCTGCAT
>DASTOD010000567.1:0-54852 GCA_035762645.1 Binatia bacterium | reverse complement strand
CGCCTCGTAATAATTGAAAAATTTCGTCACTTCCTCATCCGGTAACCCAATCTTTGCCCCAATCAACTTCAACTCCTCAAAAGCCGGCTTCCTGAATTTCTGCCCCACTTTTTTTGTCGCCGTGTCCGGATTCACTTCCTGAGCCGCACGGTCCGCCTTTCGAATTTCCTTCAGCCGTGTCCGGTTGTACTCCCGCCGATCCTCCTCCCGCTTCATCTTGTCGTAATGCGCCCCGTTCACGACCCGATATAAGTACGGACTCAGCCGGATCAACTTCCTCCCCTCTTCCTCCTTCGAGCGTGATTCAGGATCCGGCTTCTCGAACTCCAATACCTGCAAGGCAACCTCCTCTTCACTACACTTACCAATTTGAAACGCCACCATCCGAGGATTCAGTTCCACCGTAAATTCCGTCCGACCCTGGTTGGGAACCTGATGACTGATTACCCACCCCCAAACCGCAAATGCTAACGGCCCACTCCCCATCATCGAGCCCGTATACATAGACGCAAATTGCTTCCCATACATGCCTCGTTCCTTTCATAAGTGAACAGCTTCGGTTTAATCTTGAAGTGCATTGCCTCCCTCCTTCTACCTCCCCACCTTACCCCAGTCAAAACATTTCTCGCAACCGTTGCGTTTTGTTGCTTTTTGTGGTGCGTAGAAACATACTGTTGCTTGGCGAACAATTCTGTACAAGATGTTGCGTACTCAGAGGCAGAGGCAGAGGCACTGTGTGTGTCCTCGCATAGCTCGGACACACGTCCCTCCAGCTCTTCGCTCCGCGTTGACACTACGTTGACCAAGGTATGACTTCGTTGTCTTCGTTAGCCCATGCCCAACTTCAGACCCAAAAGCTCGCTCCGATCGCCCTCCTCCTCCTCCAATCCCTGATCAATTTCGCGTCCCGGACTGTCCCTCAATGTCCCGGACAATTGTTTTCCAAACTACAGGTCCAGCAAAAATGGAGCCTCATTGATACGATGGAGCCCGGCAGCGGGGGTGCCAGGCCGGTGGTGTGGGGACGGTCTGGTCTGAGAGCACAATTTTTCGCGTGGTCACCGCGGGCAAACAGCTGGCAAACGGGGGTGAAGGAGCGGAACCTAGGGATCGCCACCGAGCGCGAGATCACGCCGGGTTTCGCACAATGTGAGAAGTCTTTACTTCAGCTGGATTGGAGATCCGGCCAGCCAGTCAGGCGTTTGATGCCTGTTTGGCGTCCGTTTCGCCAGTGTTATCCGACGGCGCGCTAGAATGCGGCACAACCTGTAGCGGTGTGACAGGCGCCGTCATCGGCTCAAGGCGTGGACGGCGCTTGCCCTTGCCGCGGACCTGGACATTCGCATCCGGTCTGAGTTGCCCAGGGAGAGGCTGACCGCGCAGGATACGGATGCGCTCCTGGAGAACATCCCAGGCACGTGCGCAGGCCGCCTTGTCGCGAGCGCAAGCTGGCTTCAAGTTACCATTGGGTTCGGTTTGAATGACGATGTTGCGAAGAACTTCTTGCATTTCAACGGCGTCGCGGATGAAACCGGGCCGATTACGTTTGCGAGGGGGCGGATAACTTTTGGTTCCGCCGTCCAAAGTTTTTCGAGTCACTGTAGCGGCTTTGAACATTTGATGGGGGAATGGAACGAAAAAACGCGCTCGAGGTCAAGGAGCGCGTTTTGAGGGAGGGAAGGATTCGTTCAGTCGAGAGCAATCCAGGGGAAGATTTCGACGTGAGGTTGTGGCCGAGCGGGTGCGTTCTGCGCCCCTCGTCGATGGTTCATACTTTCCTTTCCGCGATTCGCTCCGCGTCCGTTACGTGATAGATATGCGGGTTAGGGTGTGTCCGGGCCGTAAGGCGCGCTGCCCGGACCGTCCGAAACGGACCCATGACCGCGAGATAGAGGTTGCCGTGGCTGGCCTCGGTGGGTGTTGCAGTGGCCCGAAAGACTACTGGCCGCTTGCCAGCTCGGAATCCGACGTAGGGTTTTGTTCGCATAGTTGTTTCAAGGTTTCGCGCTCTTTGCGCTCGTCAGTTTGGGATGGTGGCGTTGACGGAGACTGAGATTTGCTTTCCGTCATGGGTGGCGAGGGTTTGGGCGAAACCGGCCGTGCCGGCGACGACGATGGTCTTGCCCGTTTTCGATGGTCTGGGCGAGATCGGGAGGGTGATGATGAGGTTTCCGTTTTTGACTTCGGCTTGCATGACTTGTCCTTCGTGGTTCGGTCGGGGGTTCATTCCCCTGACTGGATTGGACAGTAAAGCCTCACTGTCTGAGTGTCAACAAAATGTTTGACACACGTTCCGATGAGGAGGAGAGTTGCGGGGCATGGAAGCAACACTCAAACCACAAAGGACAGCATGAAACCACTCTTCGAAAAGTATCGCCCGGGAACCTGGGCAGAAGTCGTCGCGCAGGACAAGGCGGTCAACCGGTTGCTGACGGTGCGCCAGGCCGGCGGGTTTGGCGGCCGGGCGTATTGGATTGCCGGCCAGTCAGGGACCGGCAAAACGACCATCGCGAAACTGCTCGCCCGCGACATGGCGGATGATTGGAACGTCGTGGAATTGGACGCGGGCGAGATGACGCCGCAAAGGGTGCGCGAACTGGAAAGGGATTGCGCGACACTCGGAATGGGGCAACGCAACGGGCGGGTGTTCATCGTGAATGAGGCGCACGGTCTGCGGAAGGATTCGGTTCGGCAGGTACTCGTCACGCTCGAACGGATTCCTGGACACGTGGCCTGGGTGTTCACGACGACGAACGAGGGACAGGCCGATTTGCTCTTCGAGAGCGACGACGCCAATCCGCTGCTCAGCCGGTGCATTCGAATTGAACTCTCGCGGCGGGATCTCGCCGGGGCGTTTGCGACACGGGCCCGGGAGATTGCGGACAAGGAGGGATTGAACGGGAAGCCGGCGGAAGCGTACGTGCGGCTGGCCAAGGAACATCGGAACAATCTGCGCGCGATGCTGAGCGCGATTGAAGCGGGGGAGATGATGCCATGAGCACGACTGCATTCCATCGGTGGATGAACCGACCGGTCGCCCGGGTACACGTTTACACTTGGAGTCTGGCCAACGAACTGGAAGCGAATTGCCCGGTGATTCGACTCCTTCGTCTGTATCGCCACGAACGCACCAATAAGTTTCGCTGGCGGTTGGCCCAGTGGCTCAAATGCCGGCGAGTGGCTGGCAAAATCGAACTGCCGACCTACAACGAAAAGGAAGGACGCTATGAACACGTTTTCTGATCCCCGTCTGGAGCGCGCGAAAGATCCGCGCAACCTCGAAATCTTGAAAACACGAGTTGAGAAATTCGACGCGCGACCTAGAGCACGTGTGGGCGACTTTCTCCGGTTGCCGGCCTTGCATCCGCGTCTGCCGTCGTGGACGCGTTTTACCCATGACTGGGGAGATCACATTCAGACCGGAGGGACGGAGAACGGAAGTTATTATCTGGGCTCCGGGTATCTGTCGTACTCGGGCAGTCTGAACCCTGGTGTTGCGCACGCGGATTTGCTGGCGACGACCGAACAAAAGGAGGGGCGCCTCTGGTTTTTTGATCACAACGATGCGCGAGCCGACGGCGGGGTGGAGTTTGTGATTCCGCTGCGTGTCTTCGAATTGCGGCCCGGAGCGAAGATTGACGGGCTCTACGAATTGCACTGTCCGTTTTATCTGCACGTCTGGGAACCAAAAGAGCCGAGGGACTACCGCTTCCGCATTGTCAAACACGCCTACTCTCACGTCGCCTTTCACCTGGAGCACGAATTGCACGCGTGGCTTCGCAGTGAAGGACTGGAATTGACGGCGCTAGCGAATCAATCACAGCGGTTGCGCTTCGAAGGCATGAAGGAGTGGGCGTGATCGTGAAGCTGTTCAAACCGGAGTTTGCGGAGGCCATCGCGAGCGGCCGGAAGACATCGACCATCCGGCCCTTCCCGCGAGGGCGCCTGCCGCGGATCGGTGAATTGATCAGTCTGCGCGTCTGGACCGGTCGCCCGTATCGCTCGAAGCAACGGGAGATTGGCCGGGGAGTCATCTCTCAGGTGGAATGGGTTTCTGTAGGGCGCTGGAGGATCATGCGGGCTGATTTCGATTTCCACGCGCACCACGTCAATCATCTTTGGCTCTCGGTTGAACAGACAGAGGAGTACGCCCGTCAGGATGGCTTCAACTGCTATGAGTCACTGAAAGCCTGGTTTGACGCCCAGCACGGCCTGCCCTTTTCCGGGATCCGGATCGCCTGGACTACCTCAAGCGCACTCCCCGAAAACTAGTCCACCACCGGCAGCTTGACTGGATGGAGTCCGTTGAACTCCTCGAGGTCCGCATTCTTCGGGATTGACTTCGGATCCTTGCGCCACTGCTCGACGGTCGGGACGAGCTGCCCCTGGATCCCGTAGAAGATTTCCTTTTTTCGCAACTGGCCCAGGTCGCAATAGCTGTAATGCCAGAGGATGATTCCGAGGGCCCGCGTCTCTTCCATCGTCAGCAACTTCTCGGCGGTCTTGCGTTTGAACCGCGGCGGCTCGTGAGACGCCCAGGGCTCGCCCTGCCAGCGAAACACACGGCGCCATGGAATCACGTTGCCCCAGATCTCGCGCGAGAGCCGCATGTAATGCCGACGATCGCCCCAGAAATGATACGCGAAAAACTCAACGTCGGTGTAATCCGAGTCGTCGACCAGCCATTTCAGAAGCTGAAAAGCCGTCGGAGCGAAGAACTCGTCGACGTCGCGCTGGACGATCCAGCCCGGTTCCATGTGGAACAGGCCAGCGTTGCACATGGCAGTTTTGTTGAGCCACCCGCCCGCCGGAGCGTAAACCACCTTGAGCTTCGGGACCTCGCGCTCGAGGCGTTGAAGGATCTCGACCGTGCCATCGGTCGAATGATGGAGGCCTCCGGTCAGGTTGTGCCCGTCGCCGGCGCCCCCGGTGTCGCCGGCCGCGGCGCCATCGACGACGACCACCCGGTCGAACTGGTCCAGGAGTGAGCGGACCTGAACCTCGATCCAGGGCGCCTCGTTGCAGACGATGGTCAGGGATTGCCATTTCATAGGTTTTGGAAAAGGGGGTGGCTCCAGGATTTGCCGCAGCCCGCTTCCGCTGCATGGGCGCCCTGCAATCGGAAGGGTGGGGGGTGCGGTATGATAGCCCCCCGGCGCGTCCTGGGCGATTCTGGAGCGTTTCTCATAATTTCACCACCCAGGAAGCCCCGCGGATCTCACGTTGATCAGGTCCGAACGACTCGTTGACCGCCTGCACCACCCCGGGGAAGCTCTCCAGGTTGTAGTCGTGGCCAGCCAGGATCCCGCCGGAGCGCACCTTTGGAAGCCAAACCGAAATGTCATTCGCGATGTTCGGATAATCGTGGCCGGCGTCGATGTAAACGAAGTCCAGACCATCTTTGATGAAGTCTGAAGCCCGTGCAGATGAAGCCCGTATAGGTACGATCGTACCGAGCAACCCGGACTGCCGCACGTTTGCATAGAACGTCTCGAAAGGCGACTCGATGACGAGCTGTGGAAAATGCTCCGGACCCCAGTTGTACGCCGCGGGCCAGGTATCGACACAGATCAGAGTGACGCGCTTGCCCCGCGCCTGCAGTTGCTCGCCCAGATAACAGGCTGAGCGGCCGAGGAATGAAC
Organism: Binatia bacterium; assembly: GCA_035762645.1. Lineage (GTDB taxonomy): Bacteria > Desulfobacterota > Binatia > UBA9968 > UBA9968 > DASTOD01. Next base: position 49,210 of record DASTOD010000567.1, on the reverse strand, counting down.
CGACTTCAACCAGAGTAAAGCCGTCCTGAGCCCAGTCGGCGATTTCGTTATAAACGTCCTGGAAGTCGAAGAAGCCAGGTATGCCTTTCCAAACCGGTTCTGGTTGCGTATAGCAGCCCCACTTCTCGATCACATAACCTCCCTAACTGCCTGAGTTGCACTTTGACAGCCATCAACTCCGTTGCTGGGTGTGAAGCGTTGCCGGAAGCACTCGCGAAGCTCCGCTTGTTGCTCCGGCGCGAGCGGCGCCATGTCCCGTTTGAGCCGCTGCAAATGCGTGAATCGGTCCTCGCCACTCAGCGCAACGACCAGACCCATCCGATCAACCCAGGGTTCCTTCCAGTCTCGATTGATCATCCGATTGCCTTTCTGCGCCGGTGGCTCGCGGGCCGAATCCAGATGACGGCATTTGGGTTGATGAATGACGTTTGCCAAGTGCGATCCCAAGCGGGATGATCCCAAATGACATACAGCCAGCCGTCGAAAGCCTGGTCCAATACCTGACCGATTTGGCCATCGCTCTTACGAACAACGAACGAAGGCTCTCTAACATCCCGCTCGCGAATCAATTTTGGCACCGTGGAAAGTGCAAGATTCATCGTTTTTCCCTTGTCGGTTTCTTGTCCGGAAGCCCAGGAACATTGTGACGGGCCACCAGTATTGCCGGCACGTGAGGTTCGTAGGCCCAAATTTCGAATGACTGGCCCAGCTTGTCGAACATGAACACGTGCATGAGTTTGCGTCCCCATTCGTTAGCCATCTGTTGATTGACCGAGTTCATCCACCCGACGTACGGACGCATGACGGCCGCCGTCGGTTTTCCCGTCCACTCGACCTTGCGCGCCGCCATCTGGCTATATTCGCTGGTCACCGCTGGCGGGGTGTCGTCAATCTCGACGCTGCATCCGACGTCCTTCCCGAAATTGCATTTGAAGGTTCGGATCATACTAGTCCTTCGATCACCTGGTCGGCCGTCACCCCCAGCTTCGCGAACCACAACCCGCATGCCCGGCGGTTGAACTGGTTGGCCTTGTGCGCATTCGGACCCACCCATGCGGGATGATGCGCCTGATGCCAGATGATCCCGGGCAGTTCGATGGCCCCGACGCGCCGCATCAAGGCCAGCATCGCCAGATCCCATTGTTCGGCGCCCACAACGCACTCGGGGAACTCCTTTCGCCACTCTTTCCAAAGTCTTACACCCATGGCAAAGAGATCAACGCCAGGGTAGGCGCCACCGTCGATCGTGCTCGACAGTGCACCGTCGCTTCGGTCGACATCCATCCGGTGCGCGTAGCACGCTGGCAACGGCCAGGAGGCAACCTCGAGGAGGCTTTCCGTGATCCCGGGCACAAAGCCCGTGTCATCGTTGGTCAGGACCAGTAGATCGTCGTCGCTGCGTGCTGCGGCGAGGCCGGAGTCCAGAATGGACTTCACGGAATGCAGCAGGCGCCCTTCGAACAGACTGCCTTTGCCGCTTGTGGGCACACTATCCCAAACTTCATGTCGACGATTCTTCTCGACGGTCCAGCTTCCCAACGCCATACCGTGACGCGATTTAGCACCCGCGCTTCGCTCGTAATCGGACCAGCAATGAATGAGTCGTGGGCAGGTTTTCCCACCGATGGCGACGGCGACCGCTGCCATGAGTTCCTGAGCTTTCGCCGGATATTCCTTGTAGCGGGCCCGAAAGGCCTGATTCGGCCGGCAGGCCGTGCCGTGCCAACGGTTCGGATGGTCGGCGATCAAGGCGATGACCGGTAGCCGCGGGACGGCCCAGGACAGGTGCAGGTGCATCGTGTCGACCGTCACAAGGGCAGCGGCGCGCTCGAAGAGCCCTAGGAGGTCGTAAACCCTCGTCGCCTTTGGATCCAGTTCCCAAACACGCGTCCCACAGGCGGCGCGGAGCAGATCCAGAAGGTGCCGGCGGTGAGGGAAGGGGCTCGAAGTCGAGTCCAGCGCGACCAGGATCGGATCGGCGCTCCCCAGGTGTGCCGCGTGGAACAAATTCCATAGGCGCAACTCGCGGTCGATGTCGCGCCGGTCGAACACCAGCCGGCCGGGCCACCCGCCGCGGCCCACCTGCGCCCAGGCCGAGCGCGCGAAGGAATCCCCCAGCACGCAACTAGGATAGTTCGAGGACCACGCCTGGACGATGCGCAACTCGCTGAACGTGTCCTTGAACTTGCGGACGGCCCCCTGGAGATCCCAGTATTCGCCGTCGTAAATGACTGGCCTGCAGTACGAGACCCCCTCAAGTACGGTAGCGAACTCGCGCGAGACGATCCAGGGCACGGGCCCGGCAACGCGCGAATCCTCCCAGGCGAGTGGCAACGCGTTGATGATGTCGCCGAGTCTGCCGAGGCAACAGTAAGCGATGCTCATTGGTCGAAGGGCGTCACCTTTTAGTTTTAAAACGCCCCTGAATCACGCGCGTTCAACTGATCTTCGGCTTGGCGTCTCGACATCGGAAACGCTTCGGCTGAGATGTCAGACCCGTTGACGCACGCATGACCCAGAGGCTTCTCGTTTTGGTTGTAAGCGTTCAATTGTCGAATAGAGTTACATCGTCATCCGGTCCTTGCACTTCATTGAGCTGCTTTGGTGCTTCCGGAACGTACGGCAAAGGCGACCGCTCGTACTGCGCCTGCGAAGCCGTCCATTTACGACACCACGCTTCCGTCGTCGGATTGATGGAGAAAATCGCTGCCGGTCCGAACAGACGTGAGTGACTGAATTCCTTATCACCCTTTGGAACGTCCACTTGCAGCATGACGTTCACGCCGATCTTCCGCTCGGTCAGGCGACCGGCCACCTTCGTATGTCCAAAGATTTCAACCATCGCCCACAAGTCGAGAGCTTCGGTCGTTTGATCAATCAGTTGTTGCTCATCCATAAATTACAAAATCATTTCCTCGAGTTACGTGACGGCGATCTCCTCGATCAGATGGCGGCCCCATTTGACCTTGATGAGCGTGTTCGCCCCGCCGTTGTGAAGGATGGAGCGGCGCCCGATAATTTCGCAGGGCTGCCCACGGATCCAGAGCACCTGATTCAAGGGCACCGACAGATAACGCAGTTTGCTCATACGCGCTCCAGACTTCTCTCGACGGGGGTACTATCCACGAGACCTTTGGTCAGTTGCTCTATCCTGGCTTCGAGCGCCCGTCCCTTGAGTCCGGTTGCTGAACGCACAGCGGCGCTCAAGGCTTTGTTCGAGATCGAACAGATTTTCAGAAAGTCATCCGTCATGATCATCAAATCATTCAAGCGATCCCGTAGTGCGATTAAATCCGTCACCTTCGTTCTGACTTCACCTTCCTTGCTCAGACGGTAGCCGGGAATGAACTCCGGGTCCTTTTCGAGCAGCACTTTCGCCGCCTTACTGAACTGCGCTTTCAGAGTTTCTGCCAGCTTGAACGCGTCAAACAGTTTGGTGCGCGTCTCTGGACTCATCTTCGTCAACTCAACCTCGGGTGAGGCGATCAGCTTGGAAGCCTCCGTCGTCGACAGCGCCAGACTTCTCGCCTCGGGACAGACACCCAACTGAAGACCCTTGCAATATCTGCAGGCGTCGAATGACGGAATCCGCCGTGCTCCCGGAGCCATTGCCTTCGCGTAAGTCATGTTGATGAGCGTCCAGACTGCGGGCATCAGGTCGCGACGATAGATGACCGGTGGCGCCGGCCGGCCGAACCGCGGGATGATCAACCCGTAATACTCATCACACACGGTTTTCTGAGCAAGGGCGCCGATGTACACCATGAGCTGATGATTCTGGTCGGGAGGGTCCACTTCCTCGAAGCCAAACTTGTAATCGACGACGGCGCCCTTGGCCGGGAAGGTGCCGACAAAATCCGCATGGTTCAGGATCTCAGCCCCACCAGGAAGCACATACGGCAACGTATGTTCCGTGTGATACGCTTCGGATTTGAGCGGCAGCCCAAGGCTCTCCAGAAAACGATCTCGTTGCTCCAACTTCTCCTGAACGAGTTCGATCTCTGGTTCGTCGAGCCCGCGAAAGTCCAGCGTCGCCGCGGCGTGGTGAAGGCGCTGGCCGGCGACCGAATACTCGGTGTCAACCTCTGGAAGGTTACGCTCCATTGCGAGGCTACCTTCGCAAAGAACGCGCCGGTGGAAGTTCGAAGCACTGAATGCAGTTCGGATCATACTTTGGTTTTGCGTTCCAATCTCCAGCGTTTCACGTCGTTCAAATCCTGCACCGGCACGTGCATCTGGTTCACAAAAGCGCACCAGGCATCCGCGGCAGCGGCATGGCTTTTGAATTGCACACCAACAAATTTGTCTTTTTTCCGGAAGAGACGCAGCGCCAGTCGCACGATTCTCGCGTTGGCTCTTCGCTCCATTTCTCTTCACTCTGTTTCTTGATCGTTCATCGCTTCAGCATTTCGTAGATGGGCTGGAGGACCGCCGCGGCGACTTGCGGGACGACCGAGTCGCCAACGCAGAGACTAACGGCTTCAGCCAATCGACCGGGAATCCCTGGAGCCAGCACAGGAATTCCGGTGTGAGCTTCATGCCACCAGTCCGGGCCGGTGACACGGCCCCGCAGGTCTGGGAGTGTTGCTTCTCGATGATGCGATTCGCCAACGGTCTCGTTGCCGTGTAGCCACGCATCTTGAGTTTCGGCTCCCGCCTGTTTATCGCGTCGCTGTATCCTATTTTGTGATCCCAAGTATTCGGCGTCGGCAACAGCGTCTTGAATACCCGTCTCGGCAACTGATCGTTCCTGCTTCTGTCCTTCGTCTCGAACAGCATCCCCGGCGTGTCCTTGTAATCGCGGGTGGTCGGTGTTGGAAGCAACTGCTTCGCGATTGATCTCGGAAGATTGTCGCAGGGATTCCATTTGCCCTTTTCTGTCCGTTTCTCGAATAGATAGGCGTCGCCCCTCTTCACTCCGTCGTTGGCCGTTGGAGTTGGCAGAAGTTTCGCCATCCGGGTCACCAGATCGTCGCCGCTTTTCTCCGGTCGGTTCGACCGTGCATAATCCGGTCCGCGTTTGCCGTCGGCAGCGACGGGCGTCGGCAGCGACAATGAACACGCGTTCTCGGAGATGCCCTGCACCAAACGCGGCAGCGGGAATAACATCCCACAACAGATCATACCCGAGCGCGGCAATCTCTCCAAGGACTCCGTGGAATTCCGGCAGAACAAGGACACTTGGCGGGTTTTCAGCGACCGCCACTCTGGGTCGAAACGTGCGTACCACTCTGACAAATTCGGGCCAGAGCCAGCGTTCGTCAGAAGCACCGCGCATTTGTCCGAGCGCGCTCGCAGGCTGGCAAGGAACGCCGCCCGTAACGAGATCAAACGGTTCAATCGCTCTGGCTCGCTCAAGGAAGTGCTCATCACAGATGTCTCCGAGATTCGGCACGTGCGGCCAGTAATGTTTCAAAACGATGCACTTGTCCTTGTGGATCTCGCTGAACGCAACGGTTTCAAATCCGACGGACTCGGCCGCGATCGTGAAGCCGCCAATCCCAGTGAACAGATCCAGATGCCTCATTCATCATCCGTTGATGTCTTTGACCACGGTTGGCCACTGCTCGCAGATGGTGCGCAGCTTGTGCGCAGCGAGGTCGCTCAACTGTTTCTGTTTGGGCGTGGCCATCTTCGCCGCCGCCGCCCACTGCATGATGCTCGCCTCGGTGATGTCGTGATCGCTCGCGTTCGTCATGATGATTCGGATGAGCGCCGTCGGGTCTTCGCCGTCCCCGTGCTCCAAAGGAATGACCCCCGGACCGTCGCCCTCTGTGGGGTGAGAGGAAGACTCCGAAGCGGCAGTCGCGGGAGTCGGCTCCGGCTGTTCCGCGGCAGCCCCACCGGACTGCTTTGGTTCCGCCGAATCCTTTGGTTTGGGAGGCGGAATCAATCGTGACTCCGCAATCTCGATCGACGGACCGGCACCGGCCGCACCGTCGATAAACGCACTTACTTCCTCGCGCAGATACAGACCACCCAACATCGTCGGAAATGAAGATCGGAGTGCGTCACTTTCTGCGCATTTTACGATCATACCAGCCGGATCGACCTTCCACTGCGCGAAACCCTTGTTGAACCGCTCGAGCCGGATCCTTCGAGTTGTCGGATACTTCCGGTTTTTGAAGAAGACCGTCGCCCATCCGCCGACGACGTTTTCATTTTGCAAGTGGAAGTCACCCTCACGGTCCACGAGAACACCCTCTTGGGTCAGAAGAATTATTCCGGACCGCATCCCGTCGTACTCGGGATGAATCTCCGCGCGTTTCAGAAACGCCTGATGGGCAGTAATCAAACTGAACTCGGGTCCGTTTTGTGTGTCATACCCGATGAGGTACGAATCACCCTCAAAGGGATTGAGTCGTTTGGCCTGACACATGGCCATGAACTTGAGGGCGTCACGTTGCGAACAGGTTTTGCCGGACTTCGTCGGAACGGCGATCAAGTCCTGAACGATCTTGACGTTGAGTTTGATTTTGTCCTGCGAACCGAAGGGAACGTATTCCAGTGTGCCGGCTTCGGGTTTGGTGATGGCCTGGGTTTGGTTGCTCATAAGTTTTCCGCCTTCGGGGCTCGCCCGCCGTGATCGAGCGAGTCCCCGTCTATCAAGTTCCCAGCGCAGGCCGAACGACCACGGACCATAGCCTCGCCGGACGTGACGCGAAGATGCCTAGGATTCGCGTCTCTCATTGGTTGGTATGGAAATTCTCGAATGCGTAAATCCTCGGCCCACTCGGAGATGTCACCACCCTTTTTGTGATCAAGTAGGATAGTAGTTTCCGATTCGTCTTCGCCATTGCGGTGAGGATTGGATCCCAACTGTTTCACGAACATTGGAACACCGGCTGCTTTGCATTGGTCGCGGACGCTTCTGATCCAATCAACTTTGCATGGGCGCGCGCCGGGACCACTCTCGCCCCCGACGATCACCCAGTCGATCCTACGCGGTTCGAGTTCGCGCCCGGCTGAATCCCATCGCTGCAAATCGTTACGCCACTCGAAATCCAACCGCACTGGCCCCAGCAGCGGCTCGACACTCAGGAACCGAATGCGCGCCGGAATCTTCAGCAGTTGCGGAATCCGTTCGTCCGCACGTTGCTGATCCTCGACCGAGACGCCGATCCAAACGTTGTGCGGAGGCTGATTCTCCATGTCCCATTTCGTGCTGACCCATTTCTGATCAAGCCCATGAAGGCGAATAGACTCCATTCGTGGCGACCAATTCTCAGGGCGCTTCGTCAGCAGCAGAAAATCCAAGTTCGGGCATTGGTGAATCACGTTGAGCATGTCCGCCAGCCACTCAATCGGAACCTCCTCATCGAGCCAGTCGCCGAGCGACAGCGAGAAAACGCGGCGGCGATGAAAGCTGCCCGCTGATCCATCCCGGTAAGGACACAAGGGGTTCAGACAACTCCCATTGTCGCGGCGATTGGCGGCACTTCGCGAGCCGCATAGGTCGCACACCCAGGGCTTCTTATTCCATCGGATCGGTGCGTCGAAAGCCTTGAGTCGGATGCGCGGTGCGCCTTTGCCCCATTTCTCACCGCGACGATTCTTGAGCAGGGTTTCGGCATAGCAATTTTTGCAACCCGGACTGACCTTGGTGCAGATCCGCCAGAAGTTGTGCGTGTCATCCGCCCACTGAATGCTAGTTCCTTCGCCCATCAGACTCCCTTCACATGCACGAACGCCTCGTCGTACCTGAGTCCCGTCTTCACGAGGATCTTCGCCACGGTGTTGCCGCTGATGCCATGACGTCCGTTGACGAAACGTTCTAGGGTCGGAGACGCCAGACCCCATTCGCAGGCCGCAGCATTCAACGTGTCGAACTGGGCAATCAGCTTGAGCAGACGATCCGATGGACGCAACACCACGTCGACCGACTGAGAATTGCGGTGACCGCGTTCGCGCAGGGCGTTCAGCCGTTTGAGATAGGTCTTGCGAGCACGCGCGTTCACGAGCGGAGAGAATCGGCCAGGCGCTCCAATGTGTCAAACAAATTATTATGTTCTATCCGAGGGCTCGATCCAGCGCCTTGAGAGGATCCGTTTCGCGATCATTGGCCTGGGGCGGTCGGCCGCCGCCGGCTTCCTCGCCGGGTCCAGGTCCGGAATCTTCGAACTCCTTGAGTTTGGCTTCCAGATCGGCGATGCGCGCCTCGTAAGCGGTCACCTTCGACACCAGCCGCGGGAAAGCTGCCGCGGCGTGTTTCAGCCACGACTTTGCCAGCGCGCGATTACCCGGGCTCAACGTGTCCAGGTCAACATTCGCCCGCCTGAATCCCATCTCCAGATCCTTGTTGCCGGCTTCATCGCCTTCGACCGGCTTGAAGTGCGGTCCCCACTTCGCATGATTCAGGTACGCCTCATCGGCCTTTCGCCCCATGGCCGCATCGGCTTGCTTTTCCTGTGCCTTGCGAGCGGCTTCCTGTTTGTCGCGCTCAGCCCCCTCGGTTCGATATTTATTGATGTCTTCGCGAGAGGCCGTGAGGATTTCATTCAGCTTCGTGTAGTGAGTCATCACGACGGGAGCGTCCTCTCCAAACAATTCCCGGGCCTTGCGCCACGCCGCCCCTTCGGGGAGATTGAACACCGTGTGAAAATCTGCCGCGGTCGCGTTCCGTTCGCTCACGGTCCCATCCGCGCCCTGGACTTTGACCATGAGGTCTTTGACCGTATCAAAGGCGCGCTTTTGGGCGGCGTTCCACGGCTGCTCGTACTTCTGCTTGTACTCCTCCGAATGCTCATAGCGCAAATACTTCAATTCCGTTTCGAGATCTTGGCGCGCTTTCTGTTCCTGAGCCAACTGCTGAGTCACGGCCTGCAATTCGGCCGGGTTGGATTGAGGAGTTTTCCTGAGCGTTTCGACCTGTTGCAGCAGACGGACTTTCTCCGCATTGGCGGCCTTCAACTCGTTTTGGCTTCGCTCATACGCGACGCGCAGTTCCTTTGGACTCCCCGGAACAGGAGCAGCCGCGGCCGGCTTCGGCTTTTCACCAGCGGCCGGCGCAGGCTTCTCCCCCGACTTTGGGGCTGGCTTTGCCGGTGCAGGAGGAGTCCTGGCAGCGGGCTTTTCGCCGGGCGGCTTCTCGCCACCATCGGGAGCGCCGGCGCCCGCTTCGGGTGATGTCTCCCCTCCGTCAAGCGTATTGAAAAATGAATCTGGATCCGGCGTATCCGGTGCGCCGGCTGCCGCTGGCATCTGAACAGGTTGAGCGCCGGCGCCAGCATCAGGGGATGGCGCTGGAGTCGTGGTGGACGGGGCTGGAGGGGCTTCAGTTGCGGCTGGCATAGATTTCCTGTGGTTATCCGAAAAACTCAGGCGCGGCGACCATTTTCTGCGTGTTCTTACCGACGAGCAAATTGGCTGTCCGGAGGGTGCTCAGGATGTTCCGGAATCCACCAGAGACGGTATAGTCAGTCGCGTCCGCCAGTTCCTCAATGGTCAAACCTTTCGGGTGATCAATCAATGCAGAGAGCACGCGTTTTTCCGGACTGCCAAGCCGCGGGTGATTGAGCCAGAACGTGACGAATTCCTCACCAGGTTCGGGCAATGATTCAAATGGTCCGTGAGACAATCCCTCTCGAGTAATTCGCATCAGTCCGGTATTTTCTCCTTCGATGAGTCCTGCAGTTCGCAGAGAGGAGAGGATATTTCTGAATCCTCCGCTAACCCGGTAGCCACTCAGCAGTGCGATTTTGTGGATCTCGCAATCCTCGTACTGCGCGAGCACAGCTAGGACACGGCGCTCCGGATTGCCAAGTGTGCCGTTTGACTGCGCGGGAGCGGCCGGCGCGCGTCGAACAATCGTCGCTGCGCTGCGCACGGCCACTCCTTTATTCGTAACCCTTGATGGGTTCGAATGAACCGTTGCCAGTTTCGGCAGCAATTTGTCGAAGAGAGCTTTGACATCTTGTGCGGACCGTTCGGCTTTATCCGTGGCGCACTGGATTGCAGCGAACATGCCGTCCACCAGAGTCACAGCCCGATCTAGGGCTGTGAGGTCTTTCTCGCTCAAAATCGGAACTTCTTTAGTCTCAGAAGGACGGCTGGCCAGTTCACGCTTCAGCTTCGCGATCATCTTTTTGAGTTCGGATGGATCGTTCGCCTTTGCTTCCTCGATCAGCTTCGGAATCGCCGTCTGCAAACGTTGAACGAATTCATCCGGATCAACCGGCTTCACCGATTGCAGGACGACTTCGGGCGTGCGGCGATCTGGATGGAACGAACGACACATGGGAATCTTCTCACGCGTCGGTGCATCTGGACGTTCCCGCACCCACACCCAGCATTCGCCCGACTTGAGATGCGGCAGCGATGTCGTCAACTCCTCGGCCGTCTCGGGCGACAGACGGTCAACCCATTTCTCAACTGCCTCGATCGCCTTGTTGCCGATCTGGCAACCGAGGATGAGATTGTGTGAGAGGTCCAGGACAGCCTTGTTTACTTCCTGCGATCGCTGGTTGATGAGCGTCAGACCCACTGAGGCGTTTCCACCCATGCGCGCCAGTTTCTCGACTTCCGCGTAGGTTTCCCCATCAATCACCTTTTGCGGGATGTACTCGGCGGCCTCCTCCAGGAACACATGGGCAACACCGTTGGCTTCGTAGTGAATGATCCGGATGCTTTGCTGCACGATCTTTCTCCAATCGTGTTTGCTCAGTTTCGGATCGTACAGGTCGATGATCAGTGGAATCTTTTCGTGAACAGCGGAACGCACAATCTCTGCAACGCTGTGAGGATCCAAAGCCAGATCGGGCGCGCGACCGCCGGCCACGACGACCTTGAACGCTTTCGCGCGGTCACCATCCCCGGGGACTTTCATCCAGCGCCATTTGCCGACGGCATCAAAGACGACAATCGGAATGCCCGCCTCCAGTAGTTGTTCGGCGATTCCTTTGGCGGTGACTGTTTTGCCTGAGTCACGCACTCCAAGAATCGCATTGCAACTGACTGCGTAATCCAACAGGGGTATGCGCGTTGAACCTATACGAATCGAACTCACGTCGCTTTTGGTGCGTTCATCGTCTGCCGAATCTGGCTCGGGTCGAGCGGTTGATCCAGCGTTTGCGATTTGAACTCGTCCTCGGCCTCGGGCACGTAGGGCATCGCCAGGATTTCACGAACGAGCATCTTGGCGCCCGAAAGCTGTTCGGCTGTCAACGGATACTGGTACGCCATCTCGGCTAGGGCATACGAGAGCGTGTTCTTGAATTGCTCCTGAACCAGTACGTCCATGATCGACACGCCTTGCATGAGTTCCCGGGCGAACGGCTGTTTCTGAAAAAGTTGGCGGGGTGACATCATGATCTTTAGAAGTTCATCAGCCTTTCGGAGCCACGCGCAGTTTCATCTCTTGTACGAATGCTTCCAGCTCAGCGTTGATGAGATTCATCCGTCGCAAGTCGGCGTCCGTCGGCTCCGATCCCGGATCCAAAACAGATATGATACTGCTGAACAAGTGTTGCGCGCCAGCCATGAATGCCATCCGCATCTCGCGCACTTGAATTGCCGACGCATCGGCTGGGATCACGGTGAGTCTCAGTGCTGCGAATCCGGCTTCGATGAGCTTACCATCATCCGCAAGTTTCTTGGCTAACTCATCAACCAGCTTTGTTGTATTCGACATAATCACGCATGTTTCGGGAGCAGTTTTCTGAGGCCGCCGCGCTCGCAGAATTCCACGAGCAACGTGTTGACCGATTTGCCGGATTGTTGCGAAAGGTTCAGGAGCGGTTTTTCGTAGCGTCTGTCCAGCCAGACCGAGAACAGGGTTTTCCCGCCCCCATCGCGTTTGCGGATGTAATTGGCTCGTGGCACGGAAGAGATTATTCTTGCAGATGCAAAACGTTTACAAGTAAAAATTGAATCATGCCGATTGCGATTGCATCCCTCTCACCCGAGCACGTTGGCCGATGGGTGCGTTATTCTTCGGGGGTAGGCCAGCCGGAAATCGGACGCATCAAATCCTGGAACGCCATCGTGATCTGGGTCGTTTACAAGTGTGCCGGCCAGTGGGATAATTTCCAAAGCTACACCGGCAACGCGACCGACCCAAAAGACCTAGAACTGCTCGCCAACACGAAGGAGTGGCGACCGTGAAGATTGTCAGCCATCGTGATGCGTCCCCGGACGAATATCAAATGAGCGTGAGCGCCATTGGCGGTCCGAATGATGGTGAAATCTTCCGTACAGTCGTGGTAACCCTTGAAGATGGCCGTGAGGGATGGGCGTGGTTGTCGAATACTCGATCCGGTTATTTCAAACAAATTTTTGTCCCATGGGATTGGGAGCCACCGCCGATGGTTTCGGGAAGTCTATGAACATCAGCCCCACCCAGGACGGGGAGTTCGCTGCGGCGATTCGTCGCACGGTCGAACGATGCAAGCCGAAGTACGTCATCGAAACCGGTACTTGCACCGGCGAGGGGACCACGCGAATCCTCTTCGAAAGTCTCTACAGTCTGGGTGAGGCTCACGACTGGACATTGGTAACTATCGAAGTCGCGCGCAAATTGTTCATGAAGGCAGCGGCTCGTTACGAACGCACTCCCGAGGTCGTCTGTCTGCACGGCCTGAGCATTCCCGAAGAACTGCTGCCCACACGGGAGCAGGTCAAAGCTCTGGTGATCGACGAACAGATTCCAGGCATCTACTACGATCACGACCCGAACGTCCGCGTGGACATGTACCTCAGCGAACAGGCGTCAGAGGGACCAGACGCATTGCTTCGTGTCGCCTGTGCCGCGTTCGAGTGCAAACCGGACCTGGTTCTCCTCGACAGCGCCGGGCACTTGGGGTTCATCGAATTCGAATACCTGATGTCGCTGGTCAAAGGAACGTTCGTTCTCATCGTTGATGACCGGATGCACGTGAAGCACCATCGCACCTGGAAGCAAATCCAACATAGTTCAGGATGGGAAATTATCGAGCAAGGTCCCGAGCGATTTGGTTGGGGAATCGCAAGGTGTCTTTCCCTGGGCAGAGTATTGTATCCAGAGACTCAATTCATCGGACCATGAACCGACGTTACTGAAAAACCAAAGACTCCTGCGGTTCGCAGGAATTTCCACCAGAGAGCGAAGCCCCTGAGCATGTGCTACAGATGGCGGATGTGATCGAGAAACGAAATTTTATCTTGTGGCCGTTCGGTCATTCCAAAAAATGGGCACTGGAAATCGCTAAGAAACGCCGCATTGCTAAGGCCTACGCCCAGAAAACCTCGCCAGCGCCGGCGCCGCCGCCTGGTCCAGATCGCGGCGAACCGTCTCCCGGGACTGCTTAGAGCCGTCAGGACCGGCCGATCGAGCCGCCCGTGCGTAGAAGCTGTCCGGGTTGTTCAGGTTCCCCCAGAGATGATTCACGAAGTACGCTGCCGCACTGAGCTTGTTCAACTCCTCGGGCGTCAGGCTCTTCTTCCGCTCGATGTTCTTCCAATAATAGTCGTACAACCCGCGGACCGAATCGGACATCACGAGCCGTGCCCGGGCCCGTAGCTGGTTCTCCTCCAACTCGGCCATCTTCTCGGTGCGGTACTGAGCGTAATTGTCGTATGAGAACATGTTCTTCGCCAGCGGTACACGTTCGGGCAGCGGCGTCTTGTCCATCGCAAGCCTTTTCTTGAGTGCATCGGCCGCGCGCGGATCCAGAACCCCGAAGTTCATGGCCATCACGGCGGCGATTTCCCCTGGTCCACCCAGTTCGTTGAGCGTGTAACCGGCGATCGCTTGGGCACGGTCAACCCCGCCGGCGTCGAAAAGCTGCTTGTTGGCGGATGGCTGCCCGCGGTAAGGGTCTTCGGGGTTCTTGCCCTCGAGGATCATCTTCTCGAGATTTCTGGTCGTCGTGATGGCCGGAGAAATTCCCGGCAACAGGTAATTGCCTGCCCATTTTGCTGTATTCGAAAGCAAATCCTCTCCCGGCCGGGCCAAACGCTCCTTAGCACCTGGAATCGAAACCAATGTGTTGTAAAGGAGCGTTCCCCATAGACGCCCCTCTTCTGACGCTGGCACGCGGAAGCTCACCACTTCGTAGTGTTGGGGTATGGCACTCCCCTTTTTGAACTCGTTGAAGTAGTGGTACTGCCCCTTGCGAGGATCGTAGAGCATCAGCGGAATGATGTCGTCCAGGGCCATCTTGTACGGGCTCACGCGCCGAAAGACTTCGGCCATCACCGGATCCTTCTCATCTTCATCGGGTGCAAGGAGCCAGCTAACCAATCCAGAGGCAATTCCAAGGCCGATTCCGACTTTCAGCAGGCGCGGCATGCCTTCGGTGATCATGAATCTGGCGGCGAAGCCCTTCCGGTATTCCGGATCTCGCAGGAAATCCAGAGTAGAGCGAACTCCTTGAATGTGCACGCGAGTCCAGGGAAAGAAGACTTCCATGGGTCCGCTGAAATGACCGCCCACCCCAGGCTTCGGGATGCCTGCACGCCGGCCGATGGCAACCGCCTGTTCTGGCGAGGCTCCGCGCGCCTTCGCGGCCAGGTAACTCTGGATCTTCTCGAAGGCTTCATATCCGGCGAATACCTTCTCTGCGAACTTGTAAGTTTCCTGACCGAATTGTCCGCCCTTCCACCAGGGCCATTCCTGCCCCGTCACCTGCCGAAGCTGGCTGGCGAGAATTCCGCCGTTTTCGAGAATTTCCCGAAGATTGCCAGCGTCGCGGACCATCGCGCTCGAAAGTCGTGGTGGTAACAGCATTTGCTTTTCGACCAGTTCACGGACCTCGGGCAGCATCGAAGCACCGAATGCCGCATCCGCGTAGTTCTTCGCCAGCCTGGTCGCGTAAGCCAGATCATCCGGATTGAGATACTGCTTACCAATCGAACGGAAACCAACCCTGAGCGCCCCTGTTCGTGCTCCCCGAATGGGATTGCGGTAGACGAGGAAGGGAATGCTCAGGGTGGTATAAAGCTGCATCATGCCGTGCGTGAGCCGGCTGGCATCGGTCAACCATTCCATGTGTTCGTAAAAGGAGCCGCTGTCCATGGCCTTTTCGAGAGTCTTTCCCGGATCGCCCGGAAACTCGACCAGATGCGGCTGGCCATCCTGCCAAAGGACCGCACGGCTGATGTCGTCGTTCGGATGCTGTTTGCGAATCTTGTCGATGTCGGAAGCCTGTCTCAGACGTTCCCCGATGGGGATTTCCAGACCGCCTTTCTGGTAGGCATCCCGCAAAAGTTGCACCTGCCGTTGTCTCTGGCGCCACACGTTCAGAGCGGCCGCTTTCAACTGGGAACTGACCGTGACGTCAGCAATCTCTTTGGCCGTGCCTTTCTGTGGCATGACTCCAGCGCGGACCTTCCCCTCCCAATAATCCAGCACGGCATAGGGGACGTAATTGCCGCGGTTCGGAGCGATCAGTTCATTCCACACCCGGTCCGAAATCAGTCCTTCTTTATGGGCGGCTTGCTGCGTTCGGAACAAAAGATCCCGCATCCGTTCCGAAGCCGTGGTCAGAGCGCGAAACTGTTCGGGAGTAAGTCGCGCGCGCAGATCGCGGATGACCTTCACGGCATTGGCCTCATTCAGCCCTCCGGGATTGAGCAGTTTGCCACGGACATTGAACGCCTGCAGGGCGGCATCCCCACCGACGCCCAGATTCAGTTTATCGATCTCCTTGGAAATCCTCTCGACGAATCGTTCCCCGCCGTCGTGGATCTCGCGGAAGATGGCCGCCGACAAATCGTAAAGCTCCGCATCACCTGCGGACGCTAACTGATTTCCGTACTTCGTTCGCAGATTGTCACTCAAGTCCAGTATCGCCGTCAGCATTGCTCGCGCCTCGACCGGATGTTGTTCGATCCAAACGCCGGCCGCACGACGCTCGCCGATCGTACGCCTCGCCTGGGAATAGGCGTGCAGGTCCGTGCGCGCCTGAATGGGATCCGCATTAACTTTGTCCAGTTCGGGCTGGACAGTTTTAGTCCAGTCGTCGGCAAAGAGCGCATTTTCCTTAGCGGCCCACAAAGCCGAGTATTCGAGTTCGTCCGTGATGGACGTTCCCAGCTTGGCCGGTTTTCCTTCCTTCTCGAAAGCCCGATGCCACATGGAAACGGTTGCGCCCTTGAGCCAATCCGCAAATCCCTCGCGATGACGCGGTTTCTCTTTGAGGAGATCGTCCATGGTCCGCTTCACGGATTCGCGTTGTTGGCCGATCCATTCAGCAACCATGGTGTCTCCCGCCAGCCAGCTTTCAATCTCCCGATAGGTCTCTCGAAACGACGGTTTGCTTCCCAGCAGGTTCGTGAAAATGTCGTGGAGCTTAGGAAAATTCTGGTTGACCCACTCCGGGTTGTTGAACATCGCCGACATGAAGTCGGCGAACAGTTCCTCCGCGCTGTCCCGGTACCGGTCCCCTTTGTTGAAGGGACCACGCCATTGACCGCTTAGACTGCGCGCTTCGTTCCTGAGTTCCTGGTTTGTTCCAATCCTCGCGCGCAGGTCGTCAAAGGGCTCCAGACGTTCCCCGAACTTTCTGCCTTTGCCCGTGATCTGGACGGCTAGGTCGATGAAATGACCGATCTCATGCCCGAGGACTCGTTCAGCGAGAGCCCTGTCCCAGAAGAGACGGTCCTTGAGTTCCAAGAGTTCAGTCTTGGGCAGGAAACGGCCGTAGGCATGAATCAGTTGATCGTTGATCTTCGGCAGGTTCCCAAACTCACGCATCAATTGAACCAGCGCCATCGTGTCGAACTTCCGGTAAGGCGTGCGTGCCCGAGGCGGGGGTGGTGGCGGTTCAGGATACGGCGGCTTCGGCGGCGCCTGACCAGGCTTCGGGACCGGCTGCCCCGGAGTCACCTTGGGCTGCGCGACGGGCGGACGTTCCTTCGGCAGTTCAGCGCCCGTAGCCAGATGCGTGATCCATGCTTTCTTATGAGGATCAGCGTCCTTGTTCGCCTTGATGTATTTGATCTTGTGCTCTGTCGGAGCCTCGGCGAATGCGTTGCGCATCCCCTCTATGTCCAGGGCGGCGTACCGTTCCTCCATCCACTTCGCGAACGCCGTGTAATTGGGGAAGCTGAATTCGCCCGCACGCCGGATCTGGCCAGGAACACCCGCGGCCGGTTGCTCCCCGAACTTCTCATCAAAGAAGTCGCCGAGATCGCCTTCGTCCATGTCGAAGATGTTCCCGGCTTCCGGTTGCGGGGAGATGCGGGATTCAGCCACGGGGACGGCTTCCTTGGCTTCCAATTCGGACAGTCGTTCGCTGTTCAAGCGCCCCAGACGTCCTCGGTCCTCCCGAATGATCCTCAATTCGTTGAGTTCTACGCGCTCGGCTGGAGTCAATGCGACTTGAGCTTCTGTCACTGGCGCTTGTGGCGCGGCTTCAACTTTCGGAGCTTCCGGCAACCCGCGGACCTCCCAGCCGTGCAACGCGAGCGTGGAGCCGTTCTGAAGCGTTCCCCCAGGTCCGGTCCCCTTGATGTACTGTCCAGGTCGGACCAGCGATTCCATGTCGCGCGTCGTCGTGATCTGGAAATCAACCGGTGGCACCGATTCATTCACCAGAATCGCCGGGTCGCCAACTTGTTCGGCAATCTGTTCACCAAGCCGGTTCCAGCCATCAAACCGTGCGGGAATGGATTCTCCGGTTTTGGGGTTCACCAACTCGATCATCTTCTGCGGCTCTCGAATGATCCGGAGTTCTTCGGCCGGCCGGTCCTCAAACGGTTTCAATGTTCGCTCGATCTTGGCCTGAATCTTCTCGGGCGTGAAAATCTGGTCGACAACCGGGCGCAAGGCTTCGGGAGTCTCGACCTTCAAGCGTTCCGTCAATGCTCCCAGTAATCCTTCACCCGCCGCGGCAGGTTCTTGTGGGATGTCCGGGCGAACTCCCGCGCCACCTTCTTCGACGGGCACTTCTTTCGCGCCTTCGACGGGTCGTGGCTGCAGATCGCCATAAACTTCTGTTGGTTCTGTGATACGCTCGGCACGTGGTACCTCCGTGGTTACTGGTTCAACTCGTTCAGGAATCAAAGCGACCGGTCGCTCCGGGGCTCTTGGCCCAACCGGCTTGGCCATTTGAAATCGGGCTTCCTCGATGGCGGCTGGGTCAAATCTCGAGGGAGTAAGCTCGAGTCCTCGGCGAGCCAATGGGCTGGCTAATCCTAGACCCAGAGTACCAGTTCCTACTCCAGCGCCGGCCGTCTCCGGTTCGCCCTGTTCGAATCCGACGGACGCCTGACCGGCGCCGGCGCCAAGAGCCTCGCCGCCAAACAGGGCACCCATGGCCAATCGTAGAAGATTGCCTCCGGCCAGTGGAATCAGAGGCAGATTTTCAGGAAGACCCGCGCTCCGGATACCACCCTCAATGGCACGCAGCGCCGAAGAGATTCCCTTGACTCGATCCTCGCGCAGATCCTTGTCCTCACCAGCGCCCAGGGGCAGCTTCCGAAGGATGTTCTCGAGCGAACCGGGATCCTCGGGCGGAAGGAGCAAGGGAGGAATGATCGATTCCGGACTGGAAAACGCTCGGGCCAGAAGATTGTCGGCGCGTGTCTCCTCCAGTTCGGATTGCAATCGCTGACGAAGCTCGGTCCGGCTCGGTTCAGCCTCTTCAAGCGGAATATCGGCCGGTGTGCCACGGGAAAAGGAAGGTCCAGGAAGAGAGGGCGCCTCTGGCTCGATCACCTCGTAGCCCTGCGACTCCTCTGAAAGGATTTCGTACGGCATTTCATTTCAGTCGTACACGACCCACCCCGCGAAGGCGAACAATATCTCCAGCGCGTTTGCCATTGGCGCGCGCGTCATCTTCGGACTCGTAAACGATGTCCAGACCAGCCGAAGCGCCCGGAGTGGTTGGGCCACGGATCGCCCCGACGTTCACGTTCTGAGGAACTTCTTCGGGCGCTCCCAGCCAGAAATTTCTCATCCTTTGCATCAAAGGCAGTGAAGGCGTCTCGGGTTCAGGCTCTGGCGTCGGTTCGGGCTTCGGGAGGTACTGCTCCATGAGACTGGCTGGTCCGCTGCGACTAACGGTAGGTTTTCCGAAACTGTCTACATCAACGCGCACAGTCGGTTCTTTCGGCGGCTTGTTGCGCGCGTCCTCAAGCCGTTCCCGGGCCAGTTCCAGACGTTCCTTCTGCAGGTCCAGTTGAACCAGAGCATTCGCCGCTCTTTGGTCTCCCATTTTGGCCGCTGTTTCAGCCCTTTCGCGCGCCAGTTCCAGGTTGCCTCCCTGGAGCCTGAGTCCTGCCTCGCGCAGGTCCAGTTGGGCGTCGCGCCAGTCGTCCAGTGCGTTCTGACGCTGCATGGAGATCCTCTCCGTGCTGGCGATGCGTTCCCTAGCGATGTCGGCCTCGGTTTCCTGTTCCTGCCGACGCGCCTCTCGATCCGCAGCCCTTTCCGAGGAGCGAGCAATCATCTCCTGTTCGGCCAGTCGGCGTTGTTGCTCGCGCGCGGCCATCCGATCACGCATCTCGGCCAGCGAAAGTCCTGTGCGCGCCCCACTTTCATACGCCTGCTGAAACTGCGCAGGCGAAACTGAAATCCAACTTGGAATCGGAAAGGCCATCAATAATCCCAATTTGGGTCAAACGGTTCGAGCAAACTCCAGTCGAAATCGCCAAGACCGAAGGGATCGTTCGGATCAAATCCAGCCAGACTACTCTGTCCAGCATCATAGCCATATTCTCCAGTCCCTTGATACAGATTGGCAAACGGATCGTCCCAATTCGGGTCAAACAAATCCTGCATGTCCGTGCTCCCGGCCCAGGGCTCGCCCGTGCCGTAATACTGGATTGGACTGCCACCGCCTCCGAAGTCGCTCGAGAAAATATCATTCGAAGGCAATTGTGCGATCGGCATTCCCGTATAGGGATTGACTCCCGGCGTAGACCCAAATGGGGCGCCGGCGCCAAAGCCAAGCGATCCGGTATCCGGTGCGCGTGTCCCCGAGATCGGCCCGGTATAAATCGGTGTCTGGCCCGGAACACCCATCCCGGCGGGAGATCCGCGCGGAGCACTCAAATTCGGCATTCCGGGGTTGAACGACGAAATCCCACCACCCCCGCCGCGGACGCCGGGAATATCCAGACCACGCCGGAAGGACGCCTCCATGGCTGCGGCCGCGGCCGCCGGATCCGGAGCGGCATTCAGAAGGGCGTTGTGGGCTGCGATCTGCGCCTTGAGTGCAGGATCAACTGTCTGCGTTCGCGAAATGCCGGCCGTGGCGTTCAGGTAATCCTGAAGGCCGGCGCGCGTCAGATCCAGCGTGCTCAATCCGAGGTTGCGCGCACCCCGTCGCCGCGCGAGGTCGCTCCCCGGCATGCCGCTCGTGATCCCGAACCGCGCGGCCTCGTCCTCGATTGCAGCAATGACGTCCGGGGGCAGTTCACCGGACAACTCCGACATGATGTTCTGAGCCAATTGCGCATTCGATTGCTCAAGGCCTGGGAATCGTTTGGCGAGATCCGGAAACGGATCAGGCAGCCCTTGTGAGCCGGGCACGAGCCCGTAAGGCCCCTTGCCACTGCGCGGAGCCGGGTTCAGATTGTAATTAGTTGAGAGCGGAGCCGTCGCCCCGCCACCGCCGCCCGCTACTGAAGGAAGCCCCACTCCGCGCAGGACTGTCCGGGTATTTGCATATCCTCTTGGCATAGGTCAAAAGTTCCATCCGATCCCTGCCCGCTCCAGACGTGCGCTTCCCCAGGTCGCCATCTCGACGGGAACCTGGTCCGTCGGCAGATAATCGCGTTCGAGGATGTTCATGAAATTCGTAGCTTCAACGTCGTGCTCAAGCCGTTTTTGGGGGTTGTTCTCAGACGCCGCTTTCAATGAATTGATCATTGAGGCGATGGCATCAAGGCTTTGAATCGGGCTGATGTCGGTGTCCTCGACCAGATCGTAAAGCGTGAGTTTGAAGAGAGCCGTGATCGAAGTGCTATCGCAGCCGGTCGGACACTGGCAACGACCTCCCCCGATGATACTGGCCAGATAGTTCGGGTTCTTCTCCGAAGGCTCGTAAACCGCCATGTCGATCAGAACATCTCGAACCGTGTCGTACATGAACAGTCGAATGCGACACTCGGTTTCCGGCTTTATGACCCGTGTAATCGTCTGGATGTCCTGAGTCGTACTCGCAAACGGAGCCGCGAGCGTCAGCGTGATTCCTTCGCTCCAGGTGTTCGTGGTGGTGTCTTTGGTGACCAGCGGATTGCCATTCGAATCAGTCCCAAAGAGCTTGATTTGTTTCCCGAGGTCCGCCTGGCACTGGGTGTACGCTCTGATTTTTATGTTCTCCGCGCCGCACGGGACATTGCGGAAGACGGGTGATGTCCCATGGTTCACGACGGCGAAGTCCGAACAGAAACAGCCGGGCGTCACGAGACCGGGGCCCCATGGCAGAAACTCGTACCATTGGCCATTCACGAGCACGGGACTCTTCGACCAGGTGAGCGCGCGCAGACGGCCGACAAATCTCGGCCACACGATGCACCCATTCTGAATGCAGAACTGGGCCTTGCGCAACGAGGAGTTCCAATCACCCTTGCGGTAAAGCTGTCGAATCGCCGTGTTGCCGTACTGCCGAAACTCCTCGGAAGTCGGACATACACCAGCGGCCTTCTGAATCTGGTGATTCGATTTAATGTCCGCGTATAAAATTAGGTCTTCCACTTTTAATTCACGTGTGCATGGTTCTTTGTATGAACATCGGTATTTGGAGGAAAGAGATGTGCAAGGCAACTTTTGAAAAACGATTCTGGTCGAATGTCGCCCGGGCAGCTCCAGATCAATGTTGGTTGTGGACTGGTGCGGTCGGAAAGCACGGATACGGTAAAACCAGTTGGAACAACGAGAACTGGCGCACCCATAGAGTTTCGTGGGTGCTCACAAATGGGATTATTCCAGAGGGACTTTACGTATGCCACAAATGCGACGTTAAATTGTGCTGCAACCCGCATCATCTTTTCCTTGGGACACCAAAAGATAATGCTTACGACATGATTGAAAAAGGACGCAAAGCTCAGGTGAATGGAGAACAAATCGGAAGCGCTGCTCTTTCCGAGAAGGATGTTCTTGAAATCCTTTCGGCTCCGAGGGCGTACGGAATTGGACGACAGCTTGCCAGAAAATTCGGAGTAAGCCCAGCTACCATTTCTGACATTCGTCATGGTCGTTCCTGGAATCATGTGACTGGTATTCCGTTGCCTAAAAATCGCCGTCAGCTACTTCGATCATAAAGACGACTCGTACATTTTATGAAATATACACCGCGTGCTTTTGGATCTCCGGGGACAGCATCGTCGAAGATTTGGGCATCTGTAGCTACATTGGGAATCAGCGTTCCAACTCCCAGAGGCCACTTATTATCAAACTCGGTAGCTCTTTCCCAAAATGGACCGGTTACATCCGAAACTGTTCCTGGAGACCCACCGTCATAAGTTTCCAGATCGGTCAGGCTGCCCACAAAGAGGCGTCGTTCATTGAAGGGTGGCACACCGTTATGCCAGTGCGGCTGTAGCCAGAGCCCAAACGCCGGACTGTAACTGAAGATGCCGGTCCAGACGCCAGTGGAACTGTCAATTTTAAGCCATGGCTTCGAACGATTCTCCACGCTCGGTTCATTGGGTCCGACGTTCCAGACCGTGAATTCCCCGGGCAACTCGCCCGTGATCTGGGTCAGCAGGTTATGGACCGCCACCGGGCTCAGACAGAAACCGGCGGGCAGAGGGGGTATCTGAATGACAATCGGAGTGGGCATTACGTTCGACGTTTAGCGAGTTTGCTCAGCATATTCAATACGTTTCGACGATGACCGAGGAAGGCATTCTCAGGAACGTCAGGCCGGTCGTGTTCAGGGTGATGGCGCCAGTCGTCACGAGTCGGAAGTATCCGAGCGCATTGACAACTCCCTGGGTGACCTGCAGGAAGATCCCCTGAGTGACCTCTGGAGATGTATCGGCGTCCGTTGAACGCGTAAGTACCCAGGGTGTTCCGGCGCTTCCGAGATCGGTCACCGTGTAGATCCCGTTATTCGCGAAGGCCGCCTCGTTCTTCAATAGGATCCGGTCACTGACCGCCAGACTCACCCCATCAATCGCCGGCAAAGCCCCGTTCGAGTTCGCCGTGATCACGTTCGCAAGGCGCGTGTTCGCCGGCAACGCCGCCACGGTCGCGACGCGCGCATCGGCCTTCTGGCTGCAAAGGCTCCAGCCTGACGCCGCGGGATTGAAGACATACTCGCCGGCCGGCTGGTAACCGTTTCCGCCCAATCCCACCCAGGAACCGAAACCGGTGTCGAAATCCACACCCAACACCCAGGCACATCCTGTCGCGGTCGGCTCGGCCGCCGTGCTGTGATAGAGCCGAGTCGCAGTGCTCAGGACCTTCCCGTTCAATTGCAGTCCAAGGGAGAAGTCCGGACGCCACGCCCAGTTCACGAACACTCCTGAAAAATCGTCGTTCGGAAAGGTTCCATCCCAGACCGGTTCGGCTGCTGGATTCGCCGCGCCATCGCAACCCACCAAAGTAGGTGCAAAAACTGTGGCAAAATCCCGTACTCTCAATCTCGCCGGCGGTTGGATCTTCGGCTTCTTTGTCCGGCGAATTCTCCAGGTGGGATTTGGACTGCCTGCGACGAAGTTAGTCGGATTTTGACCGACAAACCTATGCCGGATTTGAGTCAGGTGATGGTAGAGCGTCAGGCTGCGTGTGAGATCGTTCGATGCCGCCGCCTCGACGACTCCTGGATCGGCGGGATCACAATACGGCTGTCCCTGGAGCAGATTGTTCACGCTCGCTCCGTCGTTCACAATCGCCGTTTCCTGAGTGACTTTGAATTCGCCGGGACAAGGATTGTCGTCAGACTTGTAAAATCCGTTGAGGTAGAACCACTCGTAATTCCCAATGCCAACGTTGTAGCTGAGTTGGTCATTCAACGGTTGAGGGTTTGGTGCCGAGGCTGCGGCGATGATCGTGTTGTCCGATACCCCAAGATCGCACGGCGCCGGTACAACGCCGCACTGCAGTTGTCCGGCCGAGATGGCGGAATTGAACCGGGCGGTCACTAGGGCCAATGCCTGTTCATTCGCCTGTGCCTTCAACTCCGCGTCCGTAAGGAAGGCGTTGGCTCCGGTGTTATCGACCGCAACAACACCCGCCAGGACCGTAAGCCCTTTGCCATCGACGGAGATCCGGAAGGCAGTTGGCAGGAAGGCGCTCAACGGAAGGCCGGACACATTGAACAAGTCGTCGCCATTGGGGCAGTTGATCGTTTGCGCGTCGTTGGTCTGCCGTTTGCGGCGTGAGCGGAAACCTTTTTCCTCACACCCGGCCTGCCGCCGAGCCCATTCGTCGGCCATCTCCTGCAATAGAGCGTCGTAGGCGGTTTGAGTAATACCGGCCGACACCTGTCGAATGATCACGCCATCGCAGCACTGGAGCCGAATCGGGTAGGATTCTGGTTGAGGACGCGGAGTCGGAGGCGGATGCCAGCGAAGTCGTCCTTCTTCGATTACGATGGTTTTTGGGTAGGTTCCCGGGGCGCAACTGTAACCTTCAGGGCATTGGAAAACGACCGACACTTCGTTGTTCAGGACGATGCCTCCAACGAGGAGATAATCGTCCAGACCGCTCGGCGGACAACAGTCGAGGACGACGCATTCCGGACACATTGTTCCTGGTTCGGGCATCAGGGCACGAATTTCTGAATTTGCAGGAAACTGCCTGCTTTGATCGTCACTCCCGTAACTGTGGATCCCCACCGCACGGCGACATTGCCGGCGGCTGAAGGAATAATAATCAACCGGTCCTCGAGCACGGCGTCATTCCCGGCAGTGTTTCCGAAGGCAAGAAAGAAAGGAGCCACCGAGTAGGAATGGGCCACCCCGGCGACCGACTCAAATTGAATCCAGTCCAGAATGCCGCTGGTGAGCGCCGGCGTGATCCACTGGCGCGTGTAAGCCGCGGAACCCCCTCCAGCCACGAAAATCAGTCGTCCCTGAATCAGATAGGTGGCTCCCGCAATCACCGGGAAGATGAGTTCAGGATCATCAATTATCCCCGCCGCAGGGGTGCGGAGCAAATCGCTGGTCCGACTGACCATCGAAATGTTGGGCAGCAATTTCCTTTTGGCTTTTTTAGTCTGAAAGACTCCGCCGCCGATGTCCTGGTCTATGCCGAACAGATCGTCGTCCTCGATCGACGTTGCGGCGACCGCCAGTTGATTGATTCTTTTTCCTTGGAGTGCCATAAGGTTCCTTTTAAGGGGCTATCTGAAAATACTCATCCTCGTCGATGGTGATGTAATCGTTTGTATCGGTCAACCAGGCGTCGACGATGTTTTCCTCCAGCCCCGGCTCCGGTTCAGTCGGCAACAGATCACACTCTGGAGACTGGCACATGACCGGGGCCATCCGGGATTCGTACAGCTTCGCCGCGCGCAGTTTGATGCCGGTGACCTTGCACCATCCCTGAATGACGATCCTGAGCCGACAGGTATAGAAGTCCCTGAACAGTTTGTTCGTGATCGGATCGCAGTCATTTTTGGGTTCACCAAACCCCATGCGCACACGGTATTGCGGTTGGGGATTAAGCACACTGAGACAGGTAAATGGGTCCGGCAGGCATTCGGCCTGTTCGGAGCACACGGACCACCCGTGCCAGAAAATCGGGCATGGGTGCGTGTCCGGATAATAGAACACCCGGATGTCGACTCTGCCTCGAACGTCTTCAACGTAGATTTCACCGTCCTGCAATCGAACCAGTTCAAAACCTTCCGGGCCGGTACGATTGAACAGATCTCCAGTCTCGAAGGACCAGACGACCGGATAGGGTTGCCCATCGTTGGTGTCCTCGAACTCCTTTTCCCAGGGCATGATTTCGAAGAGGTCGATCAGTCCGGCATTCAGGCTGAATGAAAACGCGCGCTCGACGACTCCGAAGGTGCCCTTGACCATCTGAAGCGTCTGCAGGCCGCTCCACGCACCGTCATAGACGGGAGGGGTGCTCCCCTGCAACGTGGACAGGATGTCGAAGTCCAGGGAGATCAATCCGCGGTGATACACGCCTCGATCGGAGACCGTCGGCTGCGTGCTCATCAGCAGCCGGTTGTCGAACTTCAGCGCCGTCGAAAAATCCAGCAGTGCGGGATTGTCCGTCTTTAGGATGCTGTTCATCTCCCGGCTGATGGGTTTGTTTCCCCAGCGTTGCTGGAAATCCCGACGTCCGAGGATCAGCGTCTGAATTCCAGGGAAACTCCGGTAGAAAAGATCCCCGTTGGCCACGACCGTCGAGTACTGTGAAAGCCCTCCCCCGTCGACCTGACTGACACTTAACAGGACATTACTCGTCGCTTGCCACTGGGTTTCATCGGCCGGCGCGTCGCAGTTGAAGATCGTCGTCGCGGTGAGAACCTGCAGCGGACCTTGCCCGAGGCTGACGTCAAGATTAGCAACGTCGCGCATGGCGAGAATCTCCCCCGCGTTCGTCGGAACCGAGAATTGACCCGTCGTCAGGAAGGTGTTTTGAGTCTGTTTCAGGACCGCATCGCGCTTGTTTTCGCCGATGGTGCCACTGCTCGAGTACACGGCGTCTCCGGCTCGGAAGGTGAGTCCGTCCGGATTAACCCACCAGTTACGCCCCTTCCAGTAGACTCCCATTCGCCCGGCGGTGAGTTCACCCGACAGCGGTCGGGATCTCCTTGCTGTAGCGCCGTCGAAGAAGATGGGAACGCTTTGGCCGTCATTCACGATCATCCACTTCTCGGATTGCCAGAGCCACGCGTGCGGACGGCTGGCCGGATTCACGTCCCAGCGAATAACCGGTGTGCCACTGGGTACGATCGTACCGGCGATCTCATCGACATTTCGGACCGTCATGTCCGTTGGACCGGTTATGGACTCAATGACGTAGTTTTTTCCGAAAATCTCGATTTCGTATCCAGCCTTGAAATTGGACGTATCACTGACGGTGATGGCGACCACGGCTCCCACCGCTGGCGCGACGAAGGCGACCGTCGTCAACGTCTGAATGATAGGCGTGATCTCCATCACCTTGTAGGAGTTACCGGTTGGGTCAATCCGGAACACTCGCCCATTGATGACGGCAATCAGGGAAATATGACCGCTATCGGATCGGTAGGTTTCCGCCCCTTGCCAGCGGCCCTGACGAAAGCGTGTTTCGAGCACGGAGTTCCCGTCGAAGTCCAGTGTGCGCTGGCGAAACATGGAGCGCGGAGCGATGTAACCGCCACGCAGCGAAGCATTGAATGCCTGATGAAGCTGGTTATGCCGAACAAGCGAAGGAACAACGCCGGAATTGACGCCTCCCTCGAAGGTCGTCAGGCCGTCAAAAAGGTCATTGGAATCCCGGGAGCGTGCCATGGTTCAAAACACCAGTTCAGCGCCTACCTGGGTGATCATCCGGCTTCACGTTCGATTCGAAGGATCGAATAAACTTCAACGACGCCGAGATTGGCTGCATCGCCAGCCCCATTGCCAGGTTGGGAAGCAATGGATTGTGCCTGCAGTTCGAATGTTTTTGTGCCGCCGATTGTAAACCGTCCAGATACGAAAGATTTCGTTTGGACATTATCGGCCGCGGCGGATGATTCAGCAGAACCCACCAACGCTGTTGTTGCATCGGTTATATTTTGGAGCCGACAGACGAATCCAGCCACTTTGAAGCCAGTGGTACAACCCCAAACACGGTACGTTCCCGCTGAAAGACTGAATTGGCCAGCCCCCAGAAGCGCCGCATGGCCCCCTGTATCGACCACCTCGGTATTGATGTCCCGCGTGCGCCAGGCACCCAGCAGGAAATCCCCGGCATCCGTGCCCGCCGCCTGTTGTTCCTCCAGTTCAATGAAATCCTGGGGGCAACGGTTCAGACCGAGATTCGAGCGCGCGGCCGCCGCCGTTGCACCGCCAGTTCCCCCTTGTGCGACAGACAGGGGCGTCGTAAGCCCTCCGAGGCTGGTGATGTCCGTATTGGCCCCTGACTGCGCAAAGCCGCTGACATCGGGTTGTTCCCCACCTGGGCTCACCCCACTGCCACTGGGGATGTTGGTCCCGCCCGCGGCATTGTTCTCGAAATTGACGTTCTCAACCTCGACATTGTTGACGTCGATGATGGAGTTGACCCGCATGAACCCGGCGACTTGAATGAAAATCGGCTGTCCGACAACCATCCAATCGGTCGAAACGACCTGGATCGTCTCCAGGCCAGAGGCGGCTGGCATTAGAAAGTCGGCCGTGGTGAAAGTATAAGCGTTTGCCCCATTTGAACCGTCGGTGCCGTCGGTTCCTGGATCGCCTTCTAAACCAGGCGTGTTGATTACCTCCGACTCCGGGCAAGGGCTGCAGCAGTTGGCTGGTGTCATAGGATTTGCAGTCTGTCGCGAACGTAGGCATAACCCCCAGAGACATCAAGCGTGAAAACTGGTAAGTTCATCCGATACGGCGCGCTCTGGGCGGACGACGATACCATCGAGATTGAGAAATCCTGCATCGCCAAAGGAGGCTACTGGCGCGACGGTAACGGCACGCTGTGCGGCAAAGGTCTATTCCACCATTACAAGGAGCTGTGGAAAATCTGGTGGCCCGAGGACGACGAACATCGCTGGGCGGATCTCATCCTCAAAAACTACCTCGAAAACCAGTACCTGACGGTGATGGGTGCCGCCAGTTCGAGCAAGACCTACACGGTCGCGAAGATCGGGCTCACCGATTACGCCTGTTTCCCCGACGAAACGCTGACACTCATCAGTAGCACGGACGTTCGAGGTCTGGAGTTGCGGGTCTGGGGTGCGCTCAAATCGCTTTGGGAACGCGCCTTCGAACATGATGAACACTTCCCGGGGACGGTCATCGACTATTTGCACGCTGTTTCCACTCAGCAAGCCGGTTCAGGTCAAGTCAGGGATCTTCGGCAGGGAATGATCTGCATTCCCTGTCTTTCCGACCGTGGCCAGTTCAAGGGACTCGGAAGATACGCCGGCGCCAAGAACAATCGCGTGCGTCTGTTCGCGGATGAGTGCCAGTTCATGTCTTCGAGCTTCCTGGGAGCCATTGCCAACCTTCGAAACAATCCCGATTTCAAGGCAGTGTTCCTCGGCAACCCTCTCGGCCTGGGTGATCCCCTGGACATCGTCGCGGAGCCGGAATGCGGCTGGCACAAACACCCGATTCCTGAAAAAACAAGCGTCTGGAAAACCCGAAAGTTCCGCGGGGCGTGTGTCAATCTCATTGGCACGGACAGTCCCAACTTCGATCATCCGGGAGAGATCCGTTTCCCCTACCTCACGAGGCCGGACACGATCGAAGCCACCTTGCGGGATTACGGTCCAAACTCCGCTGAGTTCTGGTCGCAGTGCAAGGGTGCCCGAATCACGGGTCTGATTGCCCGGAAGGTCATCACGGCCGACCTGTGCAAGCAACACGGCGCCGAACGCGAGCCCGAATGGCTGGGAACGATGCGCACGAAGGTCTACGCGATTGACGCCGCTTACGGGAACGTCGGAGGGGACCGTTGCGTCGCCGGCCACATCGAATTTGGACCGGACCCCGAGGGCAACCTGATTCTTTACGTTCCGCGTCAAAAGATCATCCCGATTGAGATTGGCAACGGAGTCACCCCAGAGGACCAGATCGCGACCTGGGTCCGCGACGATTGTATCTCCCTGGACATCCCGCCCGAGAACGTGTTCCACGACGCGACCGGTCGTGGTTCGCTCGGAACATCGTTCGGACGGCTCTGGAGCCCCAAGGTCAACCCGGTGGAGTTCGGTGGATCCGCCAGCGCGCGTCCGGTCACCAATGACACATTCATGATCGACCCTAGAACCGGAGAAAAGAGGCTCGTTCTGTGTCACGAAAAGTATGCCAATTTTGTCACCGAACTCTGGTACTCAGTCCGCTACACCATCGAGGCCGGCCAGATGCGTGGACTCCCTCCTGATGTGATGGAGGAAGGCTGCCTGCGCGAATGGGTGGAATGCCGTGGCAACAAAATCCAGGTTGAACCCAAAAAGGACATGAAAGAGCGTGTCGGCCGTTCGCCGGACCTGTTCGATTGGCTGGCCACGGCGATTGAGGGAGCACGCCGGCTGGGCTTCCAGATTTCGAGGATGATCGGTGTCTTCGAATCTGACCCGGACAATTTTCTTGCCAAAGAGGAGGAAAAAACTCAAAATTTAATCGCAAATCAACAATTAACCTTTTCATAAAACCTTATGCCAACCTTCCAACGGTGCCCCAAGGCAGTCAGTGATCTCGCCAATGAAATCCTGTGTGAATTCGAATCCCACAAACCTCTTCTGGACGCCAAGGTCCGTATCGACTTTGTCTTCGCGTATCCTGACTACGACGAAGAGGACAAGCCCAAGAACGACGCCTTGAAATTGCATGGTGTCCGCGCGCTGGGCATCGCGAAGAAGATCGCCCTGAAGGAACGCGCGCTTGGCCGTGGCGACGCTGAAATCGCCCTGGATGGCGAATGGTGGGAAGAGGCGTCGGAGGAGGAGCAAAAGGCGTTGCTTGATCACGAACTGCATCACATTCAGGTTTCGACGAAATCTGATGGCGTGGCGATCACTGATGATCTGCATCGTCCGAAGATCACTCTGCGCAAGCATGACTACCAGTTCGGCTGGTTCAAGGTGATCGCCGAACGCCACGGGAAGAACGCTCAGGAAGTCAAACAGGCCCGGCAGATTTTCGAGCAGGCCGGCCAGTTGTTCTTCCCGCAGCTTATCGGTGAATGATTTTGAGTGGGCGGGTCTGCCAACGGAAGGCGCACGTGCTTAATGAGGTTGCCAATGAGGGTTCGACTCCCTCCCCGTCCACCGCTCTCATGACTGACATCCTCAAACAGGAACTCCTCACGTGGCTGGATTCACAAGAGATCACATCAGGGAATATCGGCAACATTCGCCGAAAGTGTCTGATGCCATTCGATACCGCTTGGAATGCTTTCGTTCGCGACGAAACCGCCGCGCGCGAAAACAAGTTCGACATCTGGAAAGACCCGATGGTCCAGGAGGCTCTTGCGGATGGCCGTCCGCCTGAAGACATCGCAGTTCTTTGCTGCCCAAAATGCGGTTTGCAGGGGTATTACAATCAGGGAAGTCACTTCACCTGCCGTAAATGCGGACAGATTTTTGATGTGTTGTCTGAGGACGAAGAACCGCAGGAAAGTTGCTGTTACGTTCGCATTGACGATTGCATCACTCTCGCCGATACAGTGGGCCAAGAAACCGGACCCTAGCCTATGTCCCTCATCACTCGAAACACGATGCCCCCGGGCGGCTTTCCTTTCGAACAGAAGAAGGCCGATGGCGCCGTTCACAAGTTTGACGGCCTGACGTACGGCTTCAACGACCAGTGCAAGCGCATTCGCGATTATCGCATTGGAAACAACCTCATGCCGACGGATCTGTATGCCATCGGCGAAGAACTGGACGCTTTCACCTGCGAACGGCTGGGCTTTGACCCTCGCTGGTGTGAGTCAAAAAAAAACACGTCGGGGTGGCAAACGCTCAAACAGAGCGCGAGTCACATCGTCCGAAGTGCAAGACATGCGGCGGTCGGAAGTAAGATCATCATTGATTGGCTGGGATCAGGCGGCCAGCCCGTAGCTCAGGAACTGGCCCAGGCACGTGCGGATGTCTGTCTTCAATGCCCGAAGAACCAGGAGGGGCATTTCGTGGCGAAACTTACAGCTTTCGTTGCGAAGGCAATCCACGACCAACGTCGCGAGAAACTGAGGATGGGACTGCGCGTGAACGGCGAGGATAGGATTCACACGTGCAGCGTGTGCAGTTGCCATCTACCTTTGAAATTGTTTGTTCCGTACGACGTGATTGCCGCACGCACACTCGAATCCGAATGGAAGGAGTTCCCAGACTTTTGCTGGGTGCTCAAAGAAGGAGGAAGAAGCAATGAAACACCACGAGAGACAAGTGACCCAACACGAGATCCGGCACATCATTCGGGAGGAGGGATACCCACCGAAATGCGTGATATTCCCTCGGCTGATCCGTCCCCACAAACGGAAAGTGGGACAATTCGTGAAGACCAAGTAGACGTTACCGATGAAACCAAAACCCAACCCGTTCCGGCCATCGAACCTAGAACCGTGTGAAGGACTGGATCTTCATCCGGTCCGTTACAGATTAAAGAATGGTACCCTTGTGAGATTTGAAGCCGTGCGATTCATAAGTGCTCCATCTGGCGAACTGGTCCGTCTCAACCCGAAGCTCCTGAAGTGAGAAGACTAGCAGAGCGCGGGCATATTAAGCATGAAGGGGAAAAGGGAGTATACGAGAGGACTGATCCAGATTATGTCGACAAACGATTGGCACAATTGGCCGAGGACTACCGTAACTGTCCGGCAGAGTGGAAAGAAACTTTTCTTGCCGGATTGAGCACTGAAGAATACCGATTCGTAACTTCTGCATGAGCGAACCGATCACCGTCACTCTTGAATTCCGCGCCGAGACGGATCTGGCGCGCTGCTACCGGTTCAAGGACGGAACCGAAGTCTGGTTGCCGCGCAGCATCATCAAACGCACGGTCAAATTTCCTGACAGCAATCTTCACCAAATCGAACTGCCTGAATGGAAGGCCAGACAATTAGGACTCACATGAACCAAAGTTTGATCGTAGCTATCCCCTATTGCACCAAGGACGTTGATCTTGCGCGCAAGCTCCTCCTGTGGATCGCCGAACTGGGCGGCGTGGAAAAGCACTTTTGCCTTCTGGGCGCCGACTCGGCCGTGCCCGAGGAACAGAGTGCCGAACTGAAGAAGATCGCCGCGGAGGCTTTCGGGTATGCCTGGACGATCCGCTGCAACATCGGTGAAGTGTCGGCCTACCAGATTGCCTGCAACCGGATGTTCTCGCGCATGGCCAATCAGATTCAGCAGACCTGTCGCCATCCGTTTCTCTGGCTGGAGCCTGATTGCGTCCCGGTGAAGAAGGACTGGCTGGATCAACTCAGCGACGGGTACCACGAACAGCCGAAGCGTTATCTGGGCAGAATCATCGACAGTCAGGACGCGAAGGTTGCGCCGGCGGACATCAAGAAGCACATGGCAATGGTGGCCGTTTATCCGCAGGACGCGTTTTCCGATTTGAAACCGTACTTGGAAGGGCAGCGTGCCTTTGATCTCGCCGCGCATGAATTCCTTGTGCCGCGCGCCACGGATACGAAGTTGATTCAGCAATTCTTCCCGCCGCGCGACCAGATGATCACCTTCAAGGCGGAACGGGTTGATGAGGATCCGGTGAACGTACGAACACCCAAGAGTCTGTTCCCTGAGACGGTCCTGTTTCATCAGAGCAAGGATGGAACGCTCATCGACGTGCTCAGGCCGCAGTTGATCATCCCGAAGGATCTCTCGCCGGATCTCAGGAAGGCGATGGAAGGCAAGCCGGTTGGACGTCCAACCAAAGCGGAAAAAGAACTTGCGTCCGGCGCCCTGATTCCGAACGCTTGAACGGGCCGGGTCGGCGACGTGGCCGGGACGTTTCCATAGAACGTTCATCGGTCTGGCAATCGCCTCAGCGCACACTGGCCGAGTAGCGTCCTTGGGCTGGTTAAGTGACGCGCCCGCCCGTTTCTCTGTCTTTACACTTCACGACCCTGGGAGTATACGGGCGTCGTGAATTTTAGCACCCCTGCCCACGTCGGCTCCGTCATCTGGGACATGAAATGGACGGACCTGTTGCGGTCCAACAACCGGAAAAAGATCAATCAGCTTTTCGACGGGTGGCCTCCCTACACCCCCGAGGAGGTCAAAGAGAACAAGATTCCGGTCAACGTGAATTGGAAGGAATCGGTGACTCTCGCCCAGGAGGCGCGCCGACAGTATGAAAATGCGTTCCTGAAACCGGAGAACTTCTTCACGGTCCGGGTCGATCGAGGTACGTCCGCCAAGCGCCAGGAATGGAGCCAGTTCATCACGAGACGAATCAACCGGGTGATGAAACGCAGTTGGGCGTACCTGCAACACGTCCGATCGAAGTTCGCCAGCGTCGTCCTGCATGGGATTGGTCCGCAAATGTGGGAAACGCGCTACGGCTGGCGTCCGCAGTTTGTGGCGATTGAGGATTTGCTGGTCCCGACGGATACGGAAACCTCTCTGGAGAACCTTCCCTTTTTCGCCGTGCGCCGTGTCTGGACTCCGGATCAGTTGGCCCGAAAGACCCAGCGCAAGAACGTAGACCCGGGATGGAATCAATCCGTAGTGCGAGTCATCCTTGATGAACTCAAGAACACGAACACGACGGCCGCCAATTACACCTGGGCGGATGATCCGGAAAAGATGTATGAACTCTACAAGCAGAATCAGGTCTTCTGGTCTACGGACAGCGCCCCGACGGTCACCCTCTGGGATTTCTTCTTCAAGGACGACAAGGGCAACTGGAAACGGCGGATGATTCGGGACATCGAAGGTCCGACGGCAGGTTCCCCCTACAGCGATTTCAAGGCGAACGACGCCAAGTGGGTTTATGACGGAAAAAACAGGATCGCAGCCAGCGAGCTGGGGCAACTGTTGCATATTCAGTACGGGGATCTTTCGAACAAACCACCGTTTCACCATTGGGCCGTGCGCTCACTGGGATTCCAGTTGTACGACGTGTGTCATCTGATGAACCGGATCCGATCCAAGCTCACCGAA
The DNA here is from genome assembly GCA_035762645.1 of Binatia bacterium. GTDB lineage: Bacteria > Desulfobacterota > Binatia > UBA9968 > UBA9968 > DASTOD01. The sequence goes on along the minus strand of DASTOD010000567.1, from coordinate 14,579 downwards.
TTGGTTCATACCGATGCCCAGGTCTGGCTGAGAGTGGGAAATCCAGCTGATCTGGCCAGGCTGAATCGGCTGAGTTTCTTCGACAAGGGCATTTTGCCAGAGGGCGTTTCGATCGTGCCTCGCGAACAGCGATACGAAGTGCGTCCGGAGTTGTTCCAATTGCTGATGTCGAGCTACCGGCAACTGATGAGCGAGAGTTCGAGCGCCTACACGCAGGACATTGACACGGGCACCCAGAAGGAGACGACGGCGACCGAAGTTATCGCCCGGGTGAACCAGGTCAACGCCCTGATGAGCGGCTTATTGACGCTGGCCTACAACCAGGAGGAGTTTGCCTATCACGAAATCTGCCGGCGTTTCTGCCTGAAAAAGTCGGAGAACGCGGACGCCAGGAAGTTCCAGGCCGAATGTGCGAACAAAGGCATACCGGCCGAGGTCATGGACGTCGAGTCCTGGGAGATCAGCGCGGACAAGGTTGTCGGCGGCGGCAACAAGATGCTGGAGATCGCACAGACCAAGGAGATCATGGGAATTCGTCAATTACTGGATCCGCCCGGGCAACGGCTGGCGACGCACATGTACGTTGAGGCTTTGTCCGACTCCAAGCTGGCGACTGAACTCATGCCGCTGGACAGGGACCAGGAGGTCAGCGACAGCGTTCACGACGCAGAACTGTCTTTTGGGGCGCTGATGCAAGGCGTACCGATGGAGCCAAAGGCAGGCATGGATCACAGCGAACAGATTGAAACGCTTGGCCGGCAGATGGGAATCAAAATCGCCCGGATCCAGCGTCAGGACAACGTCGGGACTCCCGACGACGTGGTTGGACTGATGAACGTGGCCCGATTCATTCAGCGGCACATTGACTTGCTGGCGCAGGACGAATCGGCCCGGGAAAAGGTGGCGGCCTACGGGAAGGCGTTGGGCAAGATGGTCAACGATGTGAAAGGATTCCAGCAACGGCAGCAGGAAAGGAATGGCAACGGACAGCCGGATCCAAAGGTCATTGCCGAGATTCAGAGCGAGCAGATGAAAACAGCGGCCGAATTGCAGGCCAACGAGGCTGAAGCCGCACAGCGCATGCGTCACGATGAACTGGAGTTTCAGGCTGAGCAACGCCGGGACAATGCCGCCGCGGCCGCGGATATTCAGAGGGAGAACGCGAAGACGAGCGCCACGATTGCCGCTCAGGGAATGAAGGACGGAGCCGCCGCCGCGAGCCCCCAAGACAAGTCTAATAAATCCGCCTGATCCGGTACACCCTGTTTGTCCGTATTGCCGCGGCGGTGTTCACAACCACGAAAGCGGTTCGTGTGTTGTTTGTGTGAACTGACCGGGCGAAGGACTGCCATTGGTATCCATCGTCGGACTGTTCGAATTCCCACCCCTGCCAGACGGTTTGGGTATGAAATATGAATTCGGCGTGCCCGAGTCCGTTCGTCCTTACCGTGTCGGCCAGTGTCCATGTCCCCACCGGCTCTATCGTTTCGTTCCGGCTCGATTCACTGATTCTCAGGCGGTTTGGGGGCAGTGGGGGCATGGGCGGGTTGCCCATCGTTCCGGAGTCCAGGCCCGGAGAAGGGGGCGACTGACAACCCGTCCAAAACAGAACTCCCGCCAGGCAAAGAACCATTGGGGAGCGGATGATCCGGAACACAATAGTTGCAGCGTTCAATCGCGTAACATTCCGACGCTTCTTTCAGGGCCTCGCGGGCCGCTTCCATGACGCTCGCCGGAGACGGCGTGCGTGCAAAGGCGCTGCCGGTCACCGTTTTCTTAACCTTCCGCAGAGGGTTGATGATGGTGACATGGACGACAACCGAAGGTTCCCCGGGACGCTTGACCATTTCATTGATATTCAGGACGTGCCAGGCTTTCCCGCGTCCTTCAGTCCGGTATTGATGGCGTTGCAGAAGAGGTCCGAAGTATTCCAGAGGAACTTTTCCGGTGAGAGATCTGCGCTTTGACGCTGCGAATAGAAGACGACGTACAGGGCAATAATCGTGTTTTTCGCAGTGATGGCAAGGGGATCCAAACCTTGCTGGAGGCCTTCGGTCGCCTTCTCAAGTTCGGCAATGAGGAATTGTGGCTCGAAGCGCGATGTATCCCGCATCTTGCAGAAGACATTGCCGGCGGAACGGAAATAATTCGCGATCTGATCGCTGTGCTCCGGGGAATTGCGAATGATCCGGGTGATCGTCTCCTGGACCGGCGCCTGAAGGGCGGCCTTGACCTGGGCGGTCCTGATGGGATCGAAAACCTTCTGGCCCGTATCGGGGTTGATCGTTGAACATCCCGCCGTGATCAGGAGGGAGGCGAGAGCGACAAAGGCGAATCTTCGGTTCATTTTCATGGGCGGACTCTACGCCAACGCCCGGCACCGTCAATTCTTTAGCAGGTAGGACAGGAGCGTCTGTACGGCGATGATGATTCCTACACCCATCCAGACGGCCTTCTCCACCGCGCTCACCCTTCCGGACAACGTGCGGATGTCGGCGTCTATCTGGGCATTCACCCTTCGCGTCGTGCCTTTCTCGCTCTCAATATCCGACACAATTCTGGCATTCTGGATTTCCGCGCCCGATATACGTCGTTCAAAAGTGAATTGGGTTTCGAGTACCGACAAGCGTTTGTCAATCTGCCTCAAATCCGCATGTTCGCTTTCGAGCATTTCAGCATTATCCCGTGAAACGGTCGGCGGGATCAAGGTCGGAGCAATCCGTGGTTCCGCCTCCATTTCACTCATATTACGCCGCCAGCGGACTCAATTGAATGTTCTCTAGCGTGATGCTGTTGTCCACATCGGCGACGCTGAACTGCGCCGACGCCTGGAAGGTCTGCGCGGCGGTCGTGTCCACGGTCTTCGTGCCGTTCGAGGGTGTGCAGCCAAACGCGCCGATGAGGTTATCCTCGATGAAGAATGCGGCCTCAGCCGAAACCGTTCCGGTCGCCCCGGTTGTCCGGCAGGTGATGCTGCCCACAATCTTGAAACCGGCGTTCGCGGCGGCCGCTGGAAGAGTGAACGTCTTCGAGAGCGCCATCACGGTCGTCCCGAGCTTCACCCGTAGGATCAACGTCCCCGGTGTCGCGGCGTCGGTCGAGTATTTGCCGTTCAATTCGAACCGGTAAATCTTGCCGATTTTCCAGGCCCGAAGCGGGATGCTGATGTTCGTACTGAAGTTGGTTTCCGCCGCGGTGTTGTTGATCGCGGTCGAATCGGCGGTCGGAGGCGTAAACACATCGCCCCAGCCGTCGATGTCCGATTCGATGATCGAGCCCGTGACGGTCGCGTTGAGGGTGCCGCTCATCCGGCAGTTGGACAGCCTTCCGGACAAGGTGCCGGCGGTCGTTCCGCCCCCGCCGAAGCAGTTCGTGCCCCCGGTGCAGTGAGTTAAATTGCCACTGCAAGTGCCGCCCGTCGTCACTCCACCGCCAAACGATCCATTGCCGCCAACGCAATGATCGCACGTCCCGCTCATCGTGCCACCCGTGGCCGTGCTTCCCCCGAACGATCCGGCGCCGCCGACGCAGTGCCGGGCGATTCCGCTAAAGGTGCTCTGACCACCACCGAAGGAGTTATCACCACCAACGCAATCTATCCACGTTCCACTGTAAGTAGTGCCTGCTCCACCAGCACTAAACACTCCACTTCTACATTGAGAATTAACGAAGGTGCCGCTGGTGTTCCCTACCCCATAACAATTTGAAGTGCTGCTACCAGTGTCACAGTCAATGAACAAACCATTGGCGCTGGAACCGCTCCCAAACCCAAACATTCCCCCGGCGACGCCCGAAATCTCATGTTGCCGGCAGCGAAAGAAATTACCTCCCGCACTTAGGCGGCCAAATGACAGATTTCCTGCCTCACATTCATTGAAGGTGCCGCTGGCCGCGCCGAAGCCGTCAACCAGGGCCGAGGCGAAGGAAAGGGACCCGGCCTTGCATCGATCAAATACACCGGACGCTGACACTGCCCCAGCCGAAATGCGAAAACCAAAGGCTCGTTGATTAAAAGTGCGAACATCCTGATATTTACCTGGAAAATCGACATCGACCTGCATCGAGGCGTTGGTCAGCCCGCCGGTGTTTACCAGGAACAGATTCCTCCAGGTTTCGGCAGTCCGGGCACCCCCACTGATGGCGATGGCAAAATTGGCCGCCGTTGTAGTGACCACGCACAGGTTGATCAAGGCCAAATCGGTGTTGCCGGTGGCCGTAATGGTGATCGTGTTACCGGTCGAAGTGAGGAGCACGTCCCCCCTTCTCGCCTCATCCGCCGCATTCGCCCAGCGCAGCGGGCCGGTGTGAGCGGAGAGCCCGACCAGATCAATGAACTCAGCGTTGAGATTCAATGCTCCACCAGTCAATGAATACTGACCAGGTAATAGGAAAATGGTGAAGCGATTACTGGTGGATAGCGCCGCCCCGTGGGGGGTGGCCAGCTTCGCGGCAGCATAGGCATCGACCAGCGCCGTCCCATTCGTGGTGGCATTGGCATCTCCGCCCACGATGGTGAAGGCTGAACCGTCCAGATTCAGCATGGTGGTCTGGTTCGCCTGAATGAAGGTCAGAACTTCGGTGATGGTCAATTTCAGATCATCGCCGACGGCATGCGGACTGCGCGAACCTCCGAGGAGATCGGTGGAAAGGGCAGGACCGGTTTCGGGAAAGTTGGAGACGGCAGTGTTGGCCATAAATCAGAATCCGGAAAGCAGGACGACGTCCGCAGTGGCTCCGGCCCGTTTCCAGACATCGGTCGTCTGGCCGGCGAGGGCGATCGCGTTGTCCACTGGCGTCGGCGGCGACTCCGAAACGGGCGCCCACTGCAGCGCCTGTAATGGTAACAAGGGCATTTTTTGGCCTCCCGGCACCGCCAGGGCGACGCAATCGCATTGCGCGACCAGCGCGGCGATGTTCACGGCCTGGAATTGTTCCAGCCACGCCGCGAGCAGCAAACTGATGCGGGTTTCCAGGAAGCGCCCGTCGAGACAGGCGAGGCACGGGTGATCGACCAGCAAAACGTTCGGGTCAGTCTCGGCGGCCGGGTTCTCCGCAAGGAGCGCGTTGGCGGCCATCGTCGTGATGAGCGTCAGGAGTGTGGACGAGTCAAGGCAGGCGAGACAGGGGTCGTTGGCGAGAAGGGTTGCGGGGTCACAGTCAAAAGTGGGATCATCCACCTGGTTGAGAAGGCAGAGCAACTGCACCTGCAAAAATGCCTGCTTGACGGGTTGCAGGCAGGCCACGCAACCATCACTCAGGCTGTCGCAATCGAACTCGGAGTCATTGGTCCGGACAATTTCGCAGAGAATGGCCGCATAGACACGGCGCCGATCCAGCGGGCTCAGGCAGCCGTAACAACGGCCTTGCAACAGAAGCGCGTTGATGTCGATAGGCATTGCACATCAAGCGTGAACGCCCAGTTGGCAGGTCAGCAACAGGAGAATCAATTCCAGGTCCGAGGGCCGGGCGCATTCGATGCACTTGATTGCTTCCATCAAATCGTTGATGTCGTCGGGGATGGTGGCGCCGGCCGCGACGGCATTCTCCTTGAAAATCTGGATCAGGGCACCTTCGCGCTGGTCCTCGCGCATGGCGCTGAACGGCTTCACGTCCTCCTGGAGTTGCAGGAAATCGGCCGAGTAATCGGTTCCGCCCAGGGCGGCAAGCTCCTGAATGAGCATGTAAACCATGAGGGCGCGACGCTGTTGCTTCGTCAGGTTCGTGAACTTCGCCGATTCCTCGGAAATCAATCCTTCGAGCGTACACGTAGCCATGATTCAACCTTTCAATCCGTTGGTTCGCTGCCGGCGCCTTCTTCTTCCTCGAACGCCCGATCCAGGGCTTCCATCGGACCTTCCGGCGCTTCGGCTTCCTGATGATACTTCACGGTCATCGACCCGTCCGACTCATCAATCGAGACGACATCAAGCATGATGACGTCACCGGGCTTGAACCGTTTGCCGCCACCCATCTCGGCGCCCAGAATGGCGGTGGCTTCGCCCTCCTCCATCCCTGGAGCAGCGCCTTCCATCTCCTCTGCGGCGATGCGGGCCATCAGCGTTTATACATGCCGCTGCTGGTCTTTCCCAATCCCTTCCCGGGCGAGTTCGGGAGGGGTTTCCCCATGGGAATGACGTTTTTGTCGGATTTCATGCCCCCAGACGAGGCGCCTTTTTGACGGGACAAGCCCATGCCTGGCTGGGCACCCGATTTATACATGCTCTTCACTTCTGGTTGAGCCGGGAGCGCCGACTCTAAAACACGGCCATCGTTCATGAGTTAAAATCCGAGGCCGGAAATTTTAACTCCGGCCCCGGAATTGAAAATTACGGAACCTCCGGACAGAGCGCGTTGCCGCTGTCGTAATCCTGAACCACGCTGGCGGGCTCATCCGAGCAGGTCGGATCATCGACCACGCAAGGCGGCTCATGCAGGTGCAGAATCGCGCGGACCAGTTCCGGACGCTCGTAGCGGATGGCGTTCACAAAGTCGGCCCAGAACAGACCCTTGTTGTGCCGCTTGTTGTCGACCGTGCAGACTTGCCCGGTGACCGGATCGGTCCAGGTGATGACCTCGCTCTTGTTCCCGCCGGCAAAGTACCACTTGCCGCCGAGGTTACGAACGAGGAAGGGCATCTCGGAGTTGATGGCTTCGAGCTGCTGGGTCAGCACGCGCGCGGCTTCCGGATGCCAGATGTAACTGATCTGGTAGCTGCGCTTGCTGTAAGCGGCCTGCACTTCGGGCTTGATGCCGATGGTGGCCGGGACGTTGTCCCAGGGGAAGATGCGCTTGAGGAGTCCTCCCCCGCCGACGCGCTGATAGCGCATGGGATACGGATCCCAGGCAAAACCGAAATTGCCCACGCCATCCGAGATCCCGAACTTGTAGAGTTCCGAGCCCTTTTGCAGGTCCGAGTAGCGGAAACGCTCCTCGAAATTGTCCTTGCGCAGCTTGCGGGTCGTGGTCGGGTCGGTGATGACCTTCATGATGCCCGCGGGCACGTACTTCGACTTGAAGTAACCGGTCAACTGCAGCGGTTCCCAGAAGTTTTCGAGATACGGCCGGGTCAACTGCGACGTCGGCAGATCGCCGACGGCCAGGTGCAACTCGGTGCAATCGGTCCCCAACAGGGCGGCGTTGATCGTGACGAACTTGGTCGGATCGGCCCCATTGGCGATGTACAACTTTTCCGCCCCTTTGAGCGCCTGCAGACGCAGGTAGTTCGACTGAATGATTCGCGTGGCATCCTTCAACCCCTGAAGGATCTGGGAGAATTGCTCCTTGGCCGCGGCCTTCGAATTGATCTGGTCGAAACACAGCAGGTTTGTCCGGTAGGACTCACCCTCGAGGCCGTAGGTCTTGCGGGTCGTGCCCCAGCCGATGAGTTTTTCGGGCAGGTCGCACGTCTCGCAGGTGTCGGGCGTCCGGGTGACGGGCGTACGGCATCCGCTCACGTTCGGGAAGGCGACATGGACGCGGTCGTAGGTGTGTTCGGCGCCGGTAAACGCGTCCCAGGTGCCCGTCATGAAATGGCCCATGAAGGCGTCGTCGGTCGGGAACCAGTCGCGAAGAATGTCGAGGTCGAAATGAGGCGCGCGGTCGAAAAGGTAATCCTTATACTTGTCGCAATCGTTTGCCATAAGCCAGAATTTGCTAAGAGCAACAGTTTCACCGTCGTGGAATGGTGAGTTCCTTTACAACCGTTGCCTTCTGGCCAGGCTCAGGAGGACTGTCCGTTCGCTGGCGGCGCTCTTGCTGAAGGAGCGAGGTTCACTCTGAAGTTCAGAGTCAGCATCGGGACGGAACCACTTCAGGGGAAAGTTGTCAACCGTGAATTTTTCTGGCGATGATCACTTCTTCAAAATCAATCCTTGGAGAACCCTTCTTTTCAGCAAGGCGTCGGAAGAAACTCTTACGTTCGGTCTTCTTCACCGTTTCACCTTCGAACAGGTCCGTGTGACGCTTCTCGGAAGTCAGCATGGCGTGAATCCGCTCAACCGTTTGAAAGCCGATATGCTCAAGGATGAGCGAAACTGGCTTTGGTGATCAGATTACCCCATGAGGCGTCGTAACAGCCGTGCCATTCAGAGATACGGTATTTCATTCCAGTTCCCTTATCTCGACCCACATTCCGGGCGCGCCGTAGCGTTTGTGCAGATGTTCGTCAACGATCTGCGAATCATCTACCCAGATGACGCCGGTTAAAGCGTCCTCAGCCGCACGCGCCATTTTGAGCAGGTCCGGTTTCGTGGTGGGCACTTTCGGGGCGGATGCCTTCACGGCTTGGCTGTTTGAACCCGAACCGAAATGTCCCTTGGGTCTGGGCATTTGAAACGTGAAGGTGACTTCGAGCGGAGACGTGATGAGATTCAGCGACGCGTATTCGCTGGCGAAACGTTTGATGTCCCCACGCCAGTCTTTTCCTGCCTGCCCCGCGTCATCGACGATGATCGGGAATTTCATTCCCGGTTTCATGAACGCGCGCTTGCTACCGGCCGTCTTTGGAATTCCCGGCACAAAAAATTTGATGGGTGGTTTTGTGATCGGCGTTGGTGCTGGCGGTGAAGAGAGGCCAATCTGAGGATTCAAGAGTGAAGGTTGTTCGTTCACGCGCTGAAGCTCCTTTCACCGATGAGCAGTTCGTCGAAGCGTTGGGTGGGTTCGAGGTACGCCTCGACGGTGGCAAATCCGCGCCCGCGCGTTTCGATCCAGTAAATTGCCTCGGCGTCACTCATGGAATCGGGGATGAAGATCACCACTTCGGTTTTGTGGTAAGGCTTCACCCCCGATGCCGATTTGAATTTGGTCGGCTTGCTCACTCCAGGATCATCCAGTCCTCGGCCAGGACGTCGCTTTGACTGGCGAGCCATCCCGTGAGGACTTTTTTGTCGGCTGTCAGCATGCGGATGCTGCCCAGACATCGAATCTCTCCTCCGTTTTGTTCGGCGAGTTGCTTCAAGTGTGGTTCCTTGCACCATTCAGCTTTGACCAGGGTCGCCGGCAGAAGCCAGAGATACATTCCGCGGCCGTTCCATCCCGGTCGCGTGACGCGTCTGCCATTTTTGAGGGCTTCGATCGCCTGGCCGAAGTTCAGGTTGGCGATTGGTGCGGTTGCTGGCTTTTCGGATTCCGTAGCAGGGTTTCCCATGTTTCCTTTCGTGGTTGGTGGTTGACTGAAATTTTCCTCCGTGCGTTGATTTTCACAAAGGAACCATCCTTGGGAGAACGCAGCCCAAAGCGAGCCGTCAACGTGCTCGTCGTGAGATGCCCATTTACGTGTGTTGGCGTAATCGGGCGTCGCCTTGTAGGCTTCCCACGCCACCATCAGCGGGTGATCTTTCGGAATGGGTGTTTCAGTTGGCATAGTTCAATCCTTCTCCTCGACGATTCTCACCCTGACCGGCCTCGGCATCCGCCAGCCGTGCGGCTCGGCGCGCAGGCCCTTTCGCCGGGCAATGTAGCCGTATTCCTTGGCGATGAACGCGCGCGCCTTGCTTCGCGTACGGAACAAGACCGGCAATCCCTCGCGATAAATCAGGTGACGCCTTGCGCCGCTCAGTTTGCTGCGCGAGCGCCATTGAACGGACCAGAGAGTCATGGCTGGCCTTTCTCCTCCAGCCGCTCAAACACGCTGAAGCATCGCAGCCGGTTTTCAAAGCCGCAGGCCACTGCAACGCAGGCCACAAAACGCGCATCGGGCGGCGGCTTGGGCGGTACATAGTGCAGCAATCCCACCTTGCCGCCCACCGCCACAGAGCGCAGCGCATTGGCCAGCAGCTTGCGCGGTGAGGGGTAGTTCATGATCCCCGGCGTGTAGTGCTTGGCGTCCTCCGGCGAATACGGCGGGTCGATGAGAATGCCGGGCCAGAGACTACCGCCGGCGTGCATCGGCAGTGGCGCCAAAGCGTCCTGCAAAAAGTCCGGTTCGCACTCCGGCGCGAGATCAAGCGTCTTGTCATTGGGGCCAAAACCCAGCTTGTAAGGGTACAGTCGCGCCATGCCGCCGCAGACGTGCAGCAGCGGCTCGTTAATGCCGCAGCCGATCAGCACCCGCGCCCGCTCAGGGAAACCGCCAAGATACGCGCCGTAATACTTGACGCCGCCTTTGAGCCGCGCCCGCGCCAGAAACCAGAAGTCGGTGATGGGGCGGTAACTCACGCTTCTCCTTTCTCCGCGTCGGCGAGGGCTTGTTGGGCAAACTGCCGCAGGTCCTCGGCTGCAAACCTCAAGTCGCTTCGCGCGGGGTGACTTCGCGCAATCCGCTCCAGCGCTCCCCGCAACCTCTTCTCACGTGCTCGCAGTTCTACAACCATCTTTGCGAACTCCGGGAACTTGGCAGCTGCGATGTTTTTGTGCGCTTCAGGGGTCAGAATCTCCACGCCGTCTTCAATTCTCACGGGCACCTGAATTGTGAAGGTTCTCGCCGTCGCTGTGCCTTCGAGATTAGGGATGTGGACCTCAAACGGCCTCGTGTCGAAGGCTACCTGCGTGATATGGTCATCGTCTTTCATTGGTTGGTTCGCATTCGATGTCGGCGAGGGCTTGGCGGGCTTCGGCGTGAATCGCTTTGAACTGCTTGAAAGCGGCATTGTTTACCATCTCGTCTCTGATCGGCGGACACCACTTGACCATTTTCTCTAAAGACTCCCGCAACCGCTGTTCGCGGGCGCGAAGTTGGGCGAGTTCGTTGGCTGACCTGTTGTGCTGTTCGACAATGTTTTGCTCAAGCATCCGCACCTGCGCCCTCCACGGCTCCACCGCCGCTTCGAGGGCGCGGAGGATGTAGGGAGCAACCATTTTAGCTGCAAGCATGTCGTTGGGTGCTTGACCTGTTGGCCACATACTGCGTGGCGGCATCAGTTCTTTCGCACACTTCTCGGCCGTCTCCTGCGCGAGTTGTTCGAGGTTGGGGGTCATGGCTTCCTTTCTTTTAACCCCGCCGCCTTGATCAAGGCGCGGCGGATGGGTTTGCTATGGCGGGGTGCGTTATCGGCAGCATTTACGACTTGCATAACCTCGCGCATGGTAAAGCCCCTATCCAATCCTGCCCCGGTCGGAAAACAAACACTCTGGTCCGTGCCACACGTTAGCGGACAGTCGCGCGGGAACACTGTGCGTATTCTACCAGATAGCAACTCCCACTCAAAGCGCCGCATTCCCCGACATAGCGCGTCGAACTTACGTTTGAAAGAGGGGGTCATGGCTTCTCCTTTCCCGACCGCTCTTTCTTGCGTAGCGCGGCGAGCTTCGCTTCAGCGTTCACGGCTCGGTTCAGTTGCGTGTGGGCCTGGACTTCGAGTGCCGAGCGCGCCCACTTTCGCAGCAACCGCAAGGCGCGAAAGCCCTCAGTCTGGTCCGGGTGGACCAGAAAGCGGAGACGGTGCAGCCCCTCCTCCAAGGTCAGGACCGCTTGCTTGAGTTTCAGTTGGTTGTGTTTGGTTTTCATGGTCTGTCCTTTCGCGCGGCGTCATCGGGCCACTTGCCCAGCGTCCGCAGGAACGCCTCAGCACGCTGGCGGGCGGTGGCGTTGGCCACAGAATCCAAGAACGGTTCCCCGTCAATGTCGATACCGCGAACAAGCTTTTTCAATTCCAAAGCCCAACACCCACGATCTGCCGAATGAAGCGAGCAAACGGCTTCGTGCATCGCGTTGAGGTCGTTGGCGTAGTCGGACACCAACCACCCGCACGCCTCCGCCACTGCAACATTGATTTCGTCGTCGCTCATGTTCCCTCCCCGGTTTTGCGGTCGCGGGCTTCGAGAATAGCCGTAATGGCCTCTTCAAAAGCGATAGCACGTTCCTCACTCTTGGTGCCCGGTGAAAGCAAGCGCACTTCTGCCGCCGCCTCCGTCATCCCGGCGCGATAGGCGTCAACCAACGCCTTTTTGATTTCCGCCACAATCAGCTCGTCTGGGCGGTCGTGCCCTCCGGCGTAAAGGATTTCGGAGATGGCGACGTTTAAGTCTTGCGCCCTTTCATCTAACTCCGCGCCTTTCATTCGTCTCCTTTCCACCGCCACCGGCGCCAGTCTTTGTCGTCCAGGTAGTACTCCGCGTGCCCTTTGCGCACCGCGTGGCTTTTGAAAACGCGGTGCATAACGCTTGCGCCGAGCACGAAGCTGATTACGCACAGCAGCGCAACCACCCACCAAAACTCCGAGTCGCCTTCCATCCGCCGTAGCTGATCCAAGCCAAACAAAAGGCACGCTACCACAACCAGCAGAAGAACCTCGTATGGAATCACGGCCTCGCCTCCTTTTCCAGCGCGGCGAGGGTCGCGCGAGCGTAGAGCACGGCGCATGCGCCCAAGTCATTCTCTCTGCCAGTCCAGCCGGTTGTGATCAGCCCCTGCATCGCCGCCAGGGTGAAGATTTCGAGTCTCGAAAGTCCGGCCCGCCTGCTGTTAAGCGTCGGAAAAGCCGGTTCGTCAGGATTGGTGTTCATGGGTGTCCTTTCGGTTGAGTTGGTCGTCGTCCGTCAATCGTCGCGCGCCGGACTTTGTTCATGCTCTTTGAAAGGCTGCGTACCCATTTCTGAGCGTCCGATTCAACTTCAGCAATTTGTAGCCCGATACGCGGTCGAGCAGTTTGATGAACCCCACGCGGTTTTTGATGTCGTCGATGTCGTCGAGCACAAGGTATTTCGCGCCCCAGACTTTTCTCAGGTCCGCCTCCCCGCAGAAGGGCGAGCCATCGAGCAACACGAGGTCGAAGGCGGTCACTTCGCAGCGTTGCTTCATGATCTGGATCCCCTCCTGTCGGAGGACGATCGCATGCGCGGCCTCGTCATCCCACCAGCCCAACACCTGTTCCAGGGGCCAGTCATTGAGTTTGGTGGGCACCTTTTTATAGAATCGTTCGATCTCGGAACGACGCATCCACTCCGACACCGGCACCGATGAAAGCCGACCGCAATGAATCCAGTACAGTTGTGAGGAGTAGGGTTCGATATTTTTGAGCAACGCCTCGTACCGGTCCGACTTGATTTCGAGGCAGCCCAGCGTCGCACGAGGATTCTTCCCGGCGAGTCCCTTGAGGATCGCCTGGGTGGATCCTCGGCCGTCCCCGCTGCCGATCTCGAGCACGGTATTGACGTCCGGTTGAGCGCAGAGCTTCGTCAGCAGTTCGGACAGTTCGTCGTCGACAATCTCCGGAGTGAAGTCGCTCATAAACAATCGAACCGGGTGAACTGCCGGCGGAAGGTGAACGAGAGCACCCCGGTATCGCCACTCCGGTTTTTGCCGACCAGCAACAGGCTCTCCTCGGATTGGCCTCCTTCGCTGTGCAGGAGACCGACGAAATCGGCATCCTGCTCGATGCTGCCCGAGTCGCGCAGGTCCGCGAGCGAGGGGCGCCGCCCTTCCTTCTCCGATCCACGGTTCAACTGCGCGGCGGCCACGACGGGAATTTTCAGGCTCATGGCCAGATCCTTCAGCGTGAGGCTGATCTCCGTCACCAGATCGTTGCGCGTTCCCTTGAAATTCGGAATCCGAATGCGCTGGAGGTAATCGAAGATCAACAGGCGTGCCCCGGCTTCATAATGTCGGTGCGCGGATGCCACCAGCTCACTCAACGAACAGAGATGATCGACGAACACGAGGGGCAACTTGTGTGTCTGGCGTATGGCGATCGTCGCCTTCTGGAAATCCGTCTCAACCGCGGTGCCGCGCGAGAACGCTCCGGCATCGAACCTCCCCTGTTCGGCCGCCAGCCGCCCGGCCAGTTCCAGGTTGGGCATTTCCAGTGAATAAAACACCGTCCTCACTCCGGCTGCCGAAGCGTGATGCGCCAGTTGCAGACAGAACGAACTCTTGCCCTGCGCCGGTCGTCCGGCGATCACATACAGCCGATTGTCCTGCAGACCGCTCGTGATCCGGTCCAGGTTCGTAAACCCGGTCGAGACTCCCTTGAGACCACCCCCCTTGTTCCAGTGCTCCTCCCAGCCGGCAATCAATTCGGGCCCCAATTCCTGCATCGTCCTGCCCTCCGCTGTCTGTCCCCCGCTGGCGAGACTCTTCAATTCCCCGGCGAGTCTCAGCGCACCGAGGCTGTCCCCGCCCCTGATCCCTTCGGCCGCCTCCTCCAATTGCGAGCCCAGCGCCCGGATCGTACGGGACTGATGGAAGTTTGTCACAATGCCCAACCAGTAATCCCATCCGTGCGCACTCGGCAACTCGTTCAAAGCCCGGTTCAGATTCCCGAACACATCCCGGTCAGGCGTCTCCAGCATCAACTGATGCTCGAACGTTTCCGCCCGCTGGACGGACGAATGCCCCGCCAGGATCAACGCCTTCATACGCTGTCCCATCGCCCGCGCGTCGCTCTGGTAGATCGCCTCAAGGTTGATCGCCCCGATGAGTTCGGGCTTGTTCACCACGCACGCCAGGAGAAACCATTCCGCCTGCGAATCGTGCACCGGCAGTCGATCTTCTTCCTTCTCCTTCACGTGAGCTTTTTGTCCCATAACGCATCCTCCTTCCTTCTCTTAACTTCCAAATTCCCGGGCTTCTGATACTTGCCCGATTGCCAGTTCATCTTCCAGTTCGCCAGCGCGTGAACCACTGACTTCATCGGATTGCG